>JANYJP010000086.1 GCA_025358455.1 Bacteroidales bacterium
CCTTTTTCATTATTCTGGAAAGCAAGCTCTTTATTGACACTTCGCAACTCAATTGACCACGTTTGCTCAGCAATGTCTCTGGCCATTACAACTGCACCAAGCACCTTTCCTTTATTATCCTTATAAACTGATCCGTTAAATAATACATCTGTAAGCTTTCCATCTTTTTGAAGAAAGGTAAGGGGGGAATTAGTCATGGATCCTTTTGCGAACACTTCCTGGTAAACTTTGCGTGCTTTTTGTGGTTCAGTAAAATAATCAAAGAAGTCAGTGCCCGTGAGGTTTTCACGTGTGATTCCAGTAATTTTTACTAAAGCCTCATTCACATCCATAATCTTCCCTTCAGTGTTTATTGTAACGAGAGGATCCAGGCTGGCTTCTATCAAACTTCTGGCATATTGTGATTCATGAGTTATTGTAGTATTCATATTTGTTTTTGAAATATTTATTTATGTTGCTTTAATAACTTATTCTAGTCGCCTTCCAATTTCTTCAATCGGATTACGTCTTTTGTTTTTTAGATTTTTGAAATGAGAAGGTGAAAAACCTGTAATCATTTTAAATTGATTAGACAAATGTGAAACGCTGCAATAGTGCATATTCCAGGCAATTTCTTTAAGGCTTAGTTCATCGTAAATGATTAATTCTTTTACTCTTTCAATTTTATGAGTTATGATAAATTTCTCTATAGTAATTCCCTGAACATCTGAGAATAAATTTGACAGATATGTATAATCATAGTCTAATTTCTCTGCTAAGTAATCAGAAAAGTTTGTCTTAGGCGTTTCATCCTTATAATGAATCATTTCAATGACAATATTCTTTATTTTTTCAACAAGCACCGCCCTCTTATCGTCCATTAATTCTAACCCTGATCTAAGAAGTGCTATTCTTATTTGCTCAAGCTGATCAGTTGTGATATTCTCCATTATATCTACCACTCCCATATCGACAAGCACGAAGTGAAGTCCAAGTTCCTTCAGCACTTCTTTCACTGTCAATTTGCAGCGGTTACTGACCATATATTTAATATATATCTTCAAAATAGAGCTATGTTTTTTAGATTGTAAGAAGTCCTCTTGGTAATTAAAATTAAGTGCGATATTTAATTAGTAGCATCAGTTGGGGAGATGAATATTCTCAAGCGTAGAACTTTCCCAATTGACAAGGGGCTTCATTAATGGGTGCAATAGTACATCAATTATAATGATATCTGTTGCAAAATTCCCGAAATAAGTTGCATTATTCACGTATTTTCCACCAGTTTTTTGGTTAGGCAGGAATAATATTTTAGACCATTATGCGTAACAAGCTGTAGAGCAGTATATAATGATAGTCAAAAAGAAAACTTATGGGCAAATAGCTACTGCTTTTGTACAAGGTGCTTGATTAGGGATAATTGATCGATGGATTGGACATAAAGAGCAACCAGAGAATTAAAAAAAGAGACTATCAGCCGTTCCGGACGGAGGGTTGCCGGCCCGGGCACTTTCTGTCAGGTAATAATCACTGTACTTCATGTCCGGTGCATTTGGTTAAACCCGGTTGAGTATGCGTTTTTACGCCAGTCGTATTCAATACTTGTGCATCCGAAAAAGTTCTTTGCACAAAGAGTTACTCCCTGACTTACGTGACCTTTCATCAATGCCATGTCGATTAAATAGTCGGCTTCCACCACACAAGTTGCTATTTGTATTTTCATGTGCTCCGGTGTTGTTCTGGTTAATTTTTAATGGTCACCTTCTCACCGGGTTTATATCCTGAATCAGCATTCCGTTTAGTTTTATTGAAGGAATGAAATAAGGCATCCCATGATTTTTTTCATTTTTAATATTGGTTAAGCTCAATAGGGTTTGAGATAAAAGCTTATCTGTCTCACCCTGGTTGTTGAACTGATCTTCCCACCAAAATCCGGTTTTCCCATCCCAGGAAGCAATTTCGGGGTTATGCCCCCAGGCAACTCTTCCGGGGAAAATACCCCGGCCAATTCCAAGAGGGATATTGGTTTTGTACCATATTTCCAGTGAGTTGGTATTAACTTTTGCTTCGGCAGTTTGTTTTGCTTTTTTGAACGCGAAGGTTGACGCTGCCATCGCCATGAGCCAGATTATAAAGCCTGACATGATGGATACTAATTATTACCGGCAGCCGAATTTGTTTTAAGAAAACCATAATTTACTTTATCCAGCCCGGTAGTTTTTGTAATCTTTCTTCCTGATTCATAATCTTATATTTTAATAAAGGTTATAAACTTGTTCAAATACACCCCACAATATCCGAAAAATATAGCACAGTTGGTTTCCCGACTGGATTTTTACTTAGAATAACCATTGCCTTTGCAAGTTTATCCGCCGGCATGCTCCTGTATTTTTTGGAAGATCCTGCTAAAATCGGATCTATTATTCTCATCACGCCAAAAGCAATTTTCTCAGCAAATCTGAAATCATTCCTTTTCCCCACTAAAAAACCTGGTCTGAAATGAAAAGTCTTATTGGGAAAGAATTTCTCTGTTCCATTTTCCATTTCAGCTTTTGTTTTCAGATAAAATCCACCGTTCATCTTTGCACCAACGCTGGAAACATTCAACATTAGTCCGGCCCCGTTTTTTGAAGCAATTCCGGCAAAAGCTATTGGCAAATCTCTGTCAATCCGTTGTTGTTCTTCTTTACTCCCTGCTTGTTTTATCGTTGTTCCCAGGGCATTGAAAAGTACATCACCTTGAATATCAGTACTCATAGCGCTTATGTCTTTCATAGGATTAACTATTTCTTTCAGTTTTGGATTAACTATGCCGGTGGGTTTTCTGACAAATATCCTCACTTCCGAAAAATCCTTATCGTTCAAAACTTCTTTCAAAATCAAATTTCCAACTAACCCGGTTGCACCAATTATAATTGCTTTCATGTATTAATAGCCATTAAGTTACAAAGTTATAAATTTACACATTTTGGCGGCAAAATGTTTTCTTTATGCAAATCTTGTTCTACCGATTAGGATTTGTTAACACGGATGGACTAAATAATAATTCATATTAACTTTGTTTTCAGCTATGGAGGACAAACAGCTATATAGAATTTATATTACAGGACACGTTCAGGGTGTCGGATTCAGATGGAGTGCTGCTGGAGAAGCTCATAAACTGGGCATCAACGGGTTTGTTAAAAATTTGTCCGATGGGAGTGTCTACATTGAAGCGGAAGGATCAACGGAACAGTTGAACTCTTTTGTTGAATGGTGCAGAAAAGGCCCGGGGTTTGGTTTTGTGGAATCTGTAAACGTGGAAACTCAGCCTACGGTTAATTATACAGACTTTCGGATTGGATCATAACCTTTGTATAAATCAAAGATTCAGGTTTAAACTATCTGACAAGCTCGACGGGCATTTCAGTTAATTAATGGTTTGGAAATAAGCTCAGTATGAAAAGATGCTTATATATCACTTATTATTCCAGACAAGCTGATATTGTGTGCAGGTATTGGCGTCAATGTTTATAAGTATATTCCAGTACTCAAATCCCGTTTGATCTTTTACACTAAGAGTGTAGGCATGAGTTTTAACTTTTCCCAAATCTTCTGTTGCAGTTATTGAACCATTCTGACCACAAGCAGGAGACCCGGACCAGAAGACACTTGTTGCAGAAGAACCTATAACCTGACCTCCAAGATAGAATGTCAGAGCATTTGCCCCGTCAGCAATAAGCCCGTCAGAAGCAATCTTGTCATACCAAAAAACAATCTCCCCATCAAACAAACAGCTTCCATCATCTTCCTGTGCAGTTGCATTGTAATCCTTACTGTCTTTGTCCATACAGCCTCTGATTTTGTTGTCTTTTTTACAACTGTTTGTTATTGAGAATCCACCTATCAGAATTACAAAAATAAAAAGTGAAATTGCTTTTTTCATCTGTTCATCTATTTATGTTATTCTTTCTTTAAATCATTTTAATAATTAAACATTTTCCTGTGCTTTTTGTTTAAAATTCAATAGAATTATGATAAGCATATTGACTAACTAAATTTAATATGATGTGAGTCAGGCCTTTGGTAAGATAGATTGAGAATAATTATGTTTAAACCTTTAAATACTTAATTTATCATGAGAACAAAAATAAGCGCACTTAAAAACCCTTTCAATTTGTATGGGAAGAGATTTCTGGTTAAACAAATTCTATTTGTTGTTATAGCCGGCATCCTTATTACAGCATCCTCCTGCAAAAAGACAAAAGATGCAAATGTTACATTCAAGGCGACAATCAATGGAACCAGCGAAACTCCTTCCAATGCTTCCACTGCAACAGGAACAGCAACCCTGACATTTAATACAAGCACAAAAATGTTTAACATTGTTGTAACGTTCAGTGGCATAACTGCAACGGCCTCACATATTCATAAAGGCGACATGGGGGTGGCAGGGAGTGTTGTATTTGGTTTTACCTCACCAATAACATCTCCGATAAAATATAATTCTGTTGCATTAGACGCGACACAAGAAGCAGATCTTAATGCAGATTTATATTATGTAAATATTCATTCAGCAGCATTTCCTGGTGGAGAAATCAGAGGACAGCTTATTAAACAATAAAATACTGCCTTGCAAAAAACGCCCACTGATTCCGGTTGACGGACAGTGAGCGCTTTTTATAGCTATATTTAATTATGAAGCTGAACTGAAGTTACTTCAGCTCCCTTATTTTAATATTTCTGAACCAGACAGGATACCCATGGTCCTGAAGTCCGATAAAACCTTCTTTAGATATGCCTTCGGTAAAGCCCGGGAAATCCTTGAACTTACTTTTTGCAATCATAGCATCCCATGCAGGGGTCCACAGTTCATACTCAACAACCTTTACCCCATTCTGAATGTGTGTTACTTTCCCGTTCTCAACCCTGATAACAATAGTATTCCACTGACCGGCGGGATGAACAGTTTTTGGATCAGCTGCAATCATATCATACAGAGATCCGGCAAGATGACTTGGTATCTTATTGTCTGTTGCGTCGACATTATCGAGGATCTGGACCTCCGGAGCCGCGTAATAGATTTCTTTACCAGGAACTTCCCGTACATTATAGAAAATTCCGGAGTTGGCCATTTTACTGGCTTTCCAGTCAATCGATAATTCAAAATTCTTAAATTTCTTTTCACCATATACAATATCCCCGTTTGAACCGGAACCGGGTTGCTTCCCTTCGCCTGTGAATACCTTCATTGCCTGATCCTCAATCTTCCAGTTAATAGGCATGGCAGTTCCATTACACTGTCTCCAACCAGTGAAATCACTGCCGTTATATAGCAGAACCCAACCGTCTTTTTTCTCTTTATTTGTGAGGTTGTTAACACCCTGTCCGAATGATGGGAGCATAATAAGAAATGCTGCTGCAAATGATAAAATAATGTTTCGTTTCATATTATAAAAATTTAAATAAATTACTAATACAAAATTATAAAAAAATGACCAGCAAAAGAAGAAAAAAATATTGTAACCCCCAGTGAGCGAAACCCCGATTTAATTCCCCTGAGGGTAAAAACTTCTTTTTTATAAGTATTTTCTCCCCTGACAGGGGAGATATCCCGCTTTGGCGGGACAAAAGGGTTTCAATCTTTGAGACAAAATCCATTCGGAGAAGATGCGCACTAATTCTAACAACCATATTACCAGCTCAATACAATAAACGACTAGAATAATAGTCATTTTTATCGTAAAATATTTGCGCGACTATAAAAATAGTCATATCTTTGTTGTGAAGGATTAACTAAATGGCAGAAGGCAGAGATACTTAATGATTTTAGAACCCAGGACCGTGGGACTGTAAGACTGCAATATTGCAAGACAATAAAAATTTAATTATGCAACTGACAAAAGCAGAAGAACAGGTAATGCAAATTTTATGGGACATGAAAGATGGCCTTGTAAAAGATATCCGCGAGAGTTTCGGCGATCCTAAGCCGGCACGCAATACCGTATCAACTGTATTAAGGGTTCTGGAAAAGAAAGGTTACGTAGGGCATAAAGCCTACGGGAATGTTCATTTGTATCATCCTCTTGTATCGAAAGGCGATTACTCTAAGAGCCAGCTTTTCGGCTTGATGGAGGGTTATTTTAATAATTCGTTTCCGGCAATGGCATCATTTTTTGTCCGTGAAAAGGATTTGACTCTTACAGAACTTGAAGAATTACTTGAGGATACTAAAAGGGAGTTGTCAAAAGATAAGAAGAGAAAGTAATGGAGGCATTTGCATTATATCTGTTTAAGTCAGTTATCTGGCTCTCCGGCTTTACGCTGGCGTTCTTCCTGTTTCTAAGAAATGAAAGGTTTTTCTTATTAAACAGAATTTACCTGTTAGCAGGCATTCTGACTTCATTGTTATTCCCGTTTATTTCAGTTCATTACACTGTTTTATTGCCTTCAGTGTTAAGTATCCAGACTGGCGAAGTAACTATGAACGGGATGCCTGATGCCGGTTCTTTTAATATCAGACAGCTCAGCCTGCTGATGCTCGCTCTCTATATATCGGGAGCATTAATTGTTGCTTTTCTGTTATTAAAACAGACCAGGTCCGTTCTTCGTATAATAAAGAAGGCGGAGATCACTCCGCTTCATCCGGTAAAATTGATCAGAACTGCCGAATATACTTCTTCGTTTTCATTTTTCTCCTATGTATTTGTTAATCCTTCAGTTACCGACATTGAAACTAAGGAGATTGTGAATCACGAACTGGCACATTTAAGGCAGAAGCACTGGTTCGACCTGGTGCTGGTTGAGTTACTTTGTATGTTACAATGGTTTAACCCGTTAGTCTGGATTTATGTCCGGTTTGTAAGGCAAAACCATGAATATCTTGCCGATGAGGTGGCGCTGCAGCGAACAGCAAGTCCGGCAATCTACAGAGCGACTCTTTTAAACCAGATTGTCGGCTCTCCTGTTGTCAATCTGGCAAATTCTTTTAATTATTCAACTAACAAAAAAAGATTTAACATGATGAAAAATATAATAAGGTCACCTTACAGAAAGATGAAAATCCTTCTCATACTTCCGTTCTTCGCGATTGTGTTATATTCCTTTGCAAAACCGGAGTACCGATATGAAGCTACTGGCGAAAATTCAGGAAACAATACTATTTCCGAATTACAAATGAAAGAAGTTAAAGGTATTGTTGTTCAGCGTGATGGTAAGCCGTTGGGGGGAACTATTATTACGCTTAGAGGAACGACTATTGGAACTGTGGCAGACGACAAAGGATATTTTAAACTTCACGATTTGCCGGAAGACGGTTTGCTGGTAGTTTCTTATGTCGGTTTTAAAACAAAGGTTGTAAAACCGGTTTTCACCTCTGACATGAAGATCGAAATGGCGAGAGACACTGTAAAATACTACGGAGCTCCAGCTCCGCCGCCGCCGCCACCACCTCCTTTAAATGTAGCAGAACCTAAGATGGATGCCAAAACTCCGCCACCACCACCGGCAAATGTAAAGATCCGGTCAGCAAATGGCAAAGCTCCCCTTATTGTTGTTGATGGAACCATTAAAAACATTGATATAGATGAAATTGCACCGGAATCAATAGAGTCTGTTGTTGTTATGAAAGATAAATCTGCTACTAATAAATATGGGGAAAAAGGAAAAGATGGAGTCATTGAAATTACAATTAAAAAGGTACCTGCTGTAGAAGCGACAGAAGCGACAGAAGCGACAGAAGCAACAATAAAAGAAGATGTAACTATTGCTAAAGATCAAAGCCCTGTTACACAGGAAAATGAAAAGGCACCGTTTGTTGTTGTGGAGTCCTACCCTGAATTTCCTGGTGGTAATAAAGCAATGAATGCGTGGATATCTCAGAATATGATATATCCAGCTGAAGCAGCTAAGAATAAAATCTCAGGCAAAGTATTGGTAAGTTTCACGGTGAACAGTGCCGGAAAGGTAACCGGTAGTAAGGTAATTAAATCGGTAAGTCCGCTGTTTGACGCTGAGGCAATTAGGCTTATAAGCAGCATGCCTGACTGGAAACCGGCATTGCAGGACGGAAAACCTGTGGATGTTCAGATTATGGTGCCTGTGGAATTTAAATTAAAATAAATTCGGATATAAGATTTGGGCTCCTCTGTCCCGGGGGGGGAGAAAAACCACAGGGGAGGCAATTCAATCCCTATCTTACTTATTATCAGCCTTGAAGAACGCAGCATGCACCGTTGCCGGGCAGGGAGAATCTAGTCCTTTTACAGCTTTCCAGATCACCTCATTGAATTCTGTATCGCTGATCATATCTTCTTTTGAAAAATCAAACTGCTCGCTTTTCTGTTGCCACATATTCTCAGCCACATTATTTAAATCAAGATTAACCTGACACTGTTTGGCATCAAAAGACGGATGATCAGGAGTATTATTCAGGCTTCTCCATATTGGAACCGCGGAAGCATCATACTGACTCATTGGCGGCAGACCCAGGATGAGCTCAATAGTACGCAGCAGGGAGGTTGTTGTATAGGCTGTATGATCAACGAACCCTTTCTTTACATAGCCACCTGCAATATAAGCAGTAGAACGATGAGCATCAACATGGTCGGGACCATTTTGAGCGTCATCCTCAACTATTATTATCAGACTGCTTTTCCATACGGAGCTGTGGCTGAGGTAATCCACAAACATACCTACTGCCAGATCATTATCAGCAACTTGTGAAAAAACTGTAGGCTTGCCAATACTTAGTCCCTGGGTATGGTCGTTGATAAAACGAATCGTATTAAGTTTAGGCAGGGAATTTGTTACCAGAAGTGAATCAAAGTCACGCCTCCACTGCGAAAATCTGATTGTATCACGGACAGCCTGATCCCATCCTGTAAAATAAGGACAGAAATGATCTTTCAGTACAGGGATATTCGGCTTATAATTATCAACAAATTCACCATATGACCGGAAGCTCACACCCTTACGCTGACAGGCATTCCACAGGAAGCCGTTTTTATTATTTGCAATCTCCCTGTTCCCTTCAGAATCGTATGTTCCGCCTCTGTTGCCATAACTTGTTGGCCAGGTTTTTTCGAGATAATCAGTAGCATAGCCTCCCATTGTCCAGTTATGTCCATCGGCGCTTACCTCTCCATTGACATAAAAATTATCAAGCAGAACAAATTCACGGGCTATCGCATGTTGGTTAGGAGTAATGTTCTCACCAAAAAGGACAAGGTTGCGATCGCCGTTACCTTCAGGCATATCGCCCAATATCTGGTCGTAGGTACGATTTTCCTTAATGACGTAAAAGATGTATTTAATGGGGGAGGGATCTCCGACTTTTTGAGGGATGGGATTTCCAGCCATACCATCGGATAACAACTCTTTCTCCTTTACATAAGGTGTATTATTGTAAACAACCTTCGAATAAAGAGCCATCTGATCTGCATCAGGTATCTTGACAATTTCAAGTGTTCCTCTGAACAGACCACCGATATACTGAACTTTGGTTTTTAATTCCTTTCCACCTTCCCGGTAAACAACCTCTTCGTCATTGCTATTTGGATTTGGCCCGAATGGATTTGCAAGGGATGACAATCCCTTACCATTGGTTACCATGATTTTACCTTTTGCTATTCTAACACACGTAGGATACCATGCTGTAGGAATAAAACCTTTGCTTTTGCAGGATCCCGGAGTACTAATATCAAAAACTGCGAGACAATTATTATCGGCATTTGCTATGAATAAAGTTTTATCATCATTGCTCAGTGCCACACTGTTTGTTGTGGAGCCCGCAGGCGATTCAGGATAAAGCGCTGAGTTCAGTGTTTCGATCACCTTCTTCTGCCGGGTATCAATTACCGATACACTATTATCATTGGCGTTGGCTACAAAAAGGTAATTTCCGTTTGCTGTAATGCATAAATCATTTGGATTATCGCCAACTGTAACTGAACCAGTCATCTTTTGCTGATCTGTATCAAAGAGCAGAATTTTATCGCAACCCCAGCATGATATGTACAATATTTTATGATCAGGCGATAAAATGCAGGTATATCCTTCGCCTCCCAGTGGATGTTGTGAGACAACTTTTTTTGATTGTATATCAATAACATAAAGGGAGTTATTTTCCTTAGTGACAACATACAACCTGTTTTTCAGGTCATCAAGCGCCAGGCCGGCAACAGAGATCTTTACCGGCCAGGGGTTTCCAATCCGTATTGTATCATAAACCGCGAGATGATTATTACTGACAGAGTACCTGATAATCATGTTGTCATTGCCTCCGGAAGCATATAAAAACTTCTCATCGGCTGAAAATGTCAATCCGAGCCAGGATTTACCGATAGTAACTGAGTCGAGAATTACTTCATGTTCAATATCAACCAGCTGTATTGTCTGAACACTCTGACCATTATTGGTTATTGCTGCAAGCTTCTTCGAGGGAGAAACTGCAATATTTAAAGGTAAATCACCAAGGGGCAATAGTTTCCCGACAGGTGTCAGCTTCCATCCGTTTGGCAGAGATACACGATGAGATTCAATTTCTTTCACCGTCTGAGCGGTAAGAGTAAGTGTCAATCCAAATAGGAATATCTGAAATAGAATCAGGGTCTTTATAAAGTGTCCGTTCATTTTCATAGGTCAGTTAACTATAATGTAATTTTGAGAAGATGCTTTCAAAATAAACTTCAGTTATGAGCAAAGGTATAAGTTTTCACTGGCTTATACCCTCTTTTTTATTTCCCCCAAGTGGAAAATGGTTACTTCACCCTTAGGGGCATAGCCGTCAAGCTAAGGTGTTAAATATAGTAAAATGGTGAGAGAGTTTAATACAAAACAGAAAGTAAGGCATTGAATATATGCCAGATACATTTCATCCCGCTGCACGGGAGGTGGCCGGACCATTTTTTAAATATGAAAGGAGAGCCTGTCCCGCTTTTGGCGGGGGGAAACTCTTTTACGCAGTTTCTCATTCATCCCCAGAGCTTAAGCTGATGGCTATGCCCTTGGGGGAAGGTTGGGTAGAAGGTAATAAACAAACTCAGCTAAATTATCTTGTACTGATTCTTCCTTTCAGTTCCTCCGGATTTAAAGTGATCAGATGGCCGATTTGTTTTCCATTCCGGTATGTTACCACCCGTACTGTAATGGGTCCCGGGGGAAGTTTAACAGGACTGGAGTATTTATTAGAATAAATGTTTGGCATTGCTCCATCAATAGTATAGAAAACATCCAGGCCGGGGACTTCAGAATTCATCTCCAGAGTCATTTCCCCATCTTTCCCCCTGACATTTACAATCGCATCGTAAAATGCTGTTGAGTAATTAACACCTTCAATTTCAGCACGTTCAAATTGTTTCTCAACGCGAGGCACAAAATTGGCCCAGTTTTTTGACTCCTTAGGTGACCAAAAATCTTCAGCCAGGGCCCAACCACGAGGCCAGGTCATATATTCGGCATGATGCAGGGTTACTATCTGTTCTGCCCATAGATTTCCCTGGCCTCCCAGAATATATTTAGCATCAACTCCTTCCGGGACAGGTTCCCAGTTGTAGCATTTTTCGAGGCGTAAGCTGGCATACATCGGAGGTTCAATTGTTTGTTCGCCCTGCTGATAATCGATATAAGCATATGTAGTAGGGGTCATAACAACATTATGCCCCATTTTTGCTGCTTCTATTCCGCCCTTGATTCCCCGCCAGCTCATTACTGTTGCTTCAGGACCAATTCCTCCCTCAAGAATTTCATCCCAGCCTATAAGCTTTTTACCTTTGGCCTTCAAGATCCCTTCAACACGTTTCATAAAATAAGCCTGGAGTTCTTCCGGTTTAGCCATGTTCATTTTTTTCATAAGTGCCAGACAACCGGCATCTTTCATCCAAAATCCTTTATAACACTCGTCGCCGCCAACATGAATATAGGGATTTGGAAATATGGTGGCAATTTCTGTAAATACCTTATCGAGGAATTCATATACTTTTTCGTCTGATGGATTGAGGGTATTATCTAACAGCATCTTAAAGGTACCATCCTTATACCATTCCGAAAATGAAGAACCAGGATTGACCTTTGTATCCTGATCTTTTGTGCAACTCAATTCGGGATAGGATGCAATGGCTGCCATGCTATGACCGGGGATATCAATTTCGGGAACGATAGTTACATTACGATCCTGGGCGTACCGGATTATTTCTTTCATATCATCCTGGGTATAAAACCCTCCGACTGTTGCTTTTTCATCAGATACAGGTTTAGCACGACCTCCAAATTGTCCGTAACGGGGTACTCGCCATGCACCTACTTCTGTCAGCTTTGGCAATGATTTAATTTCAATTCTCCATCCGTTGTCATCTGTCAGATGCATGTGGAAGGTGTTTAATTTATACCTTGAAAGCTGATCGATATATGATTTTACTTCTTCTTTTGTGAAAAAATTACGACTTACATCAAGCATAAGTCCTCTCCATCCAAACCGCGGATAGTCAGTAATTTTGACAATAGGTATGGTCCAGGCCATACTGACTGCTGTTTTACTTTCTATTTCCTTCGGAAGAAGCTGAAGCAGTGTCTGCATTCCATAAAACAGTCCAGCAGTTTCGTTGGCAGTAATCACAACACCACTTGTACCAGAAACAAGCGAATAGCCTTCTTTGCCCAGTTGTGATACAGGCACTTTATTAAGATTGAATTGAATTGAAGCAGAATTGGTTTGCTCTGCTTTAAATGAAAAGCCTGTTGGGTTATTCAGTTTCTGAACTAACATATCAGCTATTTTTCGGCTATCCTGGTTATTGAAGCCGATAGTTGAAACACTAGTCAGGGTATATTCTCCGGTTGATTGTTGAATTTCAACTGGTTGCGGAATCACGTGAATTGCGGAGTCTTGTCCGTAAACCCTGGTAAGCGCAAAGAAGAGCGCAAATAGTATTAGTTTTTTCATGATGGGGAATGGATTATTCAGGCTTTAATGATAAATTTATTATGGGCTGTTTTAAGAACTTTCAAAACCTCTTTCTTTAGCCTTACAACTACTTTTCCGGATATTTCCAGGGGTTCTCCATCGATATGGAACCTGGTTTCATCTGTTTCAATAACTATCTCTTTATCTGTAGTAATATGTCTGACGTAACGGGATTTATTTATTCGTTTTGTAAAAAGACGGATTATAAAAATAGGCCCTAATATTTTCGGGAATGGTCTGATCAGAACGATATCAATTTTCCCGTCATTCGGGCGGGCGAGCGGTGCGATGAAAGCATTATTGCCGAATTGCCTGGTGTTTGCAATGGTCAGAACAAACAGTTTCTCGGAAACTATTACTTTTCCCTCGCTTTTGATAGTAACGTGAAACGGACGGAGCTGCAAAAATGTTTTAAGGGTCAGCAAAAGATAAGGAAGGAAGCCCCGTAGTTTAAGTTCATTAAACGAATGGGCCACAAAACTGTCGAGGCCTATGCCGGCTACATTCAGGCAAAGCTCATCATTGATCTCAATTACATCGATATCCATGCTTTCGCCTTTCTCAATGTTAGAGAGAAGAGCCCTTATATTCATTTTAAATCCAAATTCTTTCGCAAAACCATTACCGGATCCTAGTGGTAATACCCCAAGTATCTTATTACTTCCGACTAATTGAGAGGCTACTGTATGAACTGTCCCATCCCCTCCGGCAGCAATAAAAACATTGTGTTTGTCAAGATTTTCTTTAATCAGATCTCCGGTATCACTTATATTCCGGGTTCTTAAACATTTCAAATCCTTTTTCCGACGATCAAGATCTTTTGATATAATAAAGTTAACAGGCTGAACGCCTGCATTTGGATTCAAAATAAATAACGCTCTGTCTTTCCTGTCTTTAACCGGCATTTTCATGCCCAAATTTACAGAACTTTTTTTCAATGTGATGTAATAACGATGGAAGTTGTTTCCGGAGGCACACTATTTCGTTATCCTTATAAGCACAGTAAGGTTATTCCATGAAAGGATATTTGAAATCTGTGGCAGGCATCAGAGTCTCTTTAATTGTTCGGGGACTTACCCAGCGGAGAAGGTTGAGATGACTTCCTGCCTTGTCGTTGGTGCCTGAAGCTCTTGCACCTCCAAAAGGCTGTTGCCCGACCATTGCTCCGGTTGGTTTATCGTTTATGTAGAAATTTCCGGCTGCATACCTCAATACCCGGCATGCTTTTATCATGGCATATTTGTCATTACTGAAGATTGCCCCGGTAAGGCCATATGGAGAGGTTTCATCGCAAAGTGTAAGCGTCTCTTCAAACAGTTCATCATTATAGATATATATTGACATCACGGGACCAAAAATCTCCTCTTCCATCGTGAAATAATGAGGGTTTTCAGTCACTATCACGGTGGGCTCAATGTAATACCCTTTTGACTTGTCTCCATTTCCGCCGGCAATAATTTTAGCATCCCCGATTGATTTGACTTTACTCAGGTATGACATTATCTTATCGAAAGCGGGTTCATCAATAACGGCATTTACCGCACTTTTGAAATCTGTTACGTCGCCGGTTTTTATTTCGGAGATCATTCGCAATATATGCTTGTTTGTTTCATCCCAAATAGATTTTGGGATATATGCTCTTGAAGCAGCAGAACATTTTTGTCCCTGGTATTCAAATGAACCTCTTACAATTGCAGTGGCAAGTTCAAGAGGATTGGCCGATTTGTGTGCAAATATGAAATCCTTTCCGCCTGTTTCTCCGACAAGCTTAGGATATGATTTATAAACAGAAAGATTGTCAGAAACCTGTTTCCAGAGCGAGTTGAATGTTGAATTTGATCCGGTGAAGTGAATACCGGCGAGATCCCTGTGTTTAAGTGCCACACTGCTTATAAGTGAACCCTGGCCGGGGACAAAATTAATAACTCCTGCAGGAAGTCCGGCTTCTTCAAATATTTTCATCAGATAATAGTTTGATAGAAGCGAAGTTGTCGCGGGTTTCCACACAGTCGTATTTCCCATCAGGACAACACTCGTGTTCAGATTAGATGCTATTGCAGTAAAATTGAAGGGTGTAACAGCATAGATAAAACCTTCAAGCGGACGGTATTCCAGCCGGTTTATGCTTTCGTTATCTGAAAGGGGTTGTTCCTGGTAAATGAGCGATGCAAAATAGGTATTAAACCGCAGGTAATCTGCCACTTCACATGCAGCATCAATCTCAGCCTGCATGACATTTTTCCCCTGACCAAGCATTGTTGCGGCATTTAACCGGTACCTGTACTTCTTCGAAATAAGTTCAGCTGCCTTTGCCATAACAGCCGCTCTTTCCATCCAGGAAAGTGTCATCCACTCACATTTGGCGTCAAGCGCTGCTTTAATTGCCAGTGAAACCTCTTTTTCGGTTGCCATGTGATAGGTAGCAAGAACATGATGATGATCGGAAGGCATTACAACCTTACCGGTCTTTCCGGTTAGGATCTCTTTTCCACCAATTATTAGCGGGATATCAATAACCTGATTTTTCTGAGCTTTCAGTTCCTCCTCAAGCATCTTCCGTTCATAGCTGCCGGGTTTATATGATAATACCTGTTCATTCTTAGGTTCCCTGAAATTATATATTGCGTTATTCATCCTAAATTATTTTTATAAATTTAATCTGTTTATACTCATCATTCCAGTGACGAATATCATTTAAATGCTTTTTTGTATCTGAAATGATAACAGTTAAATAATTTTTATGTTCAGTAATACTTAAGCGTCCTTGATTTCGGTTTGCGGATTTCGGATTTCGAATTACGATTTTGATTATCGTGTGAATCAGATATTTTTGTAGTAATTTGGAATCGGTTTAATTCCATATACATTTATATCTCTTTAATTAATAAGGTCATGTCAGTATCAAAATTCTATCATTTTACCTTAAACGGATCATTTTACGGCCTTGGTAATCTTGAAGAAGCGATAGTCGCATCGAGGGAAGACGGGTTTGTCTGGTTCAATTTTTTTAAACCCTCAAAGCAGGATCTGAACGCCCTGATTGATACTATTGGAATTCATCCATTATCTGTTGAGGACTGTTTTGATGAAAATCAGGTTCCCAAGATTGAGTATTTTCAAAATAACACATTTATTATTTTCAATGGATTTACATACACGGGGAAGGAACTCTTTGTGGATGAGATCAACCTTTTCATCGGTAAAAAATTTCTTATAACAGTCAGCGGAAATCATTCAGGAACAAGGGAACCCTTAAATGATATTGCCGGAGTCCTTGAAAACGGGCAATTGAATTCCAAAGAAGGTCCTGATTTCCTGATGCATATTGTACTGGATTATCTTGTTGATCAGAAGTATAAGGCATTTGATGACATGGAGGACGAACTGGAGATGGCAGAAGAATTATTACTGAGCGATGTTGAATCGTTTCAGCCTCAGAAGCTGATCCGATTAAGGAAAGATCTGCTGAACCTGAGGAAGAGTCTTTATCATGAAAGGGAAATTCTGGTCAAGATTTGCAGGAAGGACTGCCCTTATGTATCTGACAATGCTATAGTACATTACCGTGATATTTATGACCATCTGGCTAAATTCTTTGAACTAACCGAGACTTACCGTGAAATTGAAACAAGTTTAATGGAGTTGTATACATCGCTTCTTAATAATCTGATGACCAAGATGTCAAACGACACAAATTCATCTGTGAGACGTCTTACGCTGATCGCCACCATATTTATGCCCTTAACATTGCTTGCCAGCATAGGGGGTATGTCAGAATGGTCAATGATTACAGGTCCGTCCAATTGGAGGACCAGCTACCCTCTGTTTATACTGGCTATGATAATTATAGGAATAGTAAATTACGTTTTGATCATCAGGGTTGAAAGAAAAAGAGGTTCTAAAAAAGATAAGACTTATGGTTCTTATTAAATCTCTACCGGGACCCCTGCGCACCAGCTAAACCTAAATATTTAACTGACAACTTTAAGCTTTTCAGGTTCCCTGTAGTTTCCGAGATTAAACATTGAAAGATGTTTTTCACCAAACGACCTGATTGCATATGAGAAGAACAGGCCTGAGAGAATGTCAATGCTATAGTGACCCCTGGCCAGGAATAATGCAGTTATAACTACCACGAGGCAAATGAATATGAGCCATTTATAACTTTTATCCTTCACAAGTAAAAACAGCAGAAACACATTACCTGCATGACCGGAGGGATATACGCCGAGCTCATATTTTGAAAATCCATTAAACAATGAATCAGAGCCTGCAAACATAGGCGGGTTGCCAAAAGGCGTTAAAACGATAAATATTCCTCTGACAATGTAGAACATCCCGGTCATCAATAAGAATAAAGGGATGCGATTATAATCTTTTTTATGTACAAAATATACCAGGACCAGAAAGATCGGAACCAGGCAGAAGATATCATAAACAAGAGACACATTTATTAATGGAATATTATCAAGAATTAAGTCCGAGAGCATGGGTAATGTTTTCCCTTCACTCATATAATTATGAAGGTATGTTTCTGAGGCGAAGTTCAGTGCTGCCCCGGCGACCACCGAAAGGAGGCCAATGTATAAATATTTGCTTTTGAGTATAGGGATCAGAGAATGGGAAATCTCAGAAATAAATAGCAAAAGCTTGTTTTTCTCTTTTTGATTCTGACTCATATACCTTTAGTATAATTATATTTCAAAATATTTCCGGCCAACCGGTATTAAGATAATGCAGGGCAAAGATAAAAATTTTAGTTAAAAATGCAGGCCTGTAAATTGTGACGGTTAAATTGACATTTCATTATAAGTTCTGAGTATTTCTTCACGGTACTCTTCCGGAGCTTCAATATAACCCCAGCCCGACTGGGTTTGCCACAAACCATCATAAGCCGAATCGTGATATGAACGAATAAAGTGTGGAATTTGCTTATCAGTCAGTATTTCATCAAGAAGCATTGCCTCAATTTCATTACCCAATAACAGTATTTTCATTTTATGACCGCACAGTTATTAAGCAGAACATCCATAAGAAAACCGGAGCATACTCCCCTGACCGTTATTTCATCTCCGGTCCTGAACTTTGAAGGATCAGTTATTGCAGGGAATGTGCATATAACTGAAGAAAGGTCACTTCCGGTAACGAGAGAAATATTTACGATATTATTTTCAAGAGATTTTACTGAGGCAATTTTACCACTAATCTCAATTATCTTATTTGTGTACTTACCTGTGGCTAATGTCTCATTATCTTCAAATGCCTTCTGAAGCAGAGTAGCTGTAATGACGAAATCGGGTTTGGCTTTTGCCATGTCAATATGTTTCAGATTAAACATATAAAGCGCAGCCAGAATTGCCGCAAGGACAATAAAAATTACGACGAATAAGGCGACTTTGATGTAGGGTTTCATGTCTTTTATTTATTCTCAACCGGGGCATATTTCATATTTACAGTCACCTCCATGCTCTTATCGAACTTATCCCTGACCACACCTGGGATCGTAATTTTATAGTCTTCAGGTATTATTTTGAACTTTGAACTTGCATTTATTCCACCTGTAACCACTTCGATAGTACCCTTTGTGCTGATTTTGTTTGTTGCATTATGTATGGTAAGATCCCCTTCAACAGTAACCTCATAAACTCCGTTTTTGGTAAAGTTTACTGATGCAGGATTAGTGATTTTTCCTTTAAAACTTGCTTTTGGAATTTTATCCGACTCCATGTAATTTTCATTGAAATGTTCCTCCATAAGAGCTCTGTCGAAATGGAATGATTTGATAAGCGCCTGGAAAACCATATCGCCGGTAGAGATGTCGAGTACTCCTGCAACCTGGTTGTTATCAGCTTTAATATCTTCCATTGGCGTATGTGAGAAAAAGCCGATATAACCATTTTTGGTCATGTATTTCTGGGCATTGCCTGCAAGGAACAGAAAGGAGAGGATGAAAATAAATGTAAGTCTTTTCATAAATATATTATTGTTTAACGTTTAACAGGCACTAGAAAAAAAAGTTCATTGTTGCTTAATTAGCAACAGGTTTTTTCTCTTTCTTTAATGTAAATACACGTGAGATATTAAATCCGAAATGAATATCTCCCTTCGCCCAGGAACCGGTTGTTTCACCTATAATTCCTTTTTCGATCATAGCGACGGAATTGGTGAAAAACAACTGGAACACATGCCCGCCGGTCTCTATATCGAATCCAAGAGATAGTGGATTATAAACCTGCTGGCTAAGATAGGTTTTTGGATTTACCAGGTAATAATACTCAGCATTAAAACTTATCCTTTTTGAGAGTTTTATTCTTCCTCCGGCGCCAATCGACATAAGATCGTTGGGGTCAAATTCGGTTGCAACGAGGTTCCTGTGGATATATGTTGGAGTAAGCTGAAAAGAAAATGACTGATTGAATTTACGGGCAATAAGTATCTGTGCTACATATGCCAAACGCGACGAAAAATAGTTGGTTCTGGCCGGATCGGTAAATTTTAACGACTTAAGGGCAACAGACGAAAACACCGACAAAGATAAGGGCATTACTTTCGCTCCGGTCGATTGTCGCAGCACAGAAAATTTTGCAAATCCGTCAAAAGTCTTTTCATAAGATCCTCTTCCGACGCCAATCATGAGCCAATTCGTTATTCCATATTCAAGGCCAAGACGAACATTAGTAAACTGGTCAAGACCAAAAAAATTATAAGCGCCGGAATTGATTGCCCCAAAACGATGTGATATCCGCACGTCGAGTTGTCCGGCAGGCATTCTTTCTATCGAATGTCCATTCAATACCCGGGTAGACTTGAAGGTGGCAGTTGTATAGTTTATTTCTTTGGGAGAATTTTGGTCCAGCAGATTCATCAGATCATCCTGAGCAAAAATTCCGGCAGGAATAAGGATGAGAAGAATAATAAGAGGTAATCTTTTCATATAGATGGGATTAGAGTATCAAATCAATTATTCAGCATGCCTTTTCTGACCCAGATATCAAGCTGAGTTATGGAACAGGCGCTAATTGAGCCTCCATTCTTTGGCATTGGAGAAATGGATCCGGTATGTTTCACTGATGTGGTTATTTGTGCTGATTGTGCCACAACATCAGTATAATTCTGAAGAGCAATATTATTCCCTTGAGAAGCTGCGGTGGTATTTGAATGGCATGAATAACAATTATTATTCAGAATAGTAACAATCGTTATGCTGAATGTAACATTGTTTGTATCGCAGGCGGAGCTGAGTGTCGGATATAATGCTTCTTCATTGTCATAATAGCAGGAGACGAAAAACAATGAAAATATGGTTATAATTGCCAGAGAAATGAATAATCGCTTCATATTCATAATATTACTAATTGTTTAAAGAACCGTTCTTAACCCAGATATCAAATTGTCTAATCCGGCAGGCGGAGAAAGAACTTCCTTTAGGCATTATTGGCACACCATTTCCTCTGAGAGAATTCATAAGACTTCCGTTTAATGCTATGGTCTGAACATTTGCATAGTTTGCAATTGCAATTCCTCCTCCGGAAGATGTTCCGGTATGGCATCCTGTACATGTAGACTGAATTATTGGCCATATGGTTCCTGAAAATGTGACAGGATTAATAGTATCGCACACCTCTCCGCAATTCTCATTCAGAGCGCCGTAACTTATCCATTTGGCTATTGAATCAGTTTCTGCAACAGATAGCTGAGGACTGCCGGCTGGCGGCATTTTTGATTCGCCTGATGCAAGTGTAATCACTCTGTATAAACTGCTTTGTGACGGATTCCCGGGAGAAACTGAACTCCTGATGCTGGCATAAGTCGTATAACTTGCCTTTTCGCTATTAGCTGTCGCATCATGGCATCCTGTTGTAGCACAACGGGAAAGAATCACCGGGAGGATATCGCGGGTGAAACATGCACGGGCTACGAAAGGAGTGTTGCCTCCATTCCCTGTACTTTGCGAACAGGTAGTATTCTGTGCTCCCTGTTCGATCCACAATCTTATTATTGTCCTGTTCTGAATAGAAAGAGGCTGCTTTGGAGGCATCATATTTTCTCCGGCTTTTGCAACAATAGCTGTGTATAGTCTGCTTCCATTGGGATTCCCTGCAGAAACTCCCCGGCTTATGTCATCGTAGTTATTAAGAATTAATCTTGTTTCGCCCTGCCCGTCATGGCACCCTGCCATTGCACAACTGTTAGTAAATATCGGAAGAACATCCCCTTCAAAACATATTTCAGGAAAGTTTGCTATTTTGGCATCATGGGAACAGGATATGAACCATAAAACTGATGAGAGGATAATTAGTGATGCAAGAAGTACATAAATTTTGTCAGGCTTCATCCTTAAGTTGTTTGTTAACATTCTGTAATTTAGCAAAAATACTTTATTTTTTTATACCAAACTCATATTCAAAATTCGGAGTAAATATATCATGTCCAAGATTCTCTTTAATTTCCTCTAAAGACCAGAATCTGCCTTCTTCAATTTCATCCATATTGATGACAGGGACTTCATCAGTAACTGTCGAGAAGGAATTAACCAGTTCTCTTTCATACGGCGATTCCCAGACATATTTTCCTGAAAACGCGGGAATAAAATTCTTTAGTCCAAGCTCTTCAGAGGCTTCCCTTTTGAGAGCATCTTCTACTGATTCTCCGGGGTTGATATGACCACCTACCGAAGTATCCCATTTGCCTGGCTGTATGTCTTTAGTAATGGCTCTTTTCTGCAGAAACAGCTCGCCTTTGCTGTTATAAAGACAGAGATGAACAACAGGATGCAGGAGACGACTCTTACCATCGTGACAGACATTTCGCGGGGCTTCACCTATTGTATTGCCTTCTTCATCAACAATAGGGAACCATTCTGTAGGGTTATTTATCTTCATTACACCATGGAAAGTAGATTGTTTTTAAGTGTCGCCTTGTGGGATTGGGGCAAAAAGCAGATTGGGTTCCTATGGAGTAACCATCTCCGTCCTTAACGTATTGATGTAATCGCGGATTTTATTCAGAGTTTCGATAGTGACATTCATTTCACTACCGGTTGAACGGAAGACCTGTTTTGCCGTATCAATTTCAAGGTCTCCTTTTTTGAAGTAGATATCGAAGCTGTCGAAATAGTTTTTGAGATATTTAAGTTTTTTTGAATAGTAAACAACCACGGGGTCATCGTAATAATTCTTCATGAAGCTAAGAAGAGTTGTCAGAGTATATTTCTGTTCTGCAATCTTTTGTACTACTTCCGTATCCGGTTTTGCGGGATCATAAACCAGCTGGGTAGCAATAAACATCGCTTCAACCCATCCTCCCATTATCATAAGTCCTGCAGTACTTTCCCTTCCGCTCTCGCGGAGGTGATTTTCCATTTTGTTATAGACATCGTTCATAAGAGCCATAATAGTATCCGGTTCTCCAATATCGCCCTGGAGTTTCCTGATAGGATCAGTAAGGTAATTGTCAGGGATGCCAAGTTTGCTGCTCATATCGCGGATTGTCATAACATAGTCGACCATCTCCTGGCCAACACCAAACATTTTAAGATATCCAAAATCAACTCCATAAATACCGGTATTGATTGAAGCTTTGGAACTGCTCAGGTACTGGTTTCTTCTTGATGTTGGGTTTAATGCAGCGTTATCGTGAGGTATTCCAAGGCGGTTAAAGATTTCACATACCTCAACAGGTGTAAGAATCCCGTAAAAAATCTCATTTTTTGAAACCGGGTTTTTTGTATTTGCCGAATCGGAATTATAAGAAGAAAAGAGAGGTTTAAATATATCTTTCTCCTTAGGTCCCGGTTTGCAGGAAAAAGCAGATACTAATAAAATGATTATCAGACAGGAGAAGAGGTTTTTCATAAGATCAATATTAGTAATTCAAATTTACTAATAAATCTGAATAGAGTAAGATAGAAATGATAAATTCCACTTTTAAACCGGATCTCATGTTCTAACATAGCGACAGTGCAAGTAAGATAGTTCCGTGATGGGATTGGGGGATTGCTTCGTCTCCGCCCACTGGCGGATCCTCGCGATGACAGTGCACTATATTAGAATACGTGTAGACCGAACATGATAAAAAAGGCGGTCATTGCGAGTCCGGCATAGCCGGACGAAGCAATCTCCCGGAGAAGAGGGTACTCCTGATACTAATTATAGCAGTATCCTGCCCCCGAGTTTCCTGGAAATTGCTCCCAGTGCAACACTCAGATTTGCATATCTCTTTTGTAGCAGCAGCACTTTTTCGGAATCATTGGCTTTAACTGCTTCTTCGAGCTGCGCCATGATCTCTTTTCTGATTATCATGATCTTATCGCTTTTGAATTTCAGAACAGCATCACCTACCATTTCCTTCAGCTTCATTTCTTCTGTTTCGACAAAAGTCTGTTTATCTTTCCATATTCTGCTGAGTTCGTGTGAGTCGGCAAGCAGATCGGCAGAGAGACTTGATATCTCCGGGTCTTCATGTTTTACAAATTGCTTATCTCCTGTTATAAGCCCATGTTCCACATGAAAGCGGAAATCGGAAAAGATTTTCGAACATACGCGATCGTTAAATAGAAGTCCGTCCCCGGTAATCTCCCTTACAATATAATCTGCAACACTGAGAACCTCCTCTTTACCGTCTTCTTTATTAAGTGACCGTTCAAATTCCACACTTCCGAATTTCAGCAGCAATCGTATAATCTCTTTTTCAGAATACGAGGTAACTGCTTCAGGACGTAATTGTTGCACAATTTGTGACGGGAGAACAGGAAGATCTTCCGGACCCGGATACTTATTCCTGTCCTGGAAGGTTTTGTGTTGGCGCAACTTATTTACCTCATGATAAATAACCTGCTCCGATATTTCCATAACTGTACTGCACTCCTTTATATATACTGTTCTTGTAATTGCTTCAGGAATAACCGCGATAGATTTTACAACATCGCGTATCAGGTCGGCTCTTTTTACCGGGTCATTGTTTGCCTCGGACAAAAGAAGTTGTGTCTTGAAACGAATGAAGTCCGTTTCATGCTCTTTCAGAAATTTTATGAATTCCTCATTGCTTAGTTTTTTTGAATATGAATCAGGATCCTCGTTATCGGGAATAAGAACGATCTTCACATTCATGCCTTCTTCGAGTACCAGGTCGATACCGCGTATTGAAGCTTTTATTCCTGCAGCGTCACCATCATAAAGAATGGTTATATTCTGGGTAAACCTTTTTATCAGTCTTACCTGCTCCTGTGTAAGGGAAGTGCCTGATGAGGCGACCACGTTCTCTATGCCGGCTTCGTGAAGCGACATCACATCGGTATAACCCTCAACCAGGTAACAACGGTCTTCCTGCGTTATTGTTTTGCGCGCCTGAAACATCCCGTAGAGGATACGGCCCTTATGATAAATCTCCGACTCAGGTGAGTTCAGGTATTTAGCAGTTTTTACATCTGTTTTGAGCACTCTTCCCCCAAATCCCAGTACCTGTCCTGAAAGAGAATGGATGGGGAACATTACCCTGCCGCTGAACCTGTCAAAGAAACGATCTTCATGTTGTATAGAGAGACCTGTCTTAACAAGAAAATCCTGTTTGTAGCCGTCATCAATAGCTTTCTTTGAAAATGCATCACGTTTCTCATAGCTGTAGCCGACTTCAAATTTTTTCAGGGTATCCTGCCTGAATCCTCTCTCTTTAAAATAAGTAAGACCGACAGTAATTCCCTCGTCGGTCTGAAACAGATTTTCTGTAAACTGCCTGGCAGCATATGATGATACAACAAGAAGGCTTTCTCTTTCGTTCTGTTTGTCAAGCTCTTCCTGTGTCAGCTCTTTTTCAACAACCTCAATATGGTATTTTTTTGCAAGGTATTTAAGAGCTTCCGGATAGGTGAGGTGCTCATGTTCCATAACAAAATTCACCGAGTTGCCGACCTTCCCGCATCCGAAACATTTGAATATCTCTTTTGAAGGAGAAACGGTAAAGGAGGGAGTCTTTTCATTATGAAAAGGGCATAATCCCAGGAAGTTAACGCCTCTTTTCTTTAACGGAACGAATTCCTGCACTACATCAACTATTTGTGCAGCATCGAGAATTCGTTCTATAGTAGCGCGGTCAATCATAGTTCAAATCAGGGTCTTCCTGAAATACTCTATTGTCTTCTCCAGACCAGTCTCCACATCAACTTTTGGCGCCCAGCCTAATTCCTTTTTTGCCAGAGTAATATCCGGTTTACGCTGTTTCGGATCATCCTGCGGAAGAGGAAGATAGATTATTTTGGATTTCGAGCCGGTCATCTTTATTATCATTTTAGCAAGTGTACCTATTGTTATCTCAATTGGATTTCCGAGGTTGACCGGTCCGAGAAAACTGTCATCGGTATCCATCAGTCTGACGAGGCCCGCGATGAGGTCGTCAACATACTGAAAGCTGCGCGTGTGTGTGCCGTCGCCGAAGATTGTGATATCCTCGCCTTTTAACGCCTGAACGATAAAGTTTGAAACTACCCTGCCATCATTGGAATTCATCTTTGGTCCATAGGTATTGAAGATCCTTGCAATTTTTATACGCACGTTATTCTGAAAATAGTAATTCATGAATAATGTTTCGGCAACCCTCTTTCCTTCATCATAACATGCCCGTGGTCCGAGCGTGTTTACATTTCCCCAGTACCCTTCGTGCTGGGGGTGCACTTCCGGATCGCCATATATCTCGCTGGTTGAAGCCTGCAGGATCTTTGCTTTAGTCCTTTTCGCAAGGCCCAGTGTGTTGATTGCACCCATAACTGATGTCTTTATGGTCTTTATGCCATTGTACTGGTAATGTACCGGGGAAGCAGGACAGGCAAGGTTATAAATCTCATCTGTCTCAATATAGATCGGCATTGTAACATCATGCCTTATAATTTCAAAATACGGATTATTAAGCAGGTGAACAATATTCATCTTCGAACCTGTAAAATAATTATCGAGACAAACCACATCATGTCCCAGGTTAAGAAGATGTTCACATAAGTGAGATCCGATGAATCCGGCGCCGCCGGTGACTAAGATACGTTTCATAGAATAAGTATAATACGCAAATATAGTAAACAGATTAGTAATATTAAGAAAGACTGGGTGACTGGGAAATTGAGGAGCGCAACGACGAAATTCCGCGAAGCGGAACGGGGTGACGGGGAGTTTCATTAAATTTGTTAGTCTCGTTGCTAAATCAAATTATTATGAAAATTCTTAGATCTCATAAAGAGCTTGAAGTCTATCAATTGGCATTCAAGACTTCAATGGAAATATTTTATTTAACCAAGTCATTTCCAAAGGACGAATTATATTCCCTGACTTCACAAATTAGAAGAAGTTCCCGCTCAGTTTCAGCTAATCTTGCTGAGGCCTTCAGAAAAAGAAGTTAGTCACCCAGTCACCCAGTCACCCAGTCAGTTTTTCTCCCCGTCACTCATTTCTCCTGACTTCAATCCTCACCGTAATCTCATCTATCTCCACCTCTTTCACGTTTTCCCCTTTGAGTGTTTTCACAAGGATGACTTCTGTTGCCAGGGTTTGCGAGCCTATATATGCTTTATGCCTCGTTATGGCTTCACGAACGAAGTCATGATCTTCAATCTGAACAGAGATCTTGTCTGTGACATCAAACCCGGTATCCTTGCGGATATTCTGGATCCTGTTTACAAATTCGCGGGCGATACCTTCGTAACGCAGATCGTCGGAAATAGTAATATCAAGCGCTACAGTCAGCTTGCCATCGTTGGCAACCTGCCATCCCGGAATGTCTTCGGAGATAATCTCAACATCTTCGGTTGTAAGAATTATATCCTGTCCATTGATTTTGACAGGATAAGAACCATTGTTTTCAAATGCAACAATCTCCTGCGCTGTAAACTTCGATATGGCGTTGCTTATATCTTTCATCAGTTTGCCATAACGTGGTCCAAGAGTTTTAAAGTTTGGTTTGATCTTCCTGACAAGAATAGATGCAGTATCATCAATGTATTCAACATCTTTGACATTGACCTCGGCAAGGATAAGATCTTTAACCGCTTCAAATTTAGCTTTGAAATATTTATCAGAAACAGGAACCATTATCCTGGCTAGTGGCTGACGTACTTTAATGCTTACTTTCCTGCGTAGACCAAGGATCATTGAAGATATTTTCTGAGCAATATCCATTCTCTCTTCCAGCGCTTTATCAATGAGTTCTTCATTATATTCAGGGAAAAGAGCAAGATGAACAGAGTTTTCTTTATGTCTGCCTGTGACATTATTAAGATCCATGAAAAGTCTGTCGCTGTAGAAAGGCGCTATGGGAGCAGAAAGACGGCAGACTGTTTCCAGACAGGTATATAGTGTCTGATATGCAGCAAGTTTATCTTTATCATATTCCCCGCCCCAGTAACGTTTCCTGTTGAGACGAACATACCAGTTGCTCAGGTTCTCTGTAACAAAATCCTGTATTGCTCTTCCGGCACGGGTCAGATCATAGTCCTCATAGCTCTTCCCTACCTCTTTCACCAGTGAATTAAGAAGTGAAATTATCCAGCGGTCGATCTCAGGACGTTCAATTACCGGGATATCTTTTTCAGTATAGTGGAAATTATCAACGTTGGCATAAAGTGAGAAAAACGAATAGGTATTATATAGTGTGCCGAAGAATTTGCGTTTAACTTCATCAACCCCTGTAATATCAAATTTAAGGTTGTCCCAGGGTTGTGCGTTGGTAATCATATACCATCTGAGTGGATCGGAACCATGCTCTTCAATGGAGGTAAATGGATCGACAGCATTTCCAAGGCGCTTCGACATTTTATTCCCATTCTTATCCAGGACAAGACCATTCGAGATTATATTTTTGAAAGCAACTGAATCTGAGATCATTGTTGCAATAGCATGAAGAGTGAAGAACCAGCCTCTTGTCTGATCAACGCCTTCTGCAATATAATCTGCGGGGAACATATCGCTGAAATTTTCCTTATTTTCAAACGGATAGTGTGCCTGGGCATAAGGCATAGCGCCTGAATCGAACCATACATCAATCAGATCCGGTTCGCGGAACATTTTCTTTCCACTGTCACTGACAAGAATAATATCATCAACAAAGGGACGATGCAGATCGAACTTTTCATAGTTCTCCTGTGAGTTGTCGCCTTCTATGAAGTGCTGAAGAGGGTTCTTCTTCATAAATCCCTCTTTTACTGATTTTTCAACCTCAGCTTTAAGTTCAGAAGCTGAGCCAATACATTTCTTTTCTTTCCTGTCCCGGGTGAGCCATATAGGAAGAGGAGTTCCCCAATAACGCGAACGCGAAAGGTTCCAGTCAACAAGATTTTCAAGCCATTTGCCGAACCTGCCTGTACCGGTTGATTGAGGTTTCCAGTTGATGGTGTTGTTCAGGTCTATCATCCGGTCACGGAAAGCAGTTGTACGAATGAACCATGCATCGAGCGGGTAATAAAGTACCGGCTTGTCTGTTCTCCAGCAATGAGGATAACTATGTGTCTGCTTTTCAATCCGGAATACCTTGCCCTGCTGTTTCAGCATTACAGCTATTTCAACATCGATGGTTTCTGCATCGGGAGCAAGATTTACATCGTACTCATTTTTCACAGCATGTGCCTCAAAACCTGCATATGTTGCTATATTGACATTCTGTTTTACAAACGATTCATCAAGATCGGCTATGGGAACCATGAAGCCACGCTTGTCTACCATAGGGCCATACGTATTGTCTTTTCTTTTTACGAGAAGCGGAGGTACTCCGTTTTCTTTTGCAACACGATAGTCGTCAGCGCCAAATGTGGGCGCTATATGAACTATCCCGGTACCGTCTTCGGTTGTCACAAAGTCGCCTGTTAATACACGGAAAGCTCCTTCAGGAGGTTTAACCCAATCTATAAGCTGGTTATAGCTTAATCCTTTAAGTTCATTACCTGAACACTCACCTGTAACCTTAAAAGGGATTTTTTTATCGCCGGTTCTGTATTCTGCAAAATCAAGTCCCGAATTCGATTCCGGGAACATAGCGTTGAGGAGTTCTTTAGCTATTATTACAGTTACCGGATCGCCGGTATAAGGATTGAAACTCCTTACCTTTATATATATGATGTTTTTTCCAACAGCAAGCGCAGTGTTTGAGGGTAGTGTCCAGGGAGTTGTGGTCCATGCCATCATATGTATATCGGCAGTGTCAGCGTTCTTATAAAGGAATTCAGATTTCTTATCCCTTATCAGTTTAAACATGGCGATACAAGTAGTATCCTTTACATCGCGGTAGCATCCCGGCAGATTAAGTTCATGCGAACTTAAACCCGTTCCTGCTGCCGGAGAATATGGCTGTATTGAATAATCCTGGTAAAGAGCTCCCTTGGTATAAAGCTGTTTCAGCAACCACCATAATGTTTCTATATAGCGGTTATCGTAGGTAACATACGGGTGGTCAATGTTTACCCAGTAGCCCATCT
The DNA here is from genome assembly GCA_025358455.1 of Bacteroidales bacterium. Lineage (GTDB taxonomy): Bacteria > Bacteroidota > Bacteroidia > Bacteroidales > VadinHA17 > LD21. The sequence goes on from JANYJP010000086.1 coordinate 29,364, forward strand.
TTCGCGTCAGCTCTTCCCACAGGTCGGTGTATTTCATTACATCTTTCCTGCACTCCTTGTTGAAATCTTCAACTGAAATATATTTTTTAGAATTCTTATTGCCAATATCCTCCTTTGTAATTCCGAGAGCTTTTTCAACCTGCAGTTCAACAGGAAGTCCGTGTGTATCCCATCCTGCTTTGCGTTTCACTTCATATCCGCTTTGTGTTTTGAAACGGCATATAGCGTCTTTGATAGTACGGGCCATAACGTGATGAATACCGGGCTTTCCATTTGCAGAAGGCGGACCTTCAAAAAATACAAATTCACCTTTTCCGTTTACCTCACGTATACTTTTATGAAAAGTATCATTCTCATCCCATACTTTCAGGATATCTTTATTCACCCGCGAAAGATCAAGACCTTTATATTCAGGAAACCGTTTCCCCATTGTATCAGCTAGTTATTAATGCGATTGTTATTTAAAAATTAACCGCAAAGATAGTAAAATCCTCAATAAAATGAAGGGATAATGGCGCAATGGGAGATGAAATTTGCTCTATTCCGGAGGATTGCTTCGTCTCCGTCAGCTGGCGGATCCTCGCAATGACCGCCAGTATTATCTGGTGGGATCATCACGTATCATAATTAAGTGTACTGTCATTGCGAGAACGGCGCAGCCGGGCGAAGCAATCCTCACGATAAGAGGTGGAAATAAGGGAAAAGTGAAGCAATTAACTTTGCTAAAACTTTGCGATCTTTGAGGTCAATGGATATCTGATTTTTTATTTTGTAGCAATATGAAAAAGCTTGTAATACTGACGGGAGCCGGAATGAGCTCCGAGAGTGGCATCAAAACATTCAGGGATTCCGGTGGGTTATGGGAAGAGTATGATGTATCGGAGGTTGCAACTCCGGAAGCATGGGCACGAAACAGCGAGCTGGTATTGAGATTCTATAACGAGAGAAGACAGCAGCTTCGCGACTGTGTGCCTAATAAGGGACATTTGGGTCTGGCTGACCTTGAGAAATACTTTGATGTTCAGATCATTACACAGAATATTGACGATCTTCACGAGAGGGCAGGAAGCTCAAAGGTCCTGCATTTGCATGGTGAACTTACCAAAGCAAGGAGTACTGTTGATCCCTCACTAATATATAACATTGGATACAGGGACATTAATCCGGGTGATAACTGTGAAAAGGGCAGTCAGCTCAGGCCTCATATCGTATGGTTTGGCGAAGAAGTGCCAGAGATGGTTGAAGCAGTGAATCTTGCAGGTGCCGCGGATATTTTTGTAGTAGTGGGGTCGTCGCTGAATGTTTATCCGGCTGCGGGACTTATTGCTTATGCGCCTCACAAGGCGCCTCTGTTCCTTATTGATCCTAAGGATGTTAATGTTCCGGTGAACAGGAAAGTTGAGATTATAAAGGAAGTTGCATCGAAAGGGGTTGCTGAATTGAGAGGCAGGTTGTTAAGTATAATTAAGGTTTAAGGCACTCACTCCCGGGATTTTTTGGCCTCTGCCCTTTTTTTAGACTCAAACCTCCGGTTTTATCACCCCCAAAATCCTAACGCACTCATTCCCTATATTTTGCCCCCTGCCCCCTAAAGGGGGGATAAAAACTCATTGCATAAAATTCTAACGCATTCATTCCCTTAATTTTGCCTCCCTGCCCCCTAAAGGGGGTATAAAAACTCATTGCATAAAATTCTAACGCACTCATTCCCTGAATTTTGCCCCCTGCCCCCTAAAGGGGGTATAATTCGTATGGCGAATGCTCGCCACCTGACTCTCCCGCTTTGCGGGACAAGCTCTAAAGAGTTAATGCGTATGTTATTGGAGTTTTGTATATTTGAGACATTGCTGCATGAAATGAGTACTGACTTTTATAACAGACATATGTTCTATGGAGCAGATTCCGTGACATTAAGGTTTGCCGCGATACTTCGAAAGAACATGACTTCCAGTGAGTTAATACTTTGGAAGAGATTGAAGGATAGGAGGATATTTAATTCTAAATTCCGAAGACAACATCCGATTAACCATTTTATTGTGGATTTTTATTCTCATGAATATAAGCTTGCAATCGAAGTTGATGGTGAGATACATGAAAATGAAGCAAAAATCGAATACGATCTGAACAGAACATATGAGATTGAAAAATTTGGAATAAAAGTGCTGAGATTCACTAACGACCAGGTAATATCGGACACAGAATGGGTCATTTCTAAAATCCACAAGGTGATTGAAAAACTAAATCAAGAACGGATTAATCCCCCTTTAGGGGGCCAGGGGGCAAGAAAATAAGGTAAGAAATATCGTGCCAGGGGGCAAGAATATAAGGGTAAGAAATGAGCCATGTCAGCAATCCCCCTTCAGATCATGAACTAATTAAATAACTATCTTTGCATAACTTTTCATTTTACTATGGATAACATCCCGAATAAACGTAGAAAAATAGTTCTTGCCATAACAGGCGCAAGCGGATCAGTATATGCAAAGAAGCTCCTTGAAACACTTCAGTTGTTAAAAAACCCCCCTGAAGAAATTGCAGTGATTTTTTCAGACACGGCAAAAGAGATCTGGCTTGCAGAAACAGGTAAGAAATATACCGCGGAAGGACTTGCGAAGGAATTTAAAAACGATACGTTTTTTGCCCCGTTTGCCTCAGGATCCTCGCATTACGATACAATGATTATCTGCCCTGCAGCGATGGGTACCACGGGACGAATTGCCAACGGGACATCCGACGACCTGATTGCCCGAACCGCCGATGTGATGCTCAAGGAAAGAAGAAGATTAATAATTGTTCCAAGGGAAACCCCTTACAGTCTGATACATATTAATAATATGAAAACGCTCACCCTGGCTGGTGCAATAATCTGCCCGGCATCACCCTCTTTCTACAGTAATCCGGAAACGATCAATGATCTTGTGATGACAGTCGTTAACCGTATCATTGATCTGGCCGGATTTGAAAACAACAGTTTCAGATGGATGGAAAATGATTGACAACAAGATAATTCGATTTTTCAAAAAACATCATGTTCTTACAATCGCTACAACAGTAGGTAATGAACCCTGGTGCGCAAATTGTTTTTATGTTTATCTTGAAGCTGAAAATTCACTGGTATTCACCACCGGCGGTGAAACCCGTCATGGCAAAGAGTTCGGTGAGAATCCGTTGGTTGCCGGATCAGTTGTCCTGGAAACTATGGTTATCGGCAGGATCCGAGGAATTCAGTTTCAGGGAATGGTTTCAGAACCTGAAGGCGAAATGTTATCAAAAGCCAAATGGGCTTATCTTAAGAAATTTCCTCCTGCTATCCTGATGGATACTAATCTCTGGCTGGTCAAACTCACTTTTATAAAGATGACTGATAATCGATTCGGCTTCGGGAAGAAGGTGATCTGGGAAGACGACTCACGACGAACGGCAAACGACGCACGGTGAACGACGCAGGACGAACGACGCAGGGCGAACGACGCAGGGCGAACGACGAACGACGCATCGGCAAACAGTTACCTGGAACAAATAAATGAACTGGATTGAAAGATTAATTCTTAATCAGAATATCTTGATTTTATGAGGTTCATTAACATAGCTGAAATACCTTTACATTCATTAAGGTAGTACTTATTCTCATCGTCAGTCAGATATCCAATTTTATTGGAAATTGTCAGATGGGTGAATAATTCAGCAGAAGATCCTTTTGAAATATAAAAATGTCTTACTGCTTGCTTGTCAGTTCCAAGTTCATCTCCTTCAGAAATATTACTGGAAATACTGACGGAGGCCCTTCTCATTTGATCTTTCAATCCAAAATCCTTTTGAAAGGACTTGTTTTGTTCCGTAAGCTTGTAAATTGATACTGCTAATTCAACGGCACGATGCCAAACCTTTAGATTTTCATAATTACTCATAGCACAACGAGATTAAAAAATTGATAACTTATTCCATATCAAAGTTAACAATCACGAAATCAAATTCAATTTTTTCTTCCATGCGTCGTTTGTCGTTTGTCGTTTGTCGTTTGTCGTTTGTCGTTTGTCGTGCGTCGTGCGTCCATCGTTTGTCGTTTGTCGTTTGTCGTTTGTCGTTTGTCGTTTGTCGTACGTCCATTATCTATTCTTCCTTGCGTCGTTTGTCGTTTATCGTTTGTCGTGCGTCCATTATCTATTCTTCCTTGCGTCGTTTGTCGTTTGTCGTTTGTCGTTTGTCGTTTGTCGTTTGTCGTTCGTCGTGCGTCCATCGTTTGTCGTTCGTCGTACGTCCATTATCTATTCTTCCTTGCGTCGTTTGTCGTTTGTCGTACGTCCATTATCTATTCTTCCTTGCGTCGTTTGTCGTTTATCGTTTATCGTTTGTCCATTATATATTCTTCCGTTTGTCGTTTGTCGTTTGTCGTGCGTCCATTATACATCGTTTGTCGTGCGTCCATTTCCGGAATTTCTATATTTTTGCATTAAAATTAAATCTAAATCATCACATATGTTTTCAGGAATCATAGAAGAAGCAGCCCGGGTTATAAAACTGGAAAAAGAAAAAGAAAATCTTCACATCACAATGAAATGTTCATTTGCAGATGAGCTTAAGATCGACCAGAGTATATCACATAATGGAGTATGTCTGACAGTAGTCCGGAAAGATAAGGAGACCTATACGGTTACTGCTATTAAAGAGACGCTTGAAAAGACAAACCTTGGATTGCTGAAACCGGATGACAGGGTCAACCTTGAACGTAGTACCAAACTTGATGGTCGTCTCGACGGACATATGGTACAGGGACATGTTGACCAGACTGCCGTTTGTACCAGTGTTAAGGAAGCAGGAGGAAGCTGGTATTATACTTTTGAATACGTCCCCTCGCAGGAGGACTATATAACGGTTGAGAAAGGATCAGTATCTGTGAATGGCGTCAGCCTGACTGTTGTAAATTCAAAACCCACATCGTTTGAAGTGGCTATTATTCCTTTTACCTGGGAAGTAACCAATTTTCACCAGATCAAAGAAGGAACCGTCGTTAATCTGGAGTTCGATATTCTCGGCAAGTATATTTCGAAGATAGTAAGGCAGGTGTTGGGAAAATAGGACGAACGACGCTGGACGCAGGGGTCCGACTCAACGATTAGAAGCCGTATAAACCAGATTTGTTTCTTATAGAGTGCAATCCCTCAATCTCTTTTCCGGATTCTCTTCTTCTCCACATCCAGCCCCTCCTTCTTCCATGCATTTATCCCGCCTTCCAGCGAATACACCTTAGTGAATCCTTTTCCGGAGAAATATTTAGCAACTCTTTTGCTTCTGAATCCTGAGGTACAATACAGAAACAGTGAAACGTCCTTTTTTATAGTGTCCGCAGAGTACTCAAGATTTCCCGATGAGGGAATGTTCACCGCATTTTTTATCCTTGACTTCCTGTACTCAAAGAATTCCCTGACATCAACCAGAAGTGACTTGGCTGCATTATTGTAAGTCTGCTGAAAATCCCTTGGCGGAAGCGAAATGAATTTTACTGAATCAGCTGTTTGTCCACTTGCAAAGCCGCAGATAAACAGTAAGCAGGCGCATATTATTAACTTAGTCTTCATAACTGAATTTAAACGGTAATTTAGAGAATAAATTTTAAAAAATGCAAATTTATAAGACTGGTATCTATCCATGGTGCAAAGTGCACAAAGCCCACCTTCTCCGCCAGTTGGCGGATTCGGCGGGTAAGCCTGCCCTCTGGCCGCTTTTCTCC
>JANYJP010000113.1 GCA_025358455.1 Bacteroidales bacterium
CCTCTAGGTTCACTTTTATTAAAGGCAATATAATTGTAAATCAATTAGTTGCCTTTTTTTATTTGTCTTTTCCTCAGCATTCACACAGCCTGACTGAATAGAGAACAGGCAATTTTATTCCTCGGATATTTAAAATTTGATGTTAATTTTACGCAATTGAATAACAGAGTTAAAATATTATTCAGATGCCTTGCGCTGGTGTTCTGTTTTAGTATAACAGCTATAAATGCTCAGGTACTTCAGGATACTGCTTCTTTAAACCTGGTCAAAAATGGTATTGACTGCGTTTATAACATGGAATTTGCTAAAGCCAATGATGCCTACAGGAAGATCAGCCAGATGTATCCTGAGCATCCGGTTGTTGTTCTGTTCAGAGGAATTATGACGTACTGGGAAAATTATCCTGTTTTGCCTACCTCTCAAGAACATAGTTCATTTGAAAAAGATATGCTAAAATGCATAGGAATATGTGAAAAAAATAAAGATCGGACTAACGAAACAGAATTTTTACTGGCGAATCTGTGTGCCAGAGGAATGTTATTGTCATATTACTCCAACAATAACCTCAGTAATGAAGTATTTTCTGTTGCAAAAAGTACTTACAAATATATAAGGAGGTCATTTGACATGACGTCAGATTATTCAGATTTCTATTTTTTTACCGGGATCTATAATTATTTTCGTGAGGTATACCCGAGAGTACATCCGGTATATAAACCACTGGCATTGCTTTTCAGAAAGGGAAACAGGGCAGAAGGCTTAAATCAACTTCAAATAGCTGCCAATAATTCCATATTATTAAGAGCAGAATCTTACTCCGATCTTTCATATATATCAATAAACTTCGAAAATAATTATCAGAAGGCTTCATATTTCAGTCAGTATCTTCATGATCTATACCCTGATAACCCGGAATTTCTTGCAGAGTATATTAAAAATTTATTATTGATAAAGAGGTATGATGAAGCAGAAGATCTTGTAAAGTCTTCTGGTTTGCATGTGAGTATTCCATACCTTAAAGCCCAGTTATCAATTTTCAATGGCATATTGCAGGAAAAAAAATATCATGATAACTCTCTTGCCAAACAATATTATACTATTGGAGTCAAAGACATCAGTTCATTCGGTTCATATGGCAATGAATTTGCTGCCTATGCTTATTTTGGACTGAGCCGCATATCAGGACTTTCGGGGGATAAAGACGCCAAAAAGACTTACCACAAACTAGCCATGAAACTGTCAGAATCGAAAGAGATCACTTTTGATGAATAAGCATATGAATTCTTCCATCCGTGATGAATTTAAACCGGCGGGTATGTGGTTAATATTATTCAATTCTGATTCAATATAGTTTATTCTTTATGTTTTCGGCCGTAACCCCATAAACCAGCCCATAATCATTTGATAATAATTTATTATTCTTACCCTGATATTGCAGCTGTTTAAGAAGATGTGTAATAAGAGCAATATGAGCCGCATCTTTTTTAACTGCATCCACCACAAACCATTGAGAATGTTTAAAATTGGTCCTGAGCAACATTTCATCGCGGGCTTCAGAATAGTTTTTCCATAACTTCTTTGCCTCCTTATCAATTGGGCTGATTTTCCACTGTTTCAATGGGTCAGTTTCGCGATCCTTCAGTCTTTTTTCCTGTTCCTTCCTGCTTATATCAAGGTAATATTTCAAAATTATGAAGCCGGCATCAATGAGCATCTTTTCAAATAATTCAACTTCCGGGAAAAATGATTTATACTCTTTCTCCGTGCAGAAACCCATTACTTTTTCAACACCTGCACGGTTATACCAGCTACGGTTCAGAAGTACAAACTCACCTGATACAGGCAAATGGACGGAATATCGTTGAAAATACCATTCAAGCTGCTGCCTGTCTGAAGGTTTGCTTAATGCTACTACCCTGGTTTCCCGGGGACTAAGATGTTTGACAATTCGTTTTATAGTGCCATCTTTCCCGGCTGCATCCCTGCCTTCCAGTATTACAAGCAATTTCAGATTGGAAGAAATAACTTCCTTTTGCAATTTAACGAGCTCAATATATAGTTCGTGTAATATTTTTTTTTGGTCCCCCTTTATCATGATTGAGATCTTTCTGATTGTTACTTGTGTTTTTTAGTTGGTATAATGAAAAGAGGAATTGAAGTATGATGCAGAACTTTTTCTGTAACACTTCCCATCAGAACCTCCTCCAGCCATCTCCGGCTATGAGATCCAATCACAATAAAATCTGCATGAACCTCTTTTGCAGTTTCTAAAATGGTTTCGGCAAATTCACCCTCCTTTACCAAGGTTTGAATGGTACTATCACCGAGGCGCTGTTTTGTATTATCCAGATAGCGAAGCGAGGCATCATTTAGTCTTTCTGTGGTAACTGAGTTCACAGGCCCCATCTCCATGTAACCTTCAAATCCTATTATTGGGGAATACTCGCTTGAAGAATAATAGACCGGATCGGATAGTACATGCAATAAAACAACCTGAGCTCCCATAGTTTGAGCTAATAAAAACCCTGTTTCTGCTACTTTTTCTGCAGTTGGGGAATAATCGAGGGCAATCAATACTTTTTTCATACTAACGTTTTTCATAATTCCTAACTTTTCAAAATATTACTGAAATATCTGACATCGTTATATTTGTCAGCATTTTCCAAGAGCTAAGTTCAGTACATTTATCGGTCGGTCGGTTATAGAATTTTTGAAAAAAGTTACATCATTCACATGTTTTTGATTGGACTGAAAACATAATTAAGAATTAGTATTATCCACCTCACAAATTTCAGATATTCATACCTGCCAGTCTTGTTAAACCATAATATGCACTGCCAAGCAGCGAAGCAGAAGATCCCAGGTGTGCTCTTTCAATTTTAACTTCCTGCCTGCAGTTTTCCAGTGAATTTTCAAATGCGCTTTTTTTAATCATTGAAATATAATTGTCATTTGCTTCAGACATTCCTCCCCCAAGAATGATTATTTCAGGGGCAAAAATTGAAATAAGATTAGCCAGTCCGATACCGACCAGCTCTGCATTTTCCTTCACTACTTTCACTGCCGTTGCCGAGTTGGTATAGCTTAACTCAAATATCTCCCTGCAAGTCAGGGAACTTTTCATTTTATCACCGGCTGTTGAGATTTCCTCCTGGAACCTCCTGACAACAGCTGATGCGGAAGCAAATTGTTCATATGATCCTTTTATTCCCAGGCTGCTTATTCCATTGTCGAAATTGATAATCATCTGCCCTATTTCTCCCCCCGCATTATTAACTCCCCTGTAAAGCTTACCGTTAATGATTAAACCACCACCAATACCGGTGCGAAGGGCAACAAATATTATGTCATTGTATCCTTTCGCCGCACCGAATCTATGCTCAGCAATAGTCATCATGTTTGCGTCATTTCCAACATAAGCCGGAAGTCCGGTTTCAGTGTTGACAATTCTTGAAAGAGGCACATTGTTCCAATCTTCTATGCCCTGATCCGGTCCTAAAATTATTCCTGATTTATGATCAATGAACCCTTTTGCCGCAATGCCTACACAGATCGGATTAATTCCCTCTGCAGCAACTTTAAATCTAATTTTCTTTATTTCTTCAATTAGCGTATTAATAAGATAATCCTTCGACTGAATCTTATTCAATGCGAAGATTTCAGTTGCAACTATCTCTCCATCAATCTTTACGACGGCAAGTTTCAGAGAATTCCGGCCAATATCAACTCCTATGGCTGAAGCATGATTAAACATCGATAAAAAGTTAATGGTGAAAGTAAAAAGACAAAAGTAATAAAACAAATAACAATGTACCTTGCAACATGCAACCGGCACATTTGATAAGTAATTATTTTTGATAACTTTGAAATAAGTTTATTCAAGGGATTATTATGATAGAAAAAATAAGAGAAATATTTAATAGTGAAGCAGCTGCCATTAAAAATATCCCTGTTACCAAGAGTTTTGAAGATGCAATTGAAATAATTCATCGGCAGGTTCACGGAAAAAACGGAAAACTTGTAACCAGCGGTATGGGAAAAGCGGGTCAGATAGCGCATAATATTGCCACAACGTTCAGTTCAACCGGTACACCTTCAATATTTTTACATCCCAGTGAAGCACAGCACGGTGATCTTGGTATTCTTCAGAAAAATGATGTTCTTCTTGCAATTTCAAATTCAGGCAAAACGAGGGAGATAATTGAACTTATTGATCTTAAAAATAATTTATATCCTGAAATACCGGTAATTGTAATAACAAGTAACGGAACCAGTCCCCTTGCAGATAAGTCAGATTGTTTTATTTTAACCGGAGCGCCTGCTGAAGTATGTCTCCTGGGGCTGACGCCAACAACATCCACTACCGTAATGACTGTTATCGGAGATGCTCTTGTCGTGCTCATGATGGGAAAAATAGGGTTCAGTGCACATGATTATGCAAACAGGCACCATGGAGGTTATCTGGGTATGAAGTCGAGGGAAATATCAGGGAAAACCAAATAAATTTATAGGGTGGTTCCTATCTTTTCATTTTTTATTGAGTTAAGAGTTTGTTCAAGAGTCTCCTGAAATCTATTGGCGTTTTCGATCCATTTCAGGATCTTTTCACTTGCAAGTGGATATTCAGGTGTTCTCATAGAAACCGTACGGTATGCATACTCCTTCAACTCTGCCACATTCTCAAGAACTTTTTTGAAATATATTCTGAAAAAGGAGTCAGTTATGAAGAAATATCGTTTGCGGTCCGAGGCAAATGTCTTGTAATCAATGAATTTATTCTGCAAAAGATAGTTTAATGAGTTGCTGACAGAACTTTTACTTGCTTTGAAATATTTTACCATTTCATCAAATGTTTTTTCGGGAGGATCACTTATCATGAAATACGCTACAATCCTTCCCTGCATAGGAGTAAGATCAAATTTCTCAAATACTTTGCCGGTCTCCTCAATTAATTCGCGTGTTTTCTTATCCTGATCTGACATATTTACTAATTTTGATATATTCTGTTGAACAAATTTATATTAAATAACAATCAGTTCTATAACTTTTGAACTAAAAAAACAAATTTATTTTTTCTTGGTTCACTCACATAAAAAGATTAGTTTTGAAAGCTTCAGAGTAAAACTAACCTTAAAAGACATCAGGTCATGACAACCATTAATTCTTCAAACAGTATAAGCAGGAAAGATTATATTTTTTCAATATCAATAATCGGGCTGTTCTTTTTCATCTTCGGATTCGTAACATGGCTGAACGGAATTCTTATCCCATTTCTTAAAACAGCATGTGAACTGAACAATTTTCAGGCATACTTTGTAACATCTGCATTCTATATCTCATATCTTGTGATGGCACTCCCATCATCGGCGCTTCTTAAAAAGACCGGTTTTAAAAACGGTATGACTGTTGGATTATGGATAATGGCAGTAGGCGCTCTTATCTTTATACCAGCAGCAATGACAAGAACGTTCAGCCTTTTCCTTCTGGGATTGTTTGTTGAAGGAACCGGACTGGCACTTCTTCAGACTGCATCAAATCCTTATATAACTATCATAGGGCCTCCCGAAAGCGCTGCCAAAAGAATAAGCATAATGGGGATTGCAAATAAATTTGCAGGTGTTCTGGCTCCGATTATCCTGGCCAGTATAATATTAAAAGACGCAAATATTCTCGAACAAAAGCTCGCGCAAGCAGCTGATGCTGCATCCAGGGCAGTTTTACTTGATGAACTTGCTGCAAGAGTTATTTTTCCATATATCGTTATGGCAGTTATCCTTGTTCTTCTTGGTCTTTTACTTCGATTTGCCCATCTTCCGGAAATTGACACTGATGCGGAGGATGCAGCAAGCAGTGAATCAAATCTTAAAAAAACAAGTGTATGGCAGTTTCCACACCTTATATTCGGAGTGATCGCGTTCTTTTTTTATGTTGGCGTTGAAGTAATCGCGGGTGATACTATAATAAGATACGGGCAATCGCTTGGAGTAGAAATGAGCTCAGCCAAATATTTCACATCACTGACATTGCTCAGCATGATTATCGGATATCTTATAGGGATTATTTTTATACCAAAATATATCAAACAGGTAACTGCATTAAAAATATGCGCAATTCTGGGTGTTATCTTTGCTCTTGCAGCAATTCTCATCCCTTCCCATCTTACTTTTACGGTACCATTTATTGATATTGTAACTTTTTCACCATTAAAACTTGTTCTGCCCCTAACCGTTCTTTTTGTAGCATTAATGGGGCTTGCAAACTCACTGATGTGGCCTGCACTTTGGCCAATGACAATAAACGGGCTTGGCAGATTTACAAAAACCGCTTCTGCCATGATTATAATGGCTATTGCAGGTGGCGCCATTCTGCCTTTGTTATATGGGAAACTGGCTGATATATATTCTACACAGTCGGCGTACTTGATATGCGTTCCTGCATATCTTATAATTATGTATTATGCTTTTATAGGTCATAAGGCAGGAAAATAACATGGGTTATAATCTGAAAGATATCTATAATAGTTTTGTGACTGAAGGTTCATTTCTGAATGGTGAGCCTTTCGGGAGCGGACACATTCATGATACCTTCCGGATAGAAACTATTGAAAAAGATAAAGACGATTACATCCTGCAACGCCTTAATAATAAAATATTTAAAAACATCCCTGAGCTCCAGCACAATATTGAAAGGGTTACAGTTCATCTGAGGAACAAGCTCAGGGATATCCCGGGATCAGATATTAAAAGAGAGTGTCTCAGGCTGATCCCCTCCCATGAAGGGAAAAGCTGGATCATGGATAATGAAGGGAATTATTGGAGAATGTATATCTTCATTTCCAACCATCGCTCATATAATTTAGTTGATAGTCCTGATAAAGCATTTGAAGGAGGTAAAGCCATTGGCAGGTTTCAGGCGATGTTAGCAGACATGCCGGGAGGTCCGCTTTTCGAAACTATTCCCTGGTTTCACAACATTGATAAACGACTGGAGACCCTTAATCTCAAAATAACTGAAAATCCTGTAGAACGGGTGAAATCTGTTAAAGCAGAGATAGACCAGGTTCTTCAAAGGGCTGAGGAGATGAAGATCATTCTTAAGTTAGGAAGTGAGAATAAGATCCCTATCCGGATTACTCATAACGATACTAAATTCAATAATATTCTTCTTGATGAAAATGATAAGGCATTATGTGTAATTGATCTTGATACTGTAATGCCAGGGTTTGTCCATTATGATTTTGGTGATGCAATCCGCACTGCAGCCAACACTGCATCGGAAGATGAACAGGATCTCTCAAAAATTAAAATGGATATAAACCGATTTAAGGCATATTCAGAAGGTTATCTGTCTGAAACAGGAGATACCCTGAACGATATCGAAAAAGAATATCTTGCATTTGCGCCCAGATTAATTACTTACACTATTGCAGTTCGTTTCCTTACTGACTTTATCGATGGTGATAATTACTTCAAAATAAATCATAAGCTTCACAACTTACAGAGAGCAAGAGCACAGCTCGGATTAGTTAAAAGCATGGAAGAACAGTATGAACCAATGAGGAGAATTATCAGGGAACTCACAGAAATATAAAACAAAATTCTAATTGCAAATTGCAAAGGGCAATGAAATGGAGTGGACAAAAGATGAGATCAGGTTTCTGAAAACCATGAGCGATCCTGATAAAATTCAGGGCTTTCTGGATTCAATAGATTATAATCCCAATTATGAGTGCAGGTCACCAAGATGGGTAATAAAGAAAAAATCAGCTCATTGTTTTGAAGGTGCTCTTTTTTCAGCAGCTGCATTGCAATTTATTGGATATCAGCCATTAATAGTAGATATGAAAGCATTTAATGATGACGATCATGTGATTGCTGTATTCAAAGAGGGAAAGTACTGGGGAGCTGTTGCCAAATCTAACTTCACTACATTAAGATATAGGGAACCTGTGTACAAGTCACTGCGTGAACTCATTATGTCATATTTTGATTTTTATTTCAATATTGTCGGAGATAAGTCATTGCGCTCATACTCTCTCCCACTGGATCTTACAATATATAACACCCGTCAGTGGACAACTACAGATGAAGATCTTGAGTATATAGGAGATAAACTTGAAATAATGCGCCATTTCCCTGTTGTTGACAAAAAGATGATCAGGAACCTTAAAGTAGCAAGTGAAACGATGCTTAAAGCAGGAATGCTTGGTTCCAATGCCGAGGGATTGTTTAAACCAAAGTAACAAAAGACAAAAGACAAAAG
>JANYJP010000096.1 GCA_025358455.1 Bacteroidales bacterium
CCACGTACAAAGTTTGCCATCATTTCACCACGGCTCTTTGTAGATGAGTTCCTAACGTTATGGCCATCCCATGGATAAATCCTTCTTTCATATACTCTCTCTTCAAAGGTATTGCCTCTGAGTGCATAAGCTGCAAATTCCCATTCAGCTTCAGTAGGAAGTCTGTAACTTGGAAGCAGCAGACCATCTTCGAAGTTGGTTCTGCGTTCAGTCTGATTTGGATTAAGGCTTTCGCGTAACTGATTTACGACACCTTCATACTGACCAGCCAGGTATGCTTCTGTGTTGAAATTCTTTTCATTAATCTGATTGGGATCAGGGTTAAGTTCTCCTTCAGTAATCAGTAACTGTTCATTAACGCGATCTGTTCTCCAAAGACAAAAATCATTAGCTTTTACCCAGCTTACACCAACAACAGGATAATTATTATATGAAGGGTGTCTGAAGTAATATTGTACATAAGGATCGTTGAAACCCATAGGGCTTCTCCATACTAATGTATCAGGCAATGCTCTTCTGAACACTTCAGGATAATCTTTATATACCCTGCGCAGCCAGAATAAATACTCACGGTAGTCAACATTTTTAACCTCTGTTTCGTCCATGTAAAATGAAGATACAGTGACTGTTCTGGGTTTGTTATTCCAGTCAAACATAACATCCTGCTGTACCTGACCCATAGTAAAACGACCACCCTCAATAAGTACCAGCCCCGGGCCTGTTTTCTGATCAGCTCCCAGAGTAACTTCAAACCCGCCATTGTCAGGATTATTATACTCCCAGCCTGTTGAAGTGGAAACGTTCTCACTACCCTTTTTTTTCTTGAAAATACAGGATGTAAAAAGTAAGACACAAATTAGAATAACTGGTAAGGCTCTGAATTTATACATAACTCCTTTAGTTTTACGGCTATTAAGAATACCCAAATATAACAATTTTACTAAAATAATGTGTTTCGCTCACCAAATATAACTACAATTTAGGAAAATTTATTGTTTTGATTAGATTTCTTTTATCAACATTATTTAAACTAAATGCAAGTCCTGTCTGGTGAAGAAGCGAGAAAGGCATTAAATTATTACCCGATGTAATATTAAAACGATAGTTGTAATAAACACTCATTTTCCCGGCTTTAATTGAGAATCCTGTTTGAATATTCATATTTTTCCCATTATCGCCAAGAAACACCACATTAGCTGATAAATAGTTAGTTTCAAAAACTGTTCCGGCTCCTGCTGAGATAAATCCTCCCTGCAATCCAAATACCGCCAGAGGCCTGATTTTCAGCTTCTGAGATTTGCCAGTGAAAAAATCACCGGAAATGTTCAGAAGAAGTTTCCTTTTAAGCCTTTCATATGTTTGCCCACCAATAGAAAGGTCAGGCTCAGCAAGGTGATTTAACGAAATTCCTCCGAAAATGTTTCGTGACATAAAAAGAAATCCGGCTCCAATATCAAATACTGTCCGACCCGATGATGCAAGAGATTCACCGGAAGGCAAAGATACTCCCCCCAGAGGATCGATCTGATCAGGCAGAATCGCCCCGTCAAAATTATAACCCCTGTGATAAACTGATGCTGAAAGACCTGCATTTATAAACAAATTCTCACCTGCCTTTAAAAAATATGCATATGATAACCCTCCCCTTAAATCATTCACGATACCACCCATATAATCATCTGATAACCATATGCCTGCACCTCCATGTAAGGCAGGAAAGTATGAATCATATGATGAAAAAACCGAATGAAGATTATAATGGTTGCCTGGAAAAAAGTTTAAATAGGATAACCTTAATACTCCTTCGCCTTCAGCTCCGGAGAATGCAGGATTATTCATCATTATCATCTGATAATCCGGTCCGGGATCAGTCTCCTGTCCTAAACAAATTACAGGAAGGGTAATAATAAATAAAAGTATATTAAAAACTCTCTTCAGCATCATTTGAAATACAGCAATATCAACGTAATGATATCTTTATTATTATAAATCCGGAAAGTATACAAAAAAACAAAATAACTTAGCAAAGAAAAAGCACATTCCTATCTTTGTCTGGAACTAATGCGAAGATTACTTCAAATATTACCATTCTGCATGGTATTTTTGTGTACCGGCACCAATGCCCAAAAAACCAAAGACAGCTATTCAAATTCGTCTGTCCTTTCTTCAGGTATTTGGTTTAAAATAGCGGTCACATCAGATGGAATATACAGGATTGATTATTCCAGAATCAAACAACTTGGATTAATAGATCCTTCCAACCCAAAAATATTCTGCAACAACCCGGGACAGTTGTCATATTATAACATTGGTTCAGGACCTGATGACCTGAAAGAATCATCAATACTTATTTCAAAAGGGAATGACGGTGTTTTTAACGAAGGCGATTATCTCTTGTTTTATGGAAAAGGCACTCACAGATGGATTTACAATTATACTTCAAAAGAATTTGAATTTCTGAGACACAATTATTCAGATACTTCGTTTTATTTTATCACTTCCGGTCCGGCTCCGGGGAAAAATGTAACTACGGTATATGATCCGCCTCAGGCTGCAAATTACTTTTCTTCGGAATCTGATGCTTTATTTATTCATGAAGAGGAAAATGAAAAGATTACTAATGTAAAATCCGGCAGGGAGTGGTTCGAACATATTCTGAATGTTGAGATCAATCCTGCTTTCACAGACCTTATTCCCACAGAGCTGATAAAATACAAAATCAGGGTAGCTGCCAGAGCTTCTGGTCCAACATCTTTCAGACTATATGAAGGAGTTTCTCTTAAAAAAAGCATTCAGGTGCAGGGGGTTAACCTGTTTGACTCCAACGGGTCACAGGCCGGGATCGTTTCCGATACAGGGTCACTATTGCCCGCTTCAGGTACTCCTGTGTATCAGGTCAGGTTTTATGATAATGGTGAAACGAGCGCTAATGGCTGGCTCGATTATTTGCAATTGCTGGGCAGGAAATCAAATACTTTTACCGGTCAGCAGATGCAATACACTGATTCAAGATCCTTTGCACCGTACAGAATAACTTCTTTTTCGATAAGAAGTCTTTTTAATGATGTTCTTGTATGGGATGTTTCGGACCCCCTGAATATTAAACAAATTCAATATGCCAAATCGGGTGATAACATTACTTTTAAAGCTTTAAATGATTCTCTCAAAACATATATTGCCTTTACACCCGGCAATGCTCTGATACCGGTAATCAAGCCCGCCGCGATTCCGAATCAGAACCTCCATAGTTCTGAACCTGCCGGCATGATCATCATCACGCATCCAATATTCATGGCTTACGCCCGGAAAATATCAGATATTCACCTCAAAAACAGTGGCCTTGTTTCCCAGGTAGTATCGCTCGATCAGGTTTATAATGAATTCTCAGGTGGTATTCCTGATATTGTTGCCATCAGGAATTTTGTAAGAATGAAATATCTCAGACAGGCCGGTACAAGTCATCCACTTAAATACCTCCTTCTTTTTGGAGATGGTTCCTTTGAGAATAAGACACTTCCCCCGAATAACCCCAATTTTATACCTACATATCAATCACAAAATTCAAATGTAGTTGTCTCGTCATTTACATCCGACGATTTTTATGGACTTCTTGATGATGGTGAAGGAGAAGCTGATGGTACAGAAGATATTGGTATAGGGCGGCTGCCAGTATCAGATACTGTTCAGGCCGGAATTATTATTTCAAAGATTATAAAATACCTCGATCCGGCAAATATGGGTGACTGGAAAAATATTATATCCCTGGCAGCTGATGACGAAGATGGCAATACTCATATGTATGATTCTGAAGGACTTGCACAGGTACTTAATGATAGTGTCCCGACCTACAATATTGATAAAATCTATCTTGATGCTTTCAGACAGACAACAACAGTAAACGGGCAATCCTATCCTGATGTTAATAAAGCAATAAATGCCCGGATGAACGCAGGGTGTCTGATTTTCAATTATGTAGGGCATGGAAACGAGTCGGGGCTTGCCCACGAAGGAGTAGTTACTCCGGAAGACATTAATTCCTGGGTAAATGGAGGGAAACTACCACTTTTTGTTACAGCTACCTGTGAATTCAGCCGTTTCGATGACATTGAGATTAACAGGCCAACCAACCAGATGGTTGGCAAGACCTCAGCAGGTGAAATGGTTCTGTTTAATAAAGATGGTGGAGCCATTGCATTAATGTCTACAACCAGGGTTGTATATTCTGCACCAAACTATGAGCTGAACAGAAATATATTCAGTTATGCATTTGGCCGCGACAAATCGGGTAACACAATGTGCCTCGGTGATATTATTAGATTAGCTAAAAATAATTCAGGTAGCGGACCCAATAAAAGGAACTTTACACTTCTTGGAGATCCTGCGCTAAAACTCGCGTATCCTTATCACGGAACAGTAATTACCGATTCAATTAATAATATTTCAGTATCAGAAAAAACGGACAGCCTGAAAGCTCTTTCACTGGTGACAGTTTCGGGGCATATTCAAAATCCGGCAGGAAACCTGATGAGCAACTTTAACGGTGTGGTTTCACAACTTATTTATGACAAGGAAAGTAAAATAAAAACCCTTTCAAATGATGGTGGCCCTGTTATGGAATTCCTCCTTAGGAACAACGTCCTTTTTAGTGGAAAAACCATGGCAAAAGATGGCAGGTTCAGGTTTACTTTTATCGTTCCCAGAGATATTAATTACTCATTCGGAAGCGGGAAAATAAGTTATTATGCCCATGATAATAAAGAAGATATGAATGGGAGTTTTAACAATATAATTGTGGGAGGTTTCGCCAATTCGGCTATTTCAGATACTTCCGGACCTTCTATTAAACTCTACATGAATGACACGCTTTTCAGAAATGGAGGTATTACAGATAATAATCCCAGGTTACTCGCAATTTTAGAGGATAAAGGTGGAATTAATACAACTGGTTCAGGTATAGGACATGATTTAACGGGATATCTTGATAATGATAACAGTTCGTTCGTTCTCAATAACTATTATGTAAATGATCTGAATAAATATGGGAGGGGACAATTATTATACGACCTCTCAGGGTTATCTGCCGGCAGTCATACACTTACAATTAAAGCCTGGGATAATTTCAATAACTCATCGGAGAAATCGATTGAATTCAATGTAGAAAACGATGGCAAATTCATACTTAAGAACATCATCAACTATCCGAATCCATTTTTAAATGAAACAAGAATCACAGGTGAGCATAACAGAGCAGATACTGAGTTTGACATCGTTATTAATATTTATAATCTGAATGGAAGAATAATAAAGGTTATAAAAACAAATATCCCATCCGGTGGTTATACATTGCCCCCTGTAATATGGGATGGTTGTGATGATGGTGGAAAAAGACCGGGCAGGGGCATGTATCCTTATTCTGTTACTGTTTCAACGCCAGCGGGAGAAATCGCGAAGGCAACAGGCCTCATGATCATTTTATAACATACACAATAATATAGGTAATAAATAGTTTTATATTTGCATAATTGTAGAATCATAATACAAAAATGAAAAAGAATATAGTAAAAATTTTATTATTTATAGGAGCCCTGTCGGGTAGTACCGTAGTTTTCTCTCAACAAAATTCAGGGACTCTAAACGCGATTCAGACAGTTGTACCATTCCTTACAATTGCTCCTGATTCACGTGCCGGAGCGATGGGAGATGCAGGAGTGGCAACTTCACCTGACGTGTACAGCATGCATTGGAATCCGGCTAAATTTGCCTTTATCGATGGAAGCGGAGGAATTGGTATTTCTTATTCCCCATGGCTAAGGAACCTGGTACCTGATATTAATATAGCATATCTTGCAGGTTATAAAAGAATTGACACCAAACAGGTATTAAGCGGAAGTCTCCTGTATTCTTCACTTGGGGATGTCCCATTCACAGATGATTTCGGGAATCTGGAACGCACATTTAGTCCGAATGAATTTGCACTGGATGCCGGTTATTCCAGATTGTTTTCCGATCACCTGTCAGGCGCAATAGCATTCAGATTCATCTATTCAAACCTTACCGGAGGAACATATGCAGGTGGTGTTGCTACAAAGCCGGGGATCTCTTTTGCTGCAGATATTTCAAGTTATTATCAGAAAAATATTTCAATTGGAACCAAAGATGGTCTTCTTGGTTTTGGTCTCAATTTCTCAAACATCGGAACTAAAATGAGCTATTCTGACGGACAAACATCTGATTTTATCCCAATGAATATTCGACTTGGTTCTTCTGCCACAGTAAATCTTGACAACTTTAACAAACTTACTGCTACAATAGATCTTAATAAACTTCTTGTTCCCACTCCTCCTATTTACGATCCTCTGACAAATAAAATTATTTCAGGTAAAGACCCTAACGTTTCTGTTCCGGTAGCAATTTTTCAGTCTTTTTATGATGCCCCGGGTGGTATCAAAGAAGAACTTCATGAAATTACCTATTCGTACGGACTTGAATACTGGTATAAAAACCAGTTTGCCTTAAGAGGCGGATATTTCAATGAAAATCAAACCAAGGGAAACAGAAAATATTTTACCGCGGGTGCCGGATTCAGATTGAAAATATTTACACTTGATTTCTCATATCTGATGCCACTTTCTCAAAACCATCCGTTGGCTCGTACATTGAGGTTCTCCCTCTCATTCGATTTTAAGTCTCTGAGAAACTCTACCCGGTCAACAACATGAGTATCAGAATAGGCCAGGGGATTGATTTTCACAGGCTTGAAAATGGATTAAATTTATGGTTGGGAGGTGTCAGAATACCCTCTGAAAAGGGTTGTGTGGCTCATTCTGACGGTGATGTGCTTTTGCACGCAATATGCGATGCTCTGCTGGGTGCCGCCGGGTTAAAAGATATTGGTTATTATTTTCCTGATTCCAGTGTCGAATTCAAAGACATTGACAGTAAAATCCTCCTGAAAAGGAGCTGGGAACTTGTAAAGGAAAAAGGTTACAAAATTATAAATATTGACAGTACAGTCTGTCTGGAACAACCAAGGATATCTCCTTTTAACCTGCAAATGAGAAAAGCAATCTCAGCTATTGTTGAAACAGAACCTGATAACATAGCAATAAAAGCCACTACTACTGAAAAGCTTGGGTTTATTGGAAAGGAAGAGGGCATAATGGCATTGGCTGTTGTTCTCCTGGATAAATGAGTATTAAAGAAACCATATAACGTGGAGAAAATTACCTTAGTCCTCGGGGCAAGCCCAAATCCTGACAGGTTTGCATATAAAGCAATCAGAAGTCTTCAGAGAAGGAATATTCCTATAATTGCTATAGGAAGAAGGGACGTTGACCTGGGTAGTCTTAAAATAAAAAAAGGGATGCCTGCAGATATCGGACCCGTGCATACGATTACTCTGTACATGAATGCAAAAAATCAGAAAGAGTATTATGATTATATGCTTTCTCTTCAACCTAAAAGGATTGTATTTAATCCGGGAACAACAAACCCCGAATTTGCAGAGATAGCAAAGGAAAAGGGAATTGAAGTTATTGATGACTGCCTGCTGGTAATGCTCAACACCGGTAAATTCTAGGATATTTATTATCAGTATTTCTCATACATTATACCTCACTCCTCTTTAAAGGCATTCTCAATAATCTCATCATCTGCTATATAAGGTATTGTAACATTAAGCCCCGGAGTTCTGCCCATCTCTCTTTTTAAAGTAAATATAGCTTCTTTATTCCGCGCCCAACTGCGACGGGCAATACCGTTGTTTACATCCCAGAAAAGCATCATCCTTAGTTTTTCTTCAGTTGCTGGAGTCCCGTCCAGAACCATGCCAAAGCCCCCATTGATTACCTCTCCCCATCCTACTCCACCTCCGTTATGTAATGATACCCATGTAGCTCCACGGAAAGAATCCCCTATCACATTCTGCACTGCCATGTCAGCTGTGAACTTTGAACCGTCATATATATTTGATGTCTCCCTGAATGGTGAATCAGTGCCTGATACATCGTGATGATCTCTTCCAATAACAACAGGCGCTGACAATTTCCTATCCGCTATAGCCTTGTTAAAAGCTGAGGCTATTGCCGACCTTCCTTCTGCATCAGCATATAGTATCCTGGCTTGTGAACCGACAACAAGTCTGTTCCTGCCAGCTTCTTTTATCCAGTTAATATTATCAGCCATTTGCTGCCTGATCTGGTCGGGTGATTTTTCTAACAGCTCTGTAAGAGTCTGCGTTGCAATTTCGTCGGTTATTTCGAGATCTGCAGGGTCATTTGAACAACAGACCCATCTGAAGGGACCAAAACCATAATCGAAACACAACGGACCCATAATATCCTGAACATAAGAAGGATATTTGAATTCGCCATTTGGTTTCATAATATCAGCTCCAGCTCTTGAAGCCTCAAGCAGAAATGCATTACCATAATCAAAAAAATATGTTCCCCGCGTCGTGTGCCTGTTAATTGCGTCTACCTGCCTTCTAAGTGATCTGCAAACAGCCTCCCTGAATTTTTCAGGCTCTTCTGATATTAACCGGTTTGATTCCTGAAAACTCAGTCCTGCAGGATAATATCCACCTGCCCATGGATTATGAAGTGATGTCTGATCAGAACCCAGGTCGACAAAGATGTTTTCATCTGCAAATTTTTCCCAGAGATCAACAATATTACCTTCATAGGCAAATGAAACTACTTCATTAGACTCCGTTGCTTTTCTGACTCTGGTTACCAGTATATTAAGATCCGAATAGATCTCATCAACCCAGCCCTGGTTATGGCGCGTCTGTATTGCTTTTGGATTGACCTCAGCAATAACTGAAACTATCCCGGCTATATCTGCGGCTTTTGGTTGTGCACCTGACATTCCTCCAAGCCCCGATGAAATAAACAACCTGCCTTTGAGGCCATTACTTTTTTTGTTTATCATCCTGCAGGCATTCAGAAGGGTAATTGTTGTGCCATGTACTATACCCTGAGAACCAATATACATGTATGAACCGGCAGTCATCTGACCATATTGTGAAACACCAAGTGCATTAAATTTTTCCCAGTGATCCTGAGAGGAATAATTAGGAATAACCATACCGTTGGTAACAACCAGTCTTGGAGCATCTTTGTGCGATGGGAACAGACCAAGAGGATGACCCGAATAGATAACGAGTGTCTGATTATCTGTCATCTCCGAAAGATATTTCATTGTAATCCGGTACTGGGCCCAGTTTTGAAATACCGCGCCGTTACCTCCATAAGTAATAAGTTCATGAGGATGTTGGGCAACTGTATGATCCAGGTTATTAGATATCATCAGCATTATTGCTGCTGCAGCTGACGATTTATGCGGAAAGTCTTCCAGATGTCGCGCCTTAATCTCATAATCGGGTCTGAACCTGTACATGTATATTCTTCCATAAGCTTTTAGCTCCAGAGCAAACTCCCTGGCCAGTACCTGGTGGAATATTTCAGGAAAATACCTGAGAGCATTCTTTATAGCAAGCCGTTTTTCAATACTGCTTAAAATATCCTTTCTTTTCGGGGCATGATTCAGTTTATTATCATATGGTTTAGGAGCAGGAAGTTCAGATGGAATTCCTTCTGCGATCTGTTTTTTTAATTCAGCTGAGGTCATGGAAGAAATCGTATGTTATGCTGTAAAGTTAAAATTTTTTTGCCTCACGCCAACCCCTCTGTTAATTCTACTGAGGTTCACCGAACCCAGATGAATGACAAATAAAAAAGCCGACCCATTTTGAGCCAGCTCTCTTTATTCGTAAAGGTAGTCTATAAGTGTCCTTCTTTAATTATTTCATCATCAACTAGAATTCTTCCGCAATATTCACAGACGATAATTTTCTTTCTTGATTTGATATCGAGTTGTCTTTGTGGTGGTATCTGGTTAAAACAACCGCCGCATGCATCTCTCTGTACAGGAACAACTGCCAGGCCATTTCGCGCATTGGAACGGATTCTTTTATAAGCTGTAAGCAGCCTTTCTTCAATTATTGCCTCAACCTTTTCAGATTTTTTGTAAAGACCTTCTTCCTCTTTCTGGGTATCTGAAATTATCTCATCAAGTTCTGATTTTTTATTCTCAAGATCTGTCTTACGGTCAGCAAGAGTTAACTCTGAATCAGCAATTACCAGCTTTTTTTCGTCAATAAGAAAGTTGAATTCCTTAATCTTTTTATTGTATAGTTCAATTTCCAGATTCTGATATTCAATTTCTTTTGAGAGAGAATCGAATTCTCTGTTATTTCTTACATTTTTCTGCTGTTCTTCATATTTTTTTATCAGAGCTTCTGAATCGGAAATCTCATTATTCTTTTTTGTAACTGACTTCTCGAGGTTTACAACCTCTTCTTTAAGATTCCCAAGTCTTGTTTCAAGTCCCACAATTTCATCTTCCAGATCCTGGACTTCCAGAGGCAATTCACCTCTTAATGTTTTAATCTTATCTATCTCTGAATCAACCAACTGTAAACCATATAATGCTCTTAATCTCTCTTCTACAGAAATTTCAGATTCATGTGATTTTGCTTTTTCCATTTTTACAAATAATTTATCGGATTCGTATTCGTTTCAGAAAACCGGACTGCAAATTTAGGGAATTTTTTGATAATTAGGTCTTTTAAAATTTCTCTTGAGAATTTTTCGCTCTCAAAATGGCCTGCATCGATCAAAAGTATCTTGTTTTCCGTCTCAAAAAAGCTATGATATTTTATATCAGCAGTAATAAAAGCATCAGCTCCGGATGCAATTGCATTATTAATCAGGGTGGCTCCTGAACCACCACACAGAGCAACTTTTTTAACAGATTTCCCTGTCGGTTTTGAGTGCCTGACCCCTTTTGCTTCAAAGACCAAAGAAATGAATTTCAGGAAATCATCTTCCGTCATCGGATCAGTAAATTCGCCGACACACCCTAATCCTGCATCGATATTTATATTTTCGAGGGTGTAAAGATCGTAGGCAACTTCTTCATAGGGATGATTATCCAACAGGGCTTCAACCACTTTATCTTTAAGGTGAGAAAACAGTACTGTTTCAAACCTGATTTCCTTTTCAAAATGCATCTTTCCCTTTTCACCAACAAACGGGTTTGTTGCTTCATTTCCTCTGAAACTTCCAATTCCGTTTGTGGAGAATCCACATTGATCGTAATTACCTGTTACCCCTGCACCAGCTTCAAAAAGAGCAGTCCTGACTTTTTCGAGATGAGATTCAGGAATGAAAGTAATTAGTTTCATTAATCTTTTCTCAAGGGGTGAAAGAACTTTTATATTTTTCAGGTTCAGTTTTTCAGCCATTTTTCTGCTGACACCGTTGCTGAATATATCAAGATTTGTATGAGCTGAATATATAGCAATATCGTGTTTAACAGCTTTATAAATAATCCTTTCAGTAAATGTTCTGCCAGTAACTTTTTTTATTCCATGGAATATAAGGGGATGATGTGAAATTATTAAATCGCATCCCATGGCAAGTGCCTCATCTACAATATCCTCAGTAATATCAAGAGTAATAAGTACTGAGGTTATCTCACTATCGGGTAACCCGATCTGCAGTCCCGAGTTATCATAGCTTTCCTGAAACGATAATGGAACTGCTGAATCTAAATATGAACTGAACTCTTTTAACTTCATAGTGATTTTCTTTGTAGAACAAACAAAAAGAACTTACACTGAGGAACACGGAGTCACACAGAGCCTTTTAAATATTATCTTTAATATCGAGAAGCATCGATTTGATTTTCTGAAGAGATTCGTTGATTCCAAATTTATAATCAGTCTCATCCCACTTTTCAGAAAGTCTTTTTTTTGCGCCACTCAGGGTCATCCCTTCTTCTTTTACCAGGTGATGAATGATCCTGAGATTCTTAATATCTCCGGGGGTAAACAGCCTGTTGCCCTTTTTATTTTTCATAGGTTTCAGAACATCGAATTCATTTTCCCAGAACCGGACAGTTGATACAGGTACATCAAGCATTTCAGCTACTTCTCCTATAGAATAATAGAGCTTTTCGACTTTTCTTTCTTTGTATGGCATAGCAACTACTTATAAGTGATTTCACCGTTATCCGAAATGTTTATCACAGCATCAGGAAAATCCTCAGCCGTCAGTTCCCTTATTTTATTTATAACCCGCTTGCTGTCATCATATTTTACACCTCCGGGCCATTGCTGGTATCCCGGAATAATTCTTCCTGACAAAAATCGGCCTGTTGTGTCTGTTTTTATCTTCACAATAGGTGCCAGCGCATTTGGTAGTGCCAGGTTAAACCTACCGTATGTACAAAAATTTCCAAGGCTATAACTTATAAAACGGTCTTTATATACCTCAATAGCACGTGTTACATGTGGTCCTTGTCCAAAAACTACATCAGCGCCCTTGTCAATCATGTCATGTGCAAACTTATAAACATCGCCCCTGTCTTCGCCATGGAATATTTCGTGGGTCTTAGGTACATTCTGGAAGTCAGCGCCTTCTGCCCCTCCATGAAATGAGACAATCACAATATCGCATGTATCAGCCAGCATCTTTACAATATCTCCGGCTGTTATACTATCATTTATGTTTACTGTCCCTGCATTTGGTGCAAAAGCACAGAATCCATATAAAAGCGAATCTTTCCGGAATATCGACCAGGGATGTTCGATGAGACCTGCATATTTAATACCTGCAGAATCGAGTATTTCTTTAGTTCTGATCCTTGCCGGCAGTCCAAAATCACCAAAGTGGTTGTTTGCAAGACTTAAAATATCAAAACCCGAGGATGTCAGAGCAGAAATGTATCTTTCAGGCATCCTGAAGAGATAGCATAAAGTTGTGTCTTTACACTTTTTAACAGGGTCGCCGCTATTGAGGAATGATCCTTCAAGGTTCCCGAATGTAATGTCCGAATCAGAAAGAGTGTCTGCTAAACTTTCAAGAAGCAAAAAAGGATTATCATGCGGAGGCAGAAAGCTTGTGGATGGAAATGAAGATCCAAGCATTATATCACCTACGCCTGTAATAACTACTGTTCTCTGTAATTTGGAAGAATCAATAGCCACGGTATCCTGAGTTATAAAAAGGTTGCCCGGATAAGCTGCAGTAAAACAATTCAGTAATAGTAAAAATGTTATGATTAATGTTACCGGTCTCTTCATGTCAATGTATAAAAAGGCCTAATCAAATGATTGCCCGGTCTTAGCGGCAAGCTCAATCATTCTTTCATAATCCGTAGCAGAAAGGTCTTCAAAATAATAGTTTACAGGATCAACATTCGTTCCATTTAACTTAATTTCATAATGAAGATGGTTTGCAACTGATGTTCCGGTATTACCTACAAAGCCAATTACTTCTCCTCTTTGAACTTTTTGCCCTACCCGCACTTTGAAATCGCTTAGATGCCCATAGATACTGGTATATCCGAACCCATGATCTATAATAATGTGTTTCCCCAATCCTCTTTGAGCCGACAAAACAGCAATTACAGTACCATTTCCGGTAGCATAGACATCAGTTCCGGCAGGAGCAGTGAAATCCATACCAAAATGGAACTTACTGATTTTATATATAGGATGGATCCGCCAACCGTAGCCTGATGCCGTTCGGGTAAGATCTTTATTCGATATCGGTATTATGGCAGGAATTGACTTTAGCATCACTTCTTTGTTTTTTGCCAGTCCGATTAGTTCATCAAATGATTTTGACTGAACATACATCTTCTTTCTTATCTTATCAAGTCGAGTTGCAGTTTCAATAACAAGTTTTGAGTTGGAAAAGCCCTCGAGTGATTCATATCTGTTTACTCCGCCAATACCTCCGTTTCTCTGTGTTGTAGATATTGGTTCCGATTCAAAAATAGTTCTGTAAAGATTATCATCAGTTTTCTGAAGATCATCAAGAA
The DNA here is from genome assembly GCA_025358455.1 of Bacteroidales bacterium. GTDB lineage: Bacteria > Bacteroidota > Bacteroidia > Bacteroidales > VadinHA17 > LD21. Next base: position 13,894 of record JANYJP010000096.1, read on the forward strand.
CATTTTCAATACTTGTCATCTCTCTGTGAATAAGGTCATACTGAATTGTCACCTGCTCTACTTCACGCTTTAGGGCTTTCTCCTTGGGAGAATCGAAAAATAATGCGAAAACAACCCAATAAACCAAACCAATAATGACTGAACCCATGAAAAGAGCCAGGGATCTGAATAACAAAGCCCTCATTCCGAGTCTGACCCGGTCAAAACTCAGTGAATCAGGGTTAAACTTATATTTTGTATGTGGCATAACATGGCAAAGATAATCAATTCTGAAAAAAAAGGAAACTCACTATATTATTATGAGTTTTAGGAAGCAGGATACTTTAAAATTGTGGAGACTATCTGAATTTCGATTTTGATGCAAAAGCCTGAATCATATCAGTGTATTCTTCAAAACTCATTTCATTATTTATGAAATGACTTGGATTAATAGCATGTCCCATTTGTTCAATCTGGTAATGAAGATGAGGTCCGGATGAAAGACCTGAACTTCCGCTAATACCAATCAGCTCGCCTCTTTTTACCTTCAACCCTTTGGTAACTTTAATTCCGCTGAGATGGCCATAAATTGATTGATATCCATAACCATGATCAATTACTATGCAATTTCCGAAACCGCCTGAATTCCATCCCGATTCAATTATGGTACCGTCGCCTGTAGCGTATACTTCAGTTCCATAGGGTACTTCAAAATCCTGTCCGTTATGCATCCTTGCTGTCCCCAATACAGGATGAATCGCTCTCCACTTAAAACCGTCGCCCATACGGAAATTAACACTGACCGGACTTATTCCCGGAAAATGATCCATTTCCCTTTTCCACTCTACAGATCTTTCAGCAATTGTTTTAAATGATTCTTTCTGAACGGTTGCCATATTTTTAATTCCTTCAATTCGTGTTCTGAATGAAATGAGCATATCTGAGTTTGTATAACCCTCCAGGTCACGAAACCTGTCAACTCCTCCAAAGCCACCTTTTCTATAAGAATCCGAGATGCTATCCATTTCAAGAATAGGTCTGTAACGCCGGTCATCAGAAAGCCTGAAACTGTTCAGCGAACTCATTGTATTATCCAGTTCGCGGCTTACAAGTGAGTACTGAAGCTTCATATTGTCGAGTTGCTGACTTAGCATTTTCTCCTTGGGTGATCCTATTGATTTCTCCACCAGAGTACCATAGAATAACGCAATAATAACAGATGCTGTGAACCATAATATGGTACGTACAAGCTTTGCCTTCCATGGTAACCGTACCCGCTTAAATTGCAGATCGGATAAATCAAGTACGTATTTATTGTTCCGTAACAAAAGGCAAGTGATAATTAATTTTTACTTCGCTATTTGACAAATCTAAACCAAATAAATTACTTTTACAAGCCAAAATCAGGTATATTTACTCAACACTATGATTGCTAATATGAAAGCACAGGAACTGAGGCAGTTGTTTTTTGATTTTTTCAAATCAAAAGGTCATAATATAATCCCATCAGCTCCGATGGTAGTTAAAAATGATCCCACACTTATGTTTACAAATGCAGGTATGAACCAGTTCAAAGACATCTTCCTTGGGAACCTTCAGCCTGTGAACAAAAGAGTTGCAAATTCACAGAAATGTTTAAGAGTATCGGGTAAACATAATGACCTCGAAGAGGTTGGACATGATACCTATCATCATACTATGTTTGAAATGCTGGGGAACTGGTCGTTTGGTGACTATTTCAAAAAAGAAGCCATTGAATGGGGATGGGAACTTCTTGTTAAACGACTCGGTATACCTGAAGACAGACTTTATGCAACAATTTTTGAGGGAAGTAATGAAGATAATGTTCCCCGCGATAATGAAGCTTTCGGCTATTGGGAAAAATGTTTTTCCAATCCTGAGGGAAGGATAATTGAGGGATCAAAAAAGGATAACTTCTGGGAAATGGGAGAAACAGGACCGTGTGGTCCATGTTCAGAAATACATGTTGATATAAGAGATGATGAAGAGAGGAAAAAAATTCCCGGACGCGACCTGGTAAACAAGGGCCATCCTCATGTTATTGAAATATGGAATCTTGTATTTATACAGTACAACCGAAGATCCGATGGAGTTTTAGAACAGCTGCCCTCGAAACATGTTGATACAGGAATGGGATTTGAAAGACTTTGCATGGTAATCCAGGGTAAAAAATCGAACTATGAAACTGATATATTTCAGGCAATCATTAAGGAAATATCTGCAATTACCGGGAAGCCCTACGGAGTAAATGAAAAATGGGATATTGCCCTGAGGGTAATCGCCGATCATATAAGGGCTGTATCATTCTCAATCGCCGACGGACAGCTTCCTTCCAACAATAGAGCAGGATATGTTATTAGAAGAATCCTCCGGCGTGCTGTCAGATATGGTTATACAAATCTTGGTATTGAGGAACCTTTTATGTATCATCTCGTTCCGGTTCTTGCCCAGACAATGGGAAGCCAATATCCTGAACTAATTTCAGGGGAAGAACATATTTCAAAAATCATATTTGAGGAAGAGACCTCTTTTCTGAAAACACTTGGCAAAGGGTTGAAAATGATAGAAAAAATGATTTCTGAACTTAGGAAAGAAAAGAAAAATATTCTGCCCGGTAAAATAGCCTTTGAGATGTATGATACTTTTGGTTTCCCGGTTGACCTTACTCAACTCATTCTAAGGGAAAATGATATGCATCTCGATACTAAGGGATTTGAAGATGAAATGAAGAACCAGAAGGACCGGTCGCGCGAAGATGCATCAGTGGAAACAGCTGACTGGAATGTTGTTAAGGAAATTGAAGGAACTGAGTTCACTGGTTATAATAATACTGAAGATGACATTCTTATTACAAAATACCGAACAGTAAAAATCAAAGGTAAAGAGAGTTGTCAGCTGGTTTTCAATAAAACTCCGTTCTATGCCGAGTCGGGAGGACAGACTGGCGATACAGGTTTTATAATTGCCGGAAACGAAAAAATCATTATTACCGATACTGTTAAGGAGAACAACCTGGTAATTCATCTTGCAAAGAAACTGCCTTCAGATCCCGCTATGGATTTCAGAGCAGTTGTCGATATTGAAAAACGACTGATGACAGCAAATAATCATACAGCTACACATCTGATCCATTTTGCATTACGATCAGTTCTTGGGTACCATGTTGAACAAAAAGGGTCTTTGGTAACTCCCGGCAGACTCCGTTTTGACTTCAGCCATTTCAGTAAACTCAGTAAGGAAGAATTATCAAAAGTGGAAGAATTGGTAAACAGAATGGTTAGAGAGAATCACACCGGAAAAATAACAAACGGCGTATCAATGGAGAATGCCAAATCCATGGGAGCTATGGCTTTATTTGGCGAAAAATATGGTGATAAAGTAAGAGTTGTTGAGTTTGGAAAATCGATTGAACTGTGTGGCGGAACACATGTTAATGCAACAGGGACCATTGGCATAGTGAAAATTGTATCCGAAGGAGCCATAGCTGCAGGGGTTAGAAGAATTGAGGCTGTAACTGCCTCAAAAGCAGAAGAATATATTAATGAACGGATAAAAACAGTTGATGATATTGCTACACTTCTAAAAAGCACAGGAAGTATTACTGAGAGTGTGGAAAGACTTTTGGCTGAAAATAATTCCCTCAAAAAAAGTATCGGGAAATTCCAGCAACAATCTGCGAATGCGCTTATGGAAGAACTGGTGAATAAGGCTGTTACAGTAAACAATGTAAAATTTGTTTCAGGCCAGATAGAAACTGATTCAGCAGACGTTCTGAAAAGCATTGCCCACCAGATCAGAAGCATTTCACCGGATACTGTTCTTGTTATAGGTTCGGAAAGCAATGGTAAAGCCAATATCCTGGTTATGGTCAGCGATAATCTGGTTAAAGAAAGAAATATAAATGCAGTTACAATAATCAAAGAGATTGCCGGAGAAATTAATGGTGGCGGCGGAGGCCAACCTTATCTCGCTACCGCGGGAGGTAAGAATCCGGCAGGAATCATCAAGGCCATTAAGAAAGCACAGGACTTTATTCAAAATA
>JANYJP010000102.1 GCA_025358455.1 Bacteroidales bacterium
CATTTTCTTTGGAATCCTGATGGCTTGAGCTCCTTTATTATTTTTAATATCAATTGTCTCGATTCCCATGTTCAAAGTATTTTAGAATTCAAAGTTAATCAATTTGATTAACTTTTGTTCGGAGTCTTCTACAATGACAATTAACATCTCAATAATCGTAACCAGTTGCGTTTATTTCCGCGCACCAATAACGGTGGTAGGTGTATAAAATATGGCCATGAAGTCCTCTTTACTATGTGCTGGTTTTTTATTAATTTTAGTCTCGAAATCAAATAGCCAAGCTATGGATTAGTATGTGTCAAGTTCATAGGAAAGTTAGTTGTTAAGAAATCTTTTAAACTTAAAATAATGAGAAATTTATTAATCTGTTTCCTCTCGCTTCCATTCCTTGCCTCCTGTGATAAGCCACCTCAGGTAAAAGTTGTTCATGGTGAAAAAATACTAATAATAAATGCCGATGATCTCTGCATGAACGATGAAACTAACAATGCCATCATTGAGACATATCAGGCCGGCATTGTAACAAGCACTAGCGCCTTTGTCACATTTATTGACGCTAAGCAGACTCTTCAACATATTCATAAAGGATATCCTAATCTACCCATTGGTATCCATCTGAATCTCAGCGAAGGGAAGCCGGTTCTTCCTGCCAGTGAAATCCGCAGTCTGGTGGATAAAGATGGTAACTTTTTTTCTATCGACAAGATTATCTCTAAGCTTGCCGATATGAAAATTGAAGAGGTACGAAAGGAACTTAATGCGCAGGTAAAGCTTTTCTTGTCATCCGGAGTTCCTTTAGATCATATTAATTGCCATCATCACTTGGCCGCACTGTTCACTCCATTCCACACAGTAATGCGCGAAATTTCTCTTCAGTACAAGGTTCCTATGCGAAATCCTGTTCCATACACAATTTATCAGAAAATGAAGGTGAATAGCGGTGGAGGAGGATCATTTGCAGGTAAGAAAATGGTCATTTATGGAATACTTCATCCGTTTAAATCTATTCCTATGATGAAAAAGGTAGGTCCGACTGCATTTATTGAACAGGAACGAATTGATAAGGAGGCTGGAGTTGGAATGCCTGACTGGTTTATTGATGCTTTTTTTGAAAATGCTATCGTAAATAACTTGAATTCAATCATACAGCAATTACCCGAAGGAATTTCCGAACTTATGTGTCATCCCGGCAGACCAGGCGAGGGGAAAGTTCTTTCAGACCCGGATGTCAGGAAAAATCTGGAGGAATGTCATGTGAGGCTTGGCCAATTTAATTTGATTCGGGAATAGATTGTACATAACTAAAAATGAGTAAGACTAAGCCACGTTTACTCAATGATGATATCCCCCGGGCTGATCAGGAAAGTGTTTCTTTTCCCTGCCAATTTTTATTACTTTTGTCATCAGATAAAACATAATTGGTTTTAAATATGGATTCAAATTCAGATCCGGTATATTCAAGAAGTGTAATTGAATTTGTGGCAGTTGCAAATGAATTCTGCAAATATACCGAACATGCTTCAGAACTTAAGGGCGATGAGTTATTGAAAATACTTCAACGGATTTTGCCTTTGATGTATCTGAAGGCCTCACTATTACCCCAGTTGAATCCTTATTTTGAAGATGGTAATGAAAAAATTGTTACAGAATCTGATTATGTGAGAATTCATGAAATTCTCAGGCAAAAATTTGGTACAGCAGATGATTACTTAGAGGTTTTTGATGAAAAAATGAACGATTCCGAAGGACCTGTTACATCGTCTATATCCGAGAATATCTCAGATATCTATCAGGATATGAAGGATTTTCTCATTCTTTACCAGACCGGTACAGAAGAGGTAATGAATGATGCAGTATGGGAATGCCGGATGAACTTTGAGACTTTCTGGGGTCAGAAACTTGTTAATTCAATGAGAGCGATTCATAAATTTATTTACTCGGGTGAGGATATTGATATAGTTGATAAGGAGGATAATGATAATGATGAAAACAGAAACACTTCAGACTGGTTTATTACCAGACGACAAAAGGATTTCAGCGGGGATGGAGAATAACATATATCAGGAGAATATTACAACAGAGGAAATTGCAGAACGTGAACTCTCATGGTTTAAAGGTGAAATAATACTTGTTGACAATCTCATCACATTTTATAAGGTCTTTCCAAGATTGCTCGGATCAAATATTCTGGGCTTTGATACGGAAACCAAACCCACATTCAGGAAAGGAAAAAAATATTCAGTTTCTCTGATCCAGCTTTCCTCAGGCGATCTGGCATGCCTTTTCAGAATAAACAAAATTGGGTTGCCGGACGAACTTATTGATCTGCTGGCTGATCCTTCGGTTGTAAAAGTTGGGGTGGCGGTTCATGATGATATAAAGTTCTTAAAAAGTGTCAGGAAATTTACTCCGGGGGGCTTCATTGATCTTCAGGTAATGGTAAAAGATTTTGGCATTCAGAGCTCAGGTTTGAAAAAGCTTGCAGCAATAATACTCGGCTTCAGAATATCCAAACGCCAGCAGGTTACAGACTGGGAAGCAGAACAGCTGTCAGAAGCACAGGAGATTTATGCTGCAACGGATGCATGGGTTTGTCAACAGATCTATGAAAAACTGACTAACGTAAATGAGGCTTAAGAAGAAAGCTAAAACACTATGTAACACAAAGGAAATATGTTGTAGTCCCCCCTGCCTACCGGCAGGCAGGCATTTTGGGGGATTGGCGTAAAAGAGATTTATTAGAAAATACCTATTAAAGTGGAAAGAATTAAAATTGTCCTTAAATCAGGAAAAGATCAGTCATTAATGAGATTTCACCCATGGGTATTCTCAGGAGCTATAAAGAAAATGTATGGCAGTCCTGCTGAAGGCGACCTGGTGGATGTTTATGACAATAAAAACACATTCCTGGCAGTTGGACATTACGCGCCAAGTTCCATTGCTGTGCGCGTTCTGTCTTTCGAACAGGTAACTCCCGATATCTCTTTCTTCAGGGAAAAAATAAAAAGGGCAATAGCTTACAGGAAATCTATAGGTATTATCGGAAACCCTCAGATTAATGTTTACAGACTTATTCATGGTGAAGGTGATGGTTTACCCGGATTAATTGTTGATTATTATAATGGTGTTGCTGTTATGCAGATGCATTCAGTAGGTTTCTACAGAATAAGAAATGAGATAACAGCTATACTTGTTGACCTTTTGAAAGATCAGATAATTGCAGTTTACGACAAAAGCGAGGGTACTATTCCGCATATGTCAAACATAACTGGTGTAAATGAATTTCTGTATGGTAACTCTGGTCCGGTAACTGTAATTGAAAACGGGTATAAGTTTAAAATTGACTGGACAACCGGCCAAAAAACCGGTTTTTTCATCGATCAGAGAGATAACAGGAAGCTGCTGGAAAATTACACCGATGGCAGATCCGTTCTTAATATGTTTGGTTATACAGGCGGATTCTCTGTTTATGCAATGAAAAATGCCACTGTTGTTCATACAGTAGACAGTTCCTTCCCTGCTATTGAACTGGCGAATGAAAACATTAAACTCAACTTTGGCGATGATAAGAAGCATGAATCTTTTCAGGTTGATGCATTTGATTATCTCAATCATATTAAGGATCAATATGATCTTATAATACTTGACCCTCCTGCATTTGCCAAGCATAATAATGTTCTGGCAAATGCTTTACAGGGATATAAAAGGCTTAATATAAAGGCAATTGAACAGATTAAACCAGGTGGTATTATTTTTACTTTCTCATGCTCACAGGTAGTTACCAGGGAAAATTTCAGAAAATCGGTTTTTGCAGCTGCAGCCAATACTGGCCGTTCCGTGAGAATATTACATCAGATGAGTCAACCTCCTGATCATCCTGTAAATATTTATCACCCTGAAAGTGAGTATCTTAAAGGATTGGTTATTTATGTTGAATAATTATATTATGAGCACAAACAGGAACATTGTACTTGTAGCAAAGAAACTCGGATTACATGAATGGCAGGTTGAAAATACTATCAGGCTCATGGATGGTGGTGCAACAATTCCGTTTATAAGCAGGTACAGGAAAGAAATGACCGGAAGTCTTGATGAAGTGCAGTTAATGCACATTAAGGACGAGTATGACAGGCTGAAGGAACTGGATGCCCGGAAAGAAGTTGTGATCAAGTCTATTGAGGAGCAGGAAAAAATGACCCCTGAGCTTCGTCAAAAAATCGATGCTTCAGTAACCATGTCTGAGCTTGAGGATATATATCTCCCATACAGGCCAAAACGTCGTACCCGGGCAACTATTGCAAAGGAAAAAGGCCTTGAGCCTCTTGCCGTTTTGATTATGGATCAGAAGGAGACTGACCCGGCTCTTAGAGCGGAGACCTTTCTCACCGATGAGGTTTCAACTGTGGAGGATGCCCTTGCGGGAGCTTCTGATATTATTGCCGAATGGATTAGTGAAGATGAAAAAGCAAGAAAACAACTCAGGTATCTTTTTGAAAAAGAGGCAGTTGTTTATTCTAAAGTTGTTAAGGGAAAAGAAGCTGACGGCATCAAATACAGCGATTATTTCGACTGGTCCGAACCGCTCAGGAAATGCCCTTCGCACCGGTTACTGGCAATGAGAAGGGGAGAAGATGAAGGCTTTCTAAGACTTTCAGTAGAGCCCGATGACGACCATGCTCTTGATATGCTCAAATCGACTTTTATTAAGGGAAGAAATGCTTCCTCCGATATAGTTGGTAAAGCGATTAAGGATAGCTGGAAGAGACTTCTTTCATCATCTATGGAAACTGAATTCAGGAATATCTCAAAAGAGAAAGCCGATATTGAGGCAATCTCTGTATTTGCCGAAAACCTCCGCCAGTTGCTACTAGGCTCACCTTTGGGCGAAAAGAATGTTCTGGCAATTGATCCCGGATTCAGGTCAGGATGTAAGATTGTCTGTCTCGACAGGCAGGGTAACCTTATTCATAATGAGGCAATATATCCGCATCCTCCGCAGAATCAGACGGCGTTGTCGATAAAGAAGATACTATCGCTCGTTAACGCATATAAGATTGAAGCTATAGCAATAGGTAATGGTACTGCCAGCCGGGAAACTGAAGATTTTATAAAATATGTGAAGTTTGAAAATGACATCCAGGTGTTTGTTGTTAGCGAAGCCGGAGCTTCAATTTATTCAGCTTCAAAAACTGCACGTGATGAATTTCCGGATTATGATGTAACTGTACGTGGTGCCGTGTCGATAGGCAGAAGACTGATGGATCCGTTAGCCGAATTGGTTAAACTAGATCCCAAGTCAATAGGAGTGGGTCAGTATCAGCATGATGTCGATCAGTCGAAACTACAGAAATCGCTCGATGATGTGGTTATGAGCTGTGTTAATGCTGTAGGGGTTGAGGTAAATACTGCAAGCAGGCATCTGCTTACCTATGTTTCGGGTCTGGGACCACAGCTTGCACAGAATATTATTGACTACCGGACAGAAAACGGTCCATTCAAAGCACGTAAAGAACTGCTCAAGGTAAAAAGAATGGGAGAGAAGGCATTTGAGCAAAGTGCAGGCTTCCTGAGAATACGTAATGCAAATAATCCTCTTGATGCAAGCGCTGTGCACCCGGAAAGTTATCATGTTGTGGAAAAAATGTCAAAAGACCTTGGCTGCGATGTTAAGGAACTTATTACAGATGAGAATAAACGAAAGGAAATAAAACTCGACAGTTATATTACACCAGTTACCGGACTGCCGACTTTAAAAGATATTATGGAAGAGCTGGCTAAGCCGGGCCGTGATCCAAGATCAAAGATCAAAGAATTCAGTTTTGCTGATGTTCATACCATGGACGATCTTATAACAGGAATGGTTGTGCCGGGAATTGTAACAAATATTACAAAATTCGGAGCCTTTGTAGATATCGGTATTAAGCAGGACGGCCTGGTGCATGTTTCGAATCTAAGCAAAAACTATATAACTGATCCATCTACTGTTGTGAAACTTCATCAGCATGTTATGGTAAAAGTTATTGGAGTTGATACAGAAAGAAAACGAGTTCAGCTGTCAATGAAAGATGTGGAAATAAAAAAATCGTAGTTTTTGAATATTACCGGTTTAACCTCATAATGTCATTATCATCTCTCTGGCGCTAGGAATGACATGTCAATCAGGTGGTTCTGGGGGGCAGAAGTGGCGATTCGAGTTACATATTGTTTAAGTAAGCAATTCACCTTCGAATCGCCACTTCTGCCCCCTGTGATCATCAAGGGCATTGTCATCCTGAGCGCCAGCGAAGGATCTCCCGATCCCATTATGGCACTCCTGAAAGGTTTGTCATTCATAGCGGAGTGAGGGATCGCCATATCCCATTACAGTACCAGTTCTATAGAATCATTTTTGGTCACCAACTAAAGCTGAGTACTAGATTGAATGGTATTAATACAAACATCAGATAATGTTATACTTATGAAATGTTGTCATTAGTTGAAGCGAAGCGGAATGAGGAATCTCCCGATCCCATTACAGTGCCAGTTCTGTAGAATCATTTCCGTCGGAAGTAGCCGGCTATGTCGGTCAGGTAATCTCCAAAAATAAATTTTTAAAACTGTGTTAAAATCTTTGATATCTTTATCAGTATATATTCAATTAATCTGATAATAAACAAACTATTTTAATCATGAAAAGATTCAATCTGCTACTGACAGCATTACTTACCGCTGTGTTGTTTTCATGCAATACCCAACCTTCACTTAAGGCCCCTGTTGCTGATAAAGTCCCGCATGAACTATTCGATAATCGCACTGATAATTATTTCTGGATGCGTCTTAGCGATGAACAAAAAAATGCAGCTACTCCTGATGAACAGACAACAAAGGTTCTTGATTACCTGAATAAGGAAAATGAGTATTCAAAAGAAATTCTTAAAAATACAGAAGGGTTGCAGAAAACACTCTATTCTGAGATAGTTGGAAGGATAAAAAAGGACGATGAATCGGTTCCTTATCTCGATAATGGATACTATTATTATAATAAGTATTCGGAAGGGAGTGAATATCCTGTTTATTTCAGAAAGAAAGGTTCCCTTGAATCCCCTGCAGAGATTCTTCTGGATGTAAATAAGCTGTCTGCCGGTAAGAGCTACTGCTCTGTAAATAACCTAAGTGTAAGCCGTGATAATAAGATACTCAGCTATGGTGTTGATTACATAAGCCGTCGCAGGTACACACTTAACTTTATGGATATAACATCCGGAACTTTGCTCCCTGATAAAATAGAGAATACAACAGGAGAAGCAGTATGGGCTGCAGATAACAAAACTGTCTTTTATATTACAAAGGACAAGTCAACTCTCAGATCAGATAAAGTATTCAGACACAAAATTGGTACACCGGTTGATAAGGATGTCCTGATCTATGATGAGAAAGATGAGATTTTCAGTGTTAACCTGTCGGAGACTAAAAGCAGGAAGTTCGTACTTATAAATTCAACCCAGACACTCACCACTGAGACCCGTTACCTTGATATCACAAAACCCGATGGTGAATTTAAGGTATTTGAACCACGCAGCTTAAATCATGAATATAGTATTGATCATCTTGGTAATGAGTTTTTTATAAGAACTAATTCAGATGGGGCCTCAAATTTCAAATTAATGAAAACACCACAGGGTAAAACCTCAAAGGAAAACTGGACTGAAGTAATACCTCACAGAAGTGACATTCTCCTGGAAAAATTTGAACTATTTGATAATTTTCTTGTTGTTGCTGAGCGGATTAAAGGCCTTAACAACCTAAGAATTATAAATACAAAGAATACAGGAGAACACTATCTCAATTTTGGAGAGGAAGCATATACTTCAGGAATCAGCATTAATCCCAATCCTGATACTGAAGTTTTAAGATATAACTATTCATCGCTTACTACACCTAACTCAGTAATTGACTATAATATGGTTACAAAAGAGAAAAAGGTGATGAAAGAAGATATAATCCTGGGCGGATTTGATAAGGATAATTATGAATCGAAGAGGTTGTGGGCAAAAGCTACTGATGGCACACTTGTTCCGGTATCAATTGTGTACAAAAAAGGTTTTGTTAAGGATGGAAAATCACCGCTTTTGCTATACGCGTACGGGTCATATGGAGCATCAACCGACCCCGGATTCCGGTCAACTATATTAAGTTTGTTAGATCGTGGGTTTGTATATGCATTGGCACACATACGCGGGGGAAGTGAAATGGGCCGTTACTGGTACGAAGATGGCAAGCTCCTTAAGAAGAAAAATACATTTACAGATTTCAATGATTGTGCCCAATTCCTGGTTAATGAGAAATATACAAACAGTAATAAACTTTTTGCCATGGGCGGCAGTGCTGGCGGACTTCTAATGGGCGCAATACTGAATATGCGTCCCGAACTCTATAAAGGGGTTATTGCTGCAGTCCCCTTTGTTGATGTTGTTACAACTATGCTGGATGAAACCATCCCTCTTACTACTTTTGAATGGGATGAGTGGGGTGATCCAAGAAAGAAAGAATCTTACGATTATATGTTATCATACTCCCCTTACGACCAGGTTAAGGCAATGAATTATCCGAATATACTGGTTACAACCGGGTTATGGGATTCACAGGTTCAATACTGGGAACCGGCAAAGTGGGTGGCAAAACTCAGAACAATGAAAACTGATAAGAACATTCTGGTCATGAACTGCAATATGGTAGCCGGTCATGGCGGTGCATCAGGACGATTTGAACGCTACAGGATAACTGCACTTGAATATGCTTTTATTCTCGATGTGGCAGGGATAAAACAATAAATAAATGATATAAAAATTTGCAGGGACAAGTCGCTATCTGACCCTGCAAATTTAATATATGAATATTTATTCTGATTGATATTATTGCATCCCCGGTCGTTGACCATCATTTGGTCGGGGTTTCATTGCAGGTTTTCCAGGAAGTTTAGCATTTCGCATGGCGGCATTGTATACGAATGATGCGGTAATAACTGCATTTTGTTTGAGATCACCCATAACAAGCCTTTCGTAGGTATCCATAACGGTATGATAGCCACGATCGTATTCAATCTCATCCTGAATAAATTGAAATCCAGGCAAGCCGGCAGAATTAAACGAGAGATGATCAGTGCCAGTTGTATTTCTTATAGTAACTGTTGACGCTCCCATGTCTGCGAAAGGCTTCAGCCACTCTTCAAATATAGGTCTTACAAGTTCATTTTCCTGCAAATATATACCACGGTATTTGCCTGATCCGTTATCCATATTGAAATATCCTGCAAAATTGTTATAATCAGGTTTGTGTTCCTTTGTCTTAGGATCAACAAGGTATTTTTCTACATATCCGCGCGATCCGTTAAGTCCCTGCTCTTCACCGCCCCAGAGAGCAATCCTTATTGTTCTGCGAGGAGCAACATCCAGACTTTTAAGTATTCTGAGAGCTTCCATCATTACAATGCAACCCGATGCATTATCAGCTGCACCTGTTCCCCCGTGCCATGAATCGATATGAGCGCCCAACAGAATAACCTCATTTTTGAGAAGTTTGTCTGTACCGGGAATCTCTCCAATAACGTTGTATACTGAAGGAGTAGCAAAGAACTTATTTTGAATCTCAATTTCCATTTCAACAGGAACATTATGCCGGAGTAACCTTTCCATTCTTGCATGGTCTTCAATCGGAAGATTAAGTTGTGCTACAGGTTCTTTATCGCCGGCAGTATAGTTAGCTCCCGTTGAGCGGGGAACATTGAAAACACCGGAACTGCTCAGTAAAACTGCTGCACCTTCCGCATTGAGCAGTTCGGTTATTTTTGTCCGGAGAGCTCTCTGTGCCATCATGGTTGCAAAATCGCCCTGTTGTCTTCCTGGTTTTGAAGAGGTAGCGTTTGTTAACTCCTTAAGCTGTTCATCCGTGTACCTGCTTGCCAATGGTTCAAAGCTTACAGTGTAAGGAGTTGGTGATGGTATAAGCACAATTTTTCCGGCAAGTTTGCCTTTATATTTTTCAAGATCATTTTCTATAGTAACATCCATAAGCACCACTTCACCCTTTATAAGGCCATTTGTGCTTCCTGTCCAGGCAACAGGATTACAGGCGAAGTTTGCATAATATGGAGCTGTCATAGCAGCATATGTTTTCAGATTATCCCATCCGCCGCGTGTGAATTCTCTTGCAACTTCAATTCTTACGTTCTGAAATCCAAGTTCTTCCATTTTTTTCTTTGCCCACTGGTTTCCTCTGTTATTCCCTGTTGAACCAGTCAGCCTTGGACCTACAAAATCAGTCAGCCAGAAAGCAAGGTCTTCAATACCTGAATTTTTCAATCCTTCCTGCTTGATCTTGTAAATCATTCCGAGATCAACGTTTTCACTCTGCGACATTAACCATAATGGCAGAAAAAACAGAAACAAAAAAGATGTGGAGATTTTTTTCATTTTCATTTTGAAATTATTAGTAGTTTATTTACCGATGATTCAAATGTATATAAAAATGAAATCGGGTAACCAATTACTGTAATACGATTTAACAATAATTAACTTTGATTCATAAAATTCGGACATGCCATGGTATGTCACTGCTTTTATCTTTATACTTTTGTCTTTTGTCTATTAAATTATGATTTACCCGGAGAACTTTGAATATAAAATCGGATTCGACAGGATCAGGAAACTGCTTAGTGAGAAATGCCTTAGTCCGATGGGCCTGGAAAAGGTAGATGAGATTGAATTTATTGACGATTTTGATTCTCTTTCTCATAAATTATCAGCAACATTTGAATTCCAGCAGATCCTGCAGTTTGAAGATTTTTTCCCCTCAGAGCATTATTATAAGATATCAGATTGCCTTAACAAAATCAGAATTGAAGGAACATTTCCTGAGGTACAGGAGGTCTTTGACCTGAAAAGATCCCTTGAAACGGTCAAAACCATCCTTAACTTTTTCAAAAATAAAGATGCTGCTAAATATCCTGTACTGAGATCTATGTGTGGCTCTGTCAAAACCTATCCTTATGTTCTTGAGGCAGTTGACAGGATAATTGATAAACGAGGAATTGTTAAGGATAATGCATCAGCCAGGTTAAAGGAAGTACGCGCCGATCTTGTCGCAAAAAGTATACAGGTATCGAAAAGACTAAATGCAATTCTTAAACAGGCACAATCCGACGGGATTATTGACTCAGATACTTCAGTATCAATCAGGAACGGTAGAGGAGTTATCCCCGTGAGTACCTATGATAAAAGAAAGATCAGGGGACTTATACATGATCAATCAGCTTCAGGGAAAACTGTCTTCATCGAACCTGAAGAGATAGTGGAAATTAACAACGATATTGTAGAACTGGAATATGAGGAGAGAAGAGAGATTGTAAGGATACTTACTTCATTTGCTGATAATATCAGACCATATATCGACGATTTGCTGGAGTCAAATATATTTCTTGGCGAAATGGATTTTATCAGATCTAAGGCAATCCTCGGCAATCATTTTCATTCAATTAAACCTGTGATTGTCAACAAACCTTTTATTGCATGGAAAAGAGCGATGCATCCTTTGCTAACTCTCACTTTTGAGAAACTGCCCGGAAGAAAAGTTGTTCCTCTTGAAATTGTTCTTGATGACAAAGACAGAATTTTACTGATCTCCGGTCCGAATGCAGGCGGTAAATCGGTTTGCCTGAAAACTGTTGGGCTTATTCAATACATGCTGCAGTGCGGACTTACAATTCCTGTAGCTGAAGGTTCAGAAACGGGAATATTTAAGAACCTTCTTATCGATATCGGCGATGAACAAAGTATTGATAATGATTTAAGTACATACAGTTCTCACCTTATCAATATGAAGTTTTTTATTAAAAATGGAAACGAAAAGACATTAGTACTTATTGATGAGTTCGGCACCGGGACTGAACCTATGTTGGGAGGTTCAATAGCTGAAGCAATTCTCGGTGAGTTGAACAGAAAAAAGGTTTTCGGAGTTCTTACAACCCATTACACCAACCTGAAACATTATGCATCTCTTACGGATGGTATAGTAAATGGAGCTATGGCTTTTGATAACCATATGATGCAACCTCTTTTCCAGCTTACAATAGGCAAACCCGGAAGTTCCTTCGCCTTTGAGATTGCCAGAAAGATAGGTCTGCCGGAAGATATTCTTGCCGAAGCCTCTGAAAAGGCTGGAGTGAAGAATATAAATTATGACAGGCACCTTAAAGATATAGCACGTGACAAGAGATACTGGGAAACAAAAAGACAGAGCATCAGGCAGCAGGAAAGAAGACTGGAAGAGCTTATGTCAGAATATGAACAGGAACTTTCGGGAGCAAAAACCCTGAGAAAAGAAATCATTACAAAAGCAAAAGACGAGGCTCAGCAATTGCTTAAGGATTCTAACCGAATGATTGAGAGTACCATACGGCAGATTAAAGAGTCTCAGGCTGAAAAGGAAAAAACAAAGGATGTCCGTCAGCAGCTCGAAGAATTTAAAAATATCATTGATAAGGAAACCAAACCGGTAGAGACTGAATCGGAAGAAAAGATTGCGGTTTTGAGTTCATTGGCAAAAAAAATCAAACTCGACCCGGAGCCTGTTAAAGAAAAACCAGTAAAACAGGTATCTGCAGAGCACCCGTTCAAACCCGGGGATGCTGTAAGAATGATTGATACCCAGGCAGCCGGTGAAATAATTGCTATAAAAGATAAAATGATCCAGGTTGAAACCGGAAGTCTGAGATTTTTTGTACCGATGGAAAAGATCGAAAGAATAACCAGATCGGAACTTAAAAAGAGCTTAAGAGCAAATCAACCTGAAAGAGGGAATGATCCTGCTATAGTTCAGCGCAATATTAGTTTTAAACCAGAAATTGACATACGTGGTGTTCGCGGTGAAGAAGCCATTAGCCAGGTCCGCGACCTGATTGATAATGCCCTGATTGTACAACATCAAAATCTGAGGATACTTCATGGCAAGGGCAATGGGATACTCCGGCAGCTGGTCAGGGAATACCTTGCCACTGTAAATGTTGTAAAATCGTTTCGCGATGAACATGTTGAATTCGGAGGGTCGGGAATTACTGTAGTGGTAATGGATTTCTAAATCTTATTTTATGCAAGCATAATAACCTGAAATATGAAAACAAAACTGCTTTTTTATTCGTCGTTATTTCTCATTTTATTTTGTATTACAGATTGCAAGAATAGTAAGAAAACATCTGATCCACAATCTGACACTTCTGTCGCGAAACAGGAATGGGCTATTGTGATCCATGGCGGAGCCGGGGTAATAACAAGGGCGAATATGACACCTGAATTGGATAAGGAATACAGGAGTGCGCTCGCTGAGGCTATGAATACTGGCAGAAAAATACTGGCAGAAGGTGGGTCAGCCCTTCTTGCAGTAGAAAAAACAATAAATGTAATGGAGGATAATCCGCTTTTCAACGCGGGAAAAGGCGCTGTTTTTACCCATGACGGTAAAAATGAACTTGATGCAGCAATTATGGATGGTTCAAATCTTGCCGCAGGATCTGTCGCATGTGTTACAGACATCAAAAATCCGATTACTGCAGCACGATATGTTATGACAAAGTCGGTGCATGTTATGCTGACAGGCGCAGGAGCATCACAGTTTGCAAAAGAGCAGGGACTTGAAATTGTTCCTCCGTCGTATTTTTATACCGAGAGAAGATTCAATGAACTTCAGGAAATACTAAAGAAAGAAAAGAATGGCACCGTGGGATGTTGTGCACTTGATAAAAACGGAAATCTGGCTGCAGGGACATCAACAGGCGGGATGCCTGATAAAAAGTACAACAGGGTAGGAGATGCTCCTATCATTGGAGCAGGTACTTATGCCAACAACAATACCTGCGCGGTTTCAGCAACCGGACATGGTGAGTTTTTTATACGATGGACGGTGGCGCATGATATTTCAGCATTGATGGAATATAAGGGATTATCGCTTACGGCCGCTTCTGATCTTGTTGTTAATGACAAGCTTGTGAAAGCTGGTGGCAGCGGAGGTGTAATTTGTGTGGATAAGTCCGGTAATATTTCTATGCCTTTTAATTCGGAAGGTATGTTCAGAGGATTTGCAACTGCTGATGGTAAGGAAGGCATTTATATCTATAAAGACGAGAAATAGAATAATCGGATAAAAGAATTGTAACCTGCAAGAAATAAAGAAGCTGCACAAAACTTCTGCAAAAAAACGGAAATGTATGAACATTTCCGTTTCAAATATAATATGTATAAATTGATTAGTAGAGCTTTACAGAACCATATGATGCTACTACATTGACCCTGGCACCAGGTGATTCTTCTTTACCAACAACACCCGCTACTTCATTGGAATTATTTTCAACAATCCGTCTATGATTTTTAAAATTATCTTCATTATACTTCAATCCGCCATATGATACTCTGGCTTCAAGATTATAATTTGCCCCTTCTTCAATTCCAAGTCTTACACCCATATAATGTGTTTCTACCTTAAGCGATTCAAACCCTGCAGGAATACGCTCAATTGAGAAAGAGCCGTAGCTGCCTTTATAATCCAGTTTTTTGGTCAGGGTTCCGATATTGACTTCTGTATAACCATTGTCGAGCACTAAATTATTTATACTCTCGATTCTGAGATTATCATATTTGCTTTCTCCTACTATAGAACTTGTTTCGCCAAGAATGAGTTTTGAATATTTGCTATCAAGAAGCAGGGCCTGATTTTTTGTAATTTCCATGCTGCCGCAATATCTCATATAAAGATCGAGCCAGCCTGTTTCATCAATTGACCCTTTTCCATAAGCTAAATTTATTCTGCTGAGTGGTTTTACATTACCCCTTGTGAGTTTTCCGGCAGTAAGGTTTCCGTATTTAATATCAAGGTTCATTAATCCATGAAGCTCATCAATTTCAGTATTTCCGTATCTGTTTACCAGGGTAAGATCTGTTCCTACAGGCATCTTAATATTATAGTCAATACTGAATTTTCTTGACCCGCTGCCCCAGCCTGAGAAGTTGAACTTATCGTCAATTACTGTTTTAGCATTGATGATAAAGTCAGTTTCTGAAAACTCTACATCAATATAAGAAAGGAGTTTCTCAGCTTTCTTAGTGTCTGGCATTTCCACGGTTACTTTTACATCGATTACAACCTGGTCTTTGTCCCAGTTCTGAATTACGACATCGCCATACCTGTTGTTGATCTGAAGTGTTGTTTTTGCTCCTGCAGTATATTCCTTGTGAAATTCTTTTGTAACCTCCTCTGCTGATAATGAGTAAGATAAAATTAATAAAGGAATGAACAGAAGGATTCCTGGTTTATAGTTTGACTTTTTCATTTTCTGTTTTATTTTGGTTATCAATCCTGATGGTTTTGAGCTGACTTATGATGTAGGACATGACTTCAAGTTTAGTCTGATAATGTTCTATCATTGCATTGATTATACGTTCATCATTTGGATTTGTTTTGAGTTCTTTCTGCAGTGAAACGTAAACTGAATCCATGCTGTTCATCTCACTCATGAGCATTTGTTTCTGTTGCGGATTGTTTTTAAGATCGATATTCACTATTTCACCTTCCATCATATTAACCTGATGAACATAGTAGCTTTCAACTTCTTTATACTGAGGAGAAACCTGACCGAGTGTCATTCTGCTGCTCCCTGAGCGGATAAAGTGATCCCAGGTCCAGAGTGAGGAAAGTGTTATCAGTAATGTTACCACAGCTGCTCTTAACAGATAAGGAACGATACTTCGCTTAGGCGTATTTTTCTGAAACCTTCTTTCGAGTTGCCTTTCAAACTTTTCAAAGTGACCTTTAGAAGGTTCTGCGTCTTCAAAAAAGTCCTTGTTTTCCCTGAGTATATCTTCTATAGTTTTCATGCCTGATAGATTTTCATTTTTCTTTTAATTCCGCGATGAGTTTTTGTTTTGCCCTTGAGAGCTGAGATCTCGATGTACTGCTGTTGATAGAAAGAATTTCAGCAATTTCATCGTGATCATAGCCCTCCAGAAGGTAGAGGGATAATATTACTCTGTATCCATCCGGAAGCCTTTCAATTGCCTCTTTAACTTCTTCAACCCTGACATCAATTTCTTCATTTCTGTCTGTATCGTCACCGCTATCATCTCTTATTCCAATATGCGAATCTATATCTTCAAAGACCGCTTTCCTTTTATTAAGTGCATCAAGAGAGCGATTAACCACTATCTTTTTTAACCATGCCCCAAAACTGACCGTTCCTGAATAAGTATCAATCTTCTCAAATGCCGATAGGAACGATTCCTGCATTATGTCTTCGGCTTCCATTGTATCATTTACAATCCTCAAACTCGTGTTGTACATTGCTTTGTAATACAACTTATAAATCTGAAACTGAGCTTTCTGGTCGCCTGTTTTACACCCGTCTAAAAGATCCTGGTGTAGGTTTCTGAATGCCGCTTCTACATTTGCCATCTTTACGTAAAGACTAGTTTTTATATGTGTTGCTGCACCCACTCTCTATTAATTTTATAATCAATAGACGTGGTATATTTTTAAATGCTGCACTCAATATAAGAAATTTAATAAAAAATCAGAATAAGAATGGAATTAATCCCTGAGTTACCTGTCCGCTGCCATAATTCAACTCTGAACCAAATAAACTGTGAGGAATTGAAAATACCAGAAGTAGCACAAATGCCGCAATGGCTGTATAAAGCGGTCTGTCGGTTTTTCTGTTCATATAAACAGCTAAAATCCAGAATATTAATGCGATAAGAGTCTTATTATCAGTTAAATCCCATCCAAATGGGATCCCGGTCCAGAAATCCCCAAAAGCAAAATATTGAACAATGGGACCAAGTATCATGCCTCCGGCAATGAAGAGTATAAGTGTCCAGACAGCATATTTTTTATATAATGAGTATTTTATAACGCTCATCAGCCCTGCCAGGGTTGAGAAGAGCATAGCTGTAAACATCAGAAGGATATGAGGAATAAGAATAAAAGAGGGTACACCTCCTTTAAACCTTATAACAACAGGCTTCTCCTTTAAATAGGTGTGGGTCCCTTTGGAGTCTGTTAATTCTAAGTAATACTGTATTTTACCCGCGGCCGGTTGTTGCGGAACAGGAGCGAACAGTCCTTCCGTGATGTTTTTATACGAAAAATCTGCTGACTGATATTCTTCTTCAGATCTGAATCGTTTATAAAAGATTTTTGCTCTGATAGTCGAATCGGTGATTGAAAGCTTCACCTCTGGTTTCTCATTAAGGGCAAGACTACGAACCAGGTTTAACTCATAGGGTTTATTATTAAGAGTTATATCCAGTTTCTTTGGATAAGTAGGGCCGGTATGTCTCTGATAGAATGCAGCCGCCATAGTAATGATAAAAGCCAGGGCCCATAAAATGAATTTTTTCATATGCTTTAGTTTAATTATCCATAGAAGTTATATACCCAAATACCTATATCCTTTTATTTCTAAGTCTTTTCGTACCTAAGTTTTCAATCAGACGCAGCTTTTTTATAATTGTATCAATAAAACTTCTTTTTTATCATTTCGAAGAACTTCAACACTTATTGTCTGTCCATGTTTAAGTTGTCCCATCCGGAACATGTAATCCTGGATATTATTGACCGGTTTGCCGTCGATACCAGTAATTATATCTCCCTTTTTCATTCCACCCAGAGCGGCAGGTTTTCCTGGTGTTACAAAGTCAGCTCTTAGTCCGTTTTTTACGACTCCTGCAAAATCCGGCATAATTCCAAGAGTAACTCCTTTCATCCTGTTATATCTTGGAGCCCCGGCTTTCGGTCCTGCTTCCTTAAATTGTAATCTGGAATCTGATGATGCCAGTTCTTCTGCGACATTAAATATAAGACCCGATATTCTAACCATGCCGGGATAGTTTATTTTATCGTATGTATCGGAAGGAGTATGATAATCGAGATGTGCTCCGGTAAAATAGAAAAGCACCGGAATGTTTTTACCATAGAAAGAAGAGTGGTCCGATGGGCCATACCCCTCATCAGATAAGGTAAGCTTTATAACAGAGGTATCACTTTTGGAATAAATAAGATCTTTCAAACCTGTCGCTGTTCCTACTCCGGATATCTGTAAATTGTTTGTTTCGTTCAGTCTGCCAACCATATCCAGATTTATCATCGCGTTTACTTTTGTAAGATCAATCCCGGGTTCAGCAACAAAATGTTTCGATCCGAGCAATCCTTCTTCCTCACCTGTAAAAGCAATACATATTATGCTCCTCCTGTGACTACCATTAGTCATTGCAAATTTTTCAGCAAGTTCGAGCATCATGGCTACACCTGAGGCATTATCATCTGCTCCATGGTGGACACCGATTGTATCAACGGCTCTGCTTGACGAACCTGGTCCGCCCATTCCCAGATGATCAAAATGTGCGCCCATAATTATATACTCGTCTTTAAGCTTTGAGTCTTCACCGGGAAGTTCCATGATCACATTTCTGGTATTGGCTGTTTCTCTTACTATTTCACTTTTCCCGGTTACAGTAACAGTGGTGGAAAATACAAATGATTTCCTTGATTCATTAAGTTTCTTTTCAAGGGCTTCAACAGTATTTTTTGATTTTGAAAGAATAACATCAGCTACCTCTTTCTTTATCCTCAGTACTGGAATATCAACAGAAAAGCCTTCTGAATTAAGCGGTTCAAAGGTATCACGCGGATCCATAACAGGACCTGAAACCATCAGAACCCCGGCGGCTCCCATATCTTTAGCAATAAGAGCCTTATCCCTGTCGCCACTGAATGGGATAAATGCACTCCTGTTATTTTCTGTTTCGGGATCACCGCGGAGTATCAATACCCACTTTCCTTTAACATCAAGGCCATTATAATCATTCCACTTTAAACTGTCGCCTGTAATGTTGAATCCATAACCGGCAAAAACAACTTCTGCATTAAGGAATGTATTTGAACTGAAAGCCATTGGCACAAAATCCTTTTCTGCTTTATAGCTTATTCCATTGATTATGAGGGAATTTTCTTTTCCAGGTACAATTTTTTTTGTTACTTTAAACCTTTGTAACCCGTCTCCTGAAAGAGGAATTAAACCATACGATGCCAGTTCCTTTTTTATATATTCGGCCGCGAGACTATCTCCCGTGGAACCGGTTAATCGTCCCATCAATGAATCAGAAGAGAGATATTTTATATGGTTTAACAGCTCATCAGATGTAATCTCCCGGTTCTTTGTTGTCTGACATGCAAAGTTAAATAATGCAAAGGCAATAATTGCAGATATAATCCTGCCGGCTGGTTTTATAATCTTTATGAAAGTCATAATAGTATTTTGATTCTCAGGTAACCCGAAGTTAAACAAATAGGAAACTTAAATGGAATAAAAATTATTCATAAAGTCTGAATGCTTCTTTTATTATCCCGATCGCCTCCATGAGTTGTGCTTCTGTTATTACAAGGGGAGGAGCAAAGCGGATAATATGATCATGTGTTGGTTTTGCAATAAGTCCCTTTTCCATCATTGTGAGGCACACATCCCAGGCTTGCTTACCATTTTTCGGTCTGATTACAACTGCATTTAGAAGACCTTTTCCCCGGACAAGTTCAATCATATCCGACTTGATCTTTTTGAATTCATCGCGAAATATATTACCAAGGCGGTCAGCGTTTTCAGCAAGTTTTTCGTTTTTTATCACTTCCAACGCCGCAATAGCAACCTTGGCTGCAAGAGGATTTCCTCCAAATGTTGATCCGTGTTCCCCTGGTTTAATAGTCAGCATTATATCGTCATCTGCAAGCACAGCAGATACGGGTAAAACGCCACCCGAGAGTGCCTTTCCGAGTATAAGTATATCAGGTCGGACACTTTCATGATCACAGGCAAGTAGTTTGCCAGTACGGGCTATACCTGTCTGCACCTCATCTGCAATGAATAGAACATTTTTTGATTTACACAGATCATACGCTTTTTTCAGGTAACCCTCATCGGGTACAAAAACACCTGCTTCGCCCTGTATAGGTTCAACCAGGAATCCAGCCACATCAGGATCATTGAGAGCCTTCTCCAGAGCCTTCAAATCATTATATGGGATTATAATAAATCCAGGAGTGAAAGGACCATAATCGTTCCTTGCATCCGGATCAGTTGACATTGAAATAATGCTTATTGTCCTGCCATGGAAGTTTCCCTCACATGCTATTATCTTTGCCTGATTCTCCTTAATCCCTTTTTTCTTATAACCCCATTTACGGCAGAGTTTTAAAGCTGTTTCGTCAGCCTCAGCTCCTGAGTTCATTGGAAGAACTTTATCATATTTAAAATATTTCGTAACATATTCTTCATATTCACCCAGTGCGGAATTGTAGAATGCTCTTGATGTAAGCGTGAGCCTTGAAGCCTGGTCAGTTAAGGCTTTAATGATTTTTGGATGACAATGCCCCTGATTCACAGCTGAATATGCTGACAGGAAATCGAAATACCTTTTCCCATTAACATCCCAAACAAATGGACCCTCACCTTTCTCAAGTACAACAGGAAGCGGATGGTAGTTGTGGGCACCAAATTTATCTTCCCGGTAAATATAATCCTGTGTATTCATGTTGTTGATTATTAAATAGATATTAAAATAAAAAATTTGTATACAATCTTACGAAAGCTTTTTAATATTTCAAAATGTCTAAAAGTCCCTCTTTAATCATCAAGCAGATCAGGTCGTAACCGTTTAGTTCTTTCTTCTGACTGATCATGTCTCCATTCCTCAATTTTAGCTGTATGACCTGAGAGTAGAACAGGCGGAACCACCCATCCTTTGAAGTCTGCCGGCCGGGTATAAACAGGCGGGGCCAAAAGATCATCCTGAAAAGAGTCAGACAGGGCAGACTGTTCATCTGATATGGCTCCCGGCAGCAACCTGACTATTGCATCTGTTATAGCAGCGGCAGGAATTTCCCCTCCGGATAATACATAGTCGCCTATAGATATTTCTTTGGTTATTAAATAGTCGCGAATTCTCTGATCAACCCCTTTATAGTGACCGGCAAGAATGAGAATATTATTTTTCATAGAAAGATGGTTAGCCATCTTCTGATTGAACTTTTCCCCGTCAGGTGAAGTATAAATTATTTCATCATATTCTCTCTCGCTCTTAAGTTTCTCAATTGCCCTGAAAACAGGTTCGATCATCATAACCATGCCCGCGCCTCCACCGAAAGCATAATCATCAACACTTTTGTATTTGTCTGTAGTAAAATCACGAAGATTTATAATGTTTATTTCCACCAGATTTTTTTCCCTGGCTCTTTTCACTATTGAATGATTGAACGGGCTTTCCAGCAACTCAGGAAGAACAGTTATAATGTCAATTCTCATCAGTAATATTTTTTGTAAAAATACAAAGAAAATCCTACAGCGCCTAAATTGACTAAAGTGTCCGGAGTGCCTAAAGTTTAACTCTATGTACTCCAAACTTCTTCATATATTTGCCGGATGAATTGCAGAGAGAATTGCGGCGCCTGCTGTGTAGAATTATCAATATCTTCCCACATACCCGGTATGGATGACGGTAAACCGGCAGGAGTGAGGTGTGTTAACCTTCTTGACGATTATAGATGCGCAATTTATAACAGTCCCGGGAAACCAAGAGTATGTTCTGATTTTAAAGCAGAACCTGAGTTTTGCGGATCAACGCAGACGGAGGCAATGAAAATATTATCGTCGCTTTCAAAATAATGTCTTAACGCTGCGCTGTTTTTACGCTACGCTGTTTTTACGCTACGCTGTCTTAACGCTACGCTGTCTTGACGCTTCGCTGTCTTGACGCTTCGCTGTCTTAACGCTACGCTGTCTTTTGGTCTTAGTATGAATGTCCTTTGGTTTCAAAAGGCCTCAGCGAATTTTGGGTATAAGCGACTGTTTTGAAGCTTGCCGCGAGGGCCTGTGAAAAAAGTAACTAGGGTCAGGGGCAACGCCCCTTTTAAGTCAATATTTCAAAGACTTCAAGACTTTTAGACCTCAAGACTTCAAAGACATTTAGACTTTAACACAGCCCGAAGGGCGTAAAGACTTCAGGACAATGTCCTATCTCCCCTTAGCGTACACTACTTTCCCCCCGGTAATAGTATAATCCACTTTGGTTTTCATGATTTCATTTTCTGGAATAGCAAGAAGATCCTTATCGGTAATAACAATATCGGCCAGATAACCAGGTTTGATCATGCCTTTTCTTTTTTCCATGAACTGTGCATACGCAGAACCAAGAGTATAAAAGTTAATTGCCTGTTCCATAGTTATCTTTTGTTCGGGAAACCAGCCTTGTCCTGCTTCTCCGAGCCGGTCTTTCCTGGTTACAGAAGCATAGAGCCCTTCCATCGGATTTAATGGTTCTACCTGATAGTCAGTACCAAAAGCCAGCATCGCACCTTCATCTGCAAGACTCTTCCACGCATATGCACCTTTTGCTCTTTCGGAGCCGATCCGTTTTTCGCAGAATTTTTTATCGGAGATGCAATGGGTTGGTTGCATGGAAGGAATGACACCAAGCTGTGCAAAACGCGGAATATCTGACATAATAAGTGTCTGGGCATGTTCATCACGGTGACGGCTTTCACGTTTACCATTAACCTGCTGTGCCTTCTCATAAGCGTTTAGCGTCCAGTTGTTTCCTTTATCTCCAATTGCATGGACTCCTAGCTGAAAACCAAACTTATCGGCAGCAATAACCATATTTTCGAACTCTTCATATGGCATCATTGAAAGTCCGGATGTTGATGGATCATCGGTGAAAGGCTCAAACATCAGAGCTGTTCCTGACCCTATTGTTCCATCAATAAATGCCTTCAGGTATCCGAATCTTATCCAGTTCCCTTCGCCAGGGAATTGTTTTTTGAGAACAAGATATTCTTTCAGGATCATTGTATCAGCAGTTAATGAACGTCCAATATCTATTCTGCTGGTAAGTTCTCCGTCTTTTTGAAGTTTCTGATAGGCTTCAAAATCTGCGCTGCCCGGAATCTGAATACTGGTAACACCAAGTTCACGGGCTTCTTTCAGTGCCAGCAAATATCCCTGCCATAATCTGGCATATTCTTCTTCCTTTGTTCTCTGAACTTTTACCTCTCCGGTAGTTATAATACTCTCGGCATTTTCCTTTAATATACCTGTTGGCTCACCGGTTACCGGATCTTTTTGTATTTCTCCGCCAAAAGGATTTGAAGTGTTCTTTGTTATTCCTGAAGCCTTAAGTACATAAGAGTTTACGAGAACCGAATGACCATCTGCCCTGCTCAGAACTACAGGGTTATCAGGAGAAACCTTATCAATAAGTTCTTTTGAGGGCCACTTTTTGTCAGTGAACATTTCATGTTCCCAATGGCCTCCGCTGATAAGTTCCCCGGGTTTTGATCTGGCTATCTGAGCCTTAACTTTTTCTGTTATTGCTGAGGGATCAGTTGTATACCGTAGTTCAATGTAATCCGGATCAAGCGGACCAAAGTGTACATGTGCATCATTAAAGCCGGGAATTACAAGTCTCCCCCCGGCATCAATAACCTTTGTTGTTCCTTTTTCTATCATGTGGGATATCTCAGTTGTAGTACCCACTGCAATGATGAGTTCGCCCTTTATTGCAACAGCCTGTGCAGCAGGATTGTCTTTATCAATTGTGAGAACTTTAGCGTTTATTATAACAAGGTCAGCCTTCTCATACTGTGTACATGAACCGTTTATTATCATAATTAGTATTGATAATGAGACCGTTAAATTCTTCATGGCATCATATTTTTATAATTGAAATATAATAATAGAAATCCATTAACTGCTATTGTAAAAGATAAAAGACAATCTGCCTGTAGTCAGGCAGGAAGTAAAAAGTGAACCTCATACCTATATTTTAACTTCTCTTTAAGAATTTTGTTGATTATTAATGCGGTAACCATCCTCAAAACCGGTATTTTCGCAAAAACATTTGGTTATGAACATCGCGTTAATCGGTTATGGCAGAATGGGACATGAAATTGAAGCCATAGCCCTTAAAAGAGGTCATGTCATAAAACTTATTATAGATCAACACAATGCGGATGATCTGAATAATATTAATCTTAAAGGGATTGATGTGGCAATTGAATTTTCGTTCCCCGGTGCAGCTTACAGCAATATTTCAAAATGCTTTGAGAGCAGGGTGCCTGTAGTTTCAGGTACTACCGGATGGCTTGATAATTATGATAATGCTGTTAACCTCTGTAAAAAATTTGCCTCAGCATTTATCCACTCTTCAAATTATAGTATCGGAGTAAATCTGCTTTTCAGGCTTAACTCGGAACTGGCAAAACAGATGGAAAGTTATAAAGATTACCAGGTTTCAATAGAAGAGATTCATCACACTAAAAAGCTTGATGCACCAAGCGGCACAGCAATAACTATGGCGAATGGTATAAGCCAAAACAATTCTGATTATCACGGATGGTGTTTTGAGTCGGAAAAATCGACCGGCATGATTCCAATCCATTCTGTACGTGAGGGAGATGTTCCCGGAACCCATACTGTAACCTGGGATTCGGAGATTGATACGATAAGTCTGAAGCATGAAGCCAAAAACAGGAAGGGTCTTGCCCTGGGAGCTGTTATTGCTGCTGAGTTTATCAGTTCAAGAAAAGGTATATTCACTATGAACGATGTAATGGGATTCTGATTATTATTTTTACTTTTACTACCCGAAATAAATAACATTAATTATGACTGATTTATTTTCAAAAAAATACATAAGGTTTGCTATAACAGCGTTTATTTACCTTCTGATTGTTATCTGGATTGGAAATTTCTGGCTATTGCTCGGTTTGGGAATAATTTATGATTTATATATTACTGAAAAGGTAAACTGGACTTTCTGGAAAAAAAGGACAGGCAAGAACAATGCTTTTATTGAATGGCTTGATGCACTGATTTTTGCAGTAATAGCTGTATCTCTGATTAATATATTTCTTTTTCAGAATTACAGGATCCCAACGCCTTCGATGGAAAAATCACTGCTTGTTGGCGATCATCTTTTTGTAAGTAAGCTGGCATACGGACCACGTATGCCAAATACTCCCTTAGCATTTCCATTTACGCAGAACACGATGCCTTTAACCAAGAGCAAATCGTGGTCAAACCTGATTCTTTGGAAATATAAACGACTTATGGGAGGAGGAAGGGTAAAAAACAATGATCCTATAGTATTCAATTTTCCGGCAGGCGATACAGTTGTACTGGAGGAAGCGACCCCCGACTATTATGAAATTGTACGGAGTAAGGCAAGAGAAATTAAAGACATGGGAAAACTGACAGGAACAACTTTGAAACCTGACAGTTACTACCTTCAGGAAGCCAGAAAAGAGATATGGAGTAAATATACCGTTATTTACAGACCCGTTGACAGGAGAGATAACTATGTAAAAAGATGTATTGGTATTTCAGGTGACAGTGTAAGAATCAAAGAAGGAGTATTGTATGTTAACGGGAAAATTGTTCCTGATAACGGAACACAACAGAGCACTTACGTTGTCAGAACAAACGGAACGACTATCAACCCAAAAGCGTTTGAACGGCTTGGAATAACGAGGTATGACCAGACGATGGTTTCCGGCTCGGATTATTACCTTCCTCTCACAGTTGGAAATGCCGCGACGATAACCAAGTTCACGAATGTATCAGAGGTTTCACCTGTAAATACGAGAGCCGGAATATTTGCTCCCTATATTTTTCCGTATAGCAAGACTCTTGGATGGAATGAAGACAATTACGGACCAATATGGATACCGGTAAAGGGATCTTCAGTTCAACTTGATACAGCTAACCTGTGCCTGTACGAAAGGATAATAAACGTTTATGAGCAGAATGATCTGAGGGTTGAAGGAAGTACTATATTTATCAATAATATTGCAGCCAGAAGTTATACCTTTAAGATGAATTATTTCTGGATGATGGGGGATAACCGCCATAATTCTGCCGACTCAAGATACTGGGGATTTGTACCTGAAGATCATGTTGTAGGCAAGCCGAAATTTATCTGGTTGTCGCTCGACAAAGAGGCCACGGGTTTGAAAAAGATCAGGTGGAACAGGATGTTTATGAAGGCCAGATAGATTTTCCATGCATTTCTCTGATCACGAACCCCATTTTTAAATTCCCCCTTGGGGGAGATGACGCGAAGCTGCATAGGGGGTAAGTTATAACAGATGAGTATATATAAAGGGTAAGTCAAATAAAAAAGGGACTAGCTTTCGCGAGTCCCTTATTTTATGATGTATAATATTCTCTACTTAACTTTTTCAACGATAGCCTTAAAAGCATCAGGGTGGTTCATTGCCAGGTCGGCAAGAGTTTTTCTGTTAAGTGTGATACCTTTTTTATCAAGTTTGCCTATAAACTCAGAATAGCTCATATCGTACTGACGCACACCTGCATTAATTCTCTGAATCCATAGACCTCTGAAAAGACCTTTCTTTCTTTTTCTGTCGCGGTAAGCATACCCCATTCCTTTATCGAGAGTATTCTTTGCAACCGTTATTACATTCCTTCTTGAACCGAAGTTTCCTTTTGTCTGCTTAAGTACCTTTTTTCTTCTGGCACGTGAAGCGACGGCATTTACTGATCTTGGCATAACTCATTTTTTTTGAATGTCAGCGGTCTGATTAGTGACTCTTTTTAGCTGAACAATCTGTTAATACTATAAATACTTTTATCAATGCGTTGTACAATTATCTCATCCCGAGCATAAGCTTAACGTTTTTCAGGTCTGTTTTATGAACCAAACCGGCATAAGTAAGATTTCTCTTACGTTTTGTTGATTTTTTGGTGAGGATGTGGCTCTTAAATGCATGTTTACGCTTGATCTTTCCTGTACCGGTTAAAGAAAATCTTTTCTTTGCACCCGGATTTGTCTTCATTTTTGGCATTTCTCTCTTTCAAATATATTAAAAAACTATTTTTTCTTTTTAGGTGAGAAAGATACTATCATCCTTTTCCCTTCAAGTCTGGGAAGCTGTTCTACTTTTCCAAATTCCTCGAGGTCGTTGGCAAAACGAAGCAGTAATACTTCTCCCTGTTCTTTGAATAGTATTGATCGTCCTTTAAAGAACACATAAGCTCTTACTTTGGCGCCTTCTTCAAGAAACCGCATTGCATGTTTGAGCTTAAAGTTATAATCATGATCATCAGTATTAGGGCCAAACCGTATCTCTTTCACAACAACCTTAGATGCTTTGGCCTTAATTTCTTTCTGCTTTTTCTTTTGTTGATAAAGAAATTTCTGATAATCAACAATTTTACAAACAGGGGGATCAGCATTGGGTGAAATTTCAACAAGATCGAGTTCCAGAGTATCTGCCAGTTTGAGAGCATCCTGAATACTCATTACGTCTGCTTCTATTTCTTCGCCTACAACTCTGACCACTTTTGCAGTGATCCTGTGATTAATTTTGTGAGCCGGCTGGGTAACCCTTGCCGGGCTTCGCCTTATTGGTAAAGCTATGGCTCTTTCCTCCTTATTTTTGTTAATACTAAAACTACCTATTGTTCTTAAAATGCAATTTCCTTTTTGATCTCAGAGTTGATAAAACTCACAAATTCTTCAATTTTCATACTCCCGATATCGCCTTCGCCCTGCTTTCTGACCGCGATTGTTCCGTTTTCAACCTCTTTTTCACCCACTATAAGAAGGTAGGGAATCTTCTTTAATTCATTATCCCTGATCTTCTTACCTATCTTTTCGCTTCTTTCGTCAATTAGTGTGCAAATATCGGAATTATTTAGAGATTCCAAAACTTTTCCGGCATAATCATTGAATTTTTCGCCAATAGGCAAAATGACTGCTTTTTCCGGAGCCAGCCAGAGAGGGAATTTTCCGGCGGTATTCTCGATAAGAACTGCCACAAACCGTTCCATTGATCCAAAGATTGTCCGATGAATCATTACAGGCCTGTGCTTCTGGTTATCGTTGCCATTATATGTTAAATCAAATCTTTCAGGGAGGTTATAATCTACCTGTATGGTTCCCAGCTGCCATTTTCTTCCAATGGCATCTTTCACCATAAAATCAAGTTTTGGTCCATAAAATGCTGCCTCTCCTTTAACTATTGTTGTCTCGAGGTTCTTTTCTGCTGCTGCTTCAATAATATCGCGTTCTGCTCTTTCCCAGTTTTCATCCGATCCGATATATTTTTGTTTGTTATCAGGGTCGCGTAATGATACCTGTGCAGTAAAATCATTGAAATTGAGAATCTTAAATATGTATAAGATAAGGTCAATAATGCCCTTAAACTCCTCGCGAAGCTGATCCTGCCTGCAAAACAGGTGGGCATCATCCTGAGTAAAACTTCTTACCCTTGTCAGCCCGTGTAACTCACCGCTCTGCTCGTATCTGTAAACAGTTCCAAATTCTGCCATTCTAAGTGGCAGATCCTTATAGGAGTGAGGAGTAGCGTTGTAGATCTCACAATGGTGAGGACAATTCATGGGCTTAAGCATAAACTGTTCTCCTTCCTGAGGAGTTGAAATCGGCTGAAAAGAATCAGCTCCATATTTTTCGAAATGGCCTGATGTTTTGTAAAGGTTTACGTTTCCGATATGTGGAGTAGTTACAATTTTATAGCCTCTTTTCCTGAGTACCCTGGTAAGGAAAGTAATAAGATTCTGCCTTAGATCAGACCCTTTCGGAAGCCACAATGGAAGACCCATACCGACTTTTGGAGAGAAGGTAAATAATTCCAGCTCTTTGCCTATCCTCCTGTGATCTCTTCTTTTTGCCTCCTCAAGAAAAACGAGATATTCGTCAAGGAGTTTCTGTTTTGGATATGTTATTCCGTAGATCCTCGTAAGCATCCTGCGTTTCTCATTCCCACGCCAGTAAGCGCCAGCAACACTTAGAAGCTTAATTGCTTTCAATGGCTCGGTGGATGGAAGGTGCGGGCCCCTGCAAAGATCGGTGAAATTACCCTGGGTATAGAATGTAATAGTGCCGTCTTCAAGTTCACTTATAAGCTCTGTTTTGTACTCGTCTCCTTTTTTTGTAAAGAAATCAAGTGCTTCCTTTTTGCTTACCTGTTTTCTGCTGTAGGTAAGATTTTTAGAGGCAAGTTCTTTCATCCTGTTTTCAATAACAGGAAGATCTGTTTCTGTTATAACCTTTCCTTCACCCGGATCTACATCATAGTAAAACCCATTTTCAATAGCCGGACCAATACCGAATTTCATACCCGGATACAAAGATTCAAGGGCTTCTGCCATAAGGTGGGCCGATGAATGCCAGAATGCATATTTCCCTTCAGAATCCTCCCATTTATGAAGCTTTAATGTTGAATCCGTTTCAATTGGCCGGGTGAGATCCCATATTTCACCATTAACTGTAGCTGAGTAAACCTCTTTAGCCAGTCGGGGACTAATCTGTTCTGCTATTTCAAGGCTGTTAGTACCTTTATTATATTCTCTTGCAGAACCATCAGGAAAAGTTATCTTTATCATTCGGGCAACTACTTTTTATTGGAGTGCAAAGATAATTATTATTTTTTTAAATTTGCAGACCAAAAGTTAACTGCCCCATGCAACTTTCTGTGGAAGAATTTAACTTTATTGAAAGATGGCACGTAATTTGAAACTGAAAGACTGAACTATAAAAATTATTACTATGAAAAGGATACTTTACCTTGCGCTTGTATTACCGTTTATTGTTATTTCATGTCAGAAATCTCCTGTGGCTCATTTTTCTACAGATACCACTGAACCTGAAGTAGGACATAATGTTCTGTTTAACAATGATTCACAAAACGCTAATAAATTTGAATGGGATTTTGGCGATGGCTATATTTCAAATGCTAAAAATCCAATCCATGTCTATACAGGAACCGGTACTTATGATGTTACTTTAACAGCAACTTCAAAAAACGGCAATGAAGATAAGGCATCACTTACCATTACAGTAACGATACCTACACTTCTGGAAATAGAGGTTCGGGAATATTATAGCCTGGATATTATTCCGGATGCCAGTATATTTCTTTACCCTACAAATACTGATTGGGTGAATCAGACAAATAAAGTTACGGAGGGTGTTACCGATGTTAATGGAAAAGCAGTTTTCTCAGATCTTGATCCGTTTGTTTATTATGTTGATGTATGGGCGACCAACTATGACAATTATTCTTTGAAAGCCGAGGATATAGGATTTGTTCAAACACCTGAAATTTTACCTCATCAGATAAACAGGTTCGTTGCATTTGTTGATGTTGCGAGTCATGCTAAAGGAGTTGCCAGAGGAATCCGTGAAATGGCTATTATAAAACTTGAAAGAAAAGCTGTTGATAAGAGTCAACCGGCAGCTGACTCAGGAACTGAGAACTGGCAGGAATTATATAACCGCAGGGTGGGGAAATAGCTTGGT
>JANYJP010000105.1 GCA_025358455.1 Bacteroidales bacterium
TGTGTTATTTGTTTCTGAGAAACAGGAAGGTACTGTGTCGTTTATGGTGGGGATAACAGAATATTTTGTACCCCTGGCCGGTAAGATTGATGTCGGGAGCGAACTGGCAAAAATCCAGGAGGATCTGAAATATTACAGGGGATTTCTAATCAATGTTATGAAAAAGCTTGAAAATGAGCGTTTTGTTACTAATGCTCCTGCAAATATCTTAGAATTAGAGAGAAAGAAAAAGAGCGATGCGGAGTCGAAGATAAGATCATTGGAGGAACGAATGAAGGAGCTGACATCATTATAATTGCTCAATCCCTTATTTTCTGACCCCCTGTACTCCTCAACGGCATTGTCATCCCTAGCGCGAGTGAAGGATCTCCTTATCGCATTATGGTATGCCTAAGCACAAAAAAGTCAACTATGTATTTACCTATACTGTGTTGTCTTCTGTATCAATGAATCAACCACCCCTCCTTCAAACTACCCTTTATACACATCTTTTTATTGTCAAGATATTCATATTTAGCCACTTCGTGGTTAAGAATGTTCAAAACAAAGTCCCAAGTTTTTATATATCTTCTGATAACTAAGATGTGTATAAAGAGTAGTCCTTCAAAAGGAGAGCCTGTCCCGCTTATGGCGGGGGGAAACTTTTTTACGCAGTTTCTCATTCATCCCCAGAGCTTAACTTGACCGCTATGCCCATTATGGCACTTCTGAAAGTTTTGTCATTGGTAGTCCATATACAAATTTGCACACCAGGCAATATGACATTATTTGCAAAGATCTGTAACGACTAGTGGAGATCCCTCGCTGGGGCTCGGGATGACAGTGTTATATGTTGAAATAAACCTGACTGACTATTTAAGGTACCTGGCTAATTGACTGATTTTGTTAAGAAATTTATTTCTTCTCCTTTACATCTTCCTTTACATCTTCCTTTACAACAACTGAAGCAAGAATTGAAATCAGAAGTATTGCAATGATTATTCCCAACGATAATACTATTGGAATCTCAAAATTTATAAATGCAGCAAGCATCTTCAGTCCTACAAAAGTAAGGACAAATGCCAATCCTATTTTCAGAAAACGGAAATACCCCATTATACCCGCGATAGCAAAATAGAGTGAGCGTAAACCCATTATTGCAAAAATATTTGATGTATAAACTATGAATCTGTCGTGACTTATAGCAAGAATAGCCGGGATGCTATCAACAGCAAAAAGAAGGTCTGACGATTCAATTATCAGGAGAACAAGGAATAGAGGTGTTGCATACAATTTATTGTTCTGTATGATGAAGAAATTTCCACCATGCATATCATGAGAAACAGGAAGGAATTTTTTAAAAAATCTGACAATTGCATTCTTTTCAGGGTCAACGTCAGTCTCTTTTTGAAAGAGCATCCGTATTCCTGAAAAAACAAGAAAGCCTCCGAAAATAATTACAATCCAATGAAATCGATTAATGAGCGCGACACCAGTAAAAATAAATATACCTCTCATTATAAGAGCTCCTAATATTCCCCAAAATAAAATTTTGTGCTGATATTGAGCCTTTACGGCGAAATATGAAAATATCAGAATGAATACGAATATATTATCTACGCTCAAAGAGTATTCAATCACATAGCCTGTTAGAAATTCAAGGGCTTTAATTTTCCCGAACTCAAAAAACACGAAAAGATTAAATACTAAGGCAAGACTAATCCAGACTATGGTCCATATTATTGCTTCTTTTACCGGAACTTTATGAGCATGTTTATGAAAGACCCCAAGATCAAGTGCCAGCATCAAAAAGATGAATATATGAAATCCTATCCAGAAATAGCTGTTGATTCCCATACCATATAAACTTTAGCCTGCAAACTTATAAAATTAATTCATTAAATCTTTATTCCCTTTACCTCAAAGCAGACCATAATTCATTTAAAGCAAATCATCAGTACAATCCGATCCTGTTATGAAAAGAAATTATTGCATCTCAGGCAAAATTAATCGGACTGAAACCTGCCAATGCCAATAGCTATTTTCAACCATATACTGTAATTAAAAAAACATAGGTTCCCAATAAAACCAGTGTCAAGATAATCTCTGCACCTCAGGTACAATAACAATGGACGAACCTATATTTGAGGGTATTCCCACAGATCCTTCAGATCAGGAAAAACTTCAGGGTGATGAACATACTTCCCGGATAAACTACGACTTAAGACAACTTTTAATTAAAAGTCATTTAGAACTTTTGGGATAGAAGCATTTTATAGCGACCGCATATTTTCTGTCAATATCCGGAATACCATTACCATTAGTATCTTTCATTGAACCAAGGTATTTAATTAATGCCAGCCACTCCTTCCCTTCCTGAACACCTTCTCTGTTTTCGTCCATATCAATGATGGCAGTTTCCATGTCTTTAATCCGGGCTCCATTGATATCTTTTGGTACAACATTTATTAATCCAAAACTCATTTTTTTGATAATACCTATGAATTCAAGCATATATGAATTAGCAGTAACAGAATAGAGTGTTTTGTTTTTCATTGAAAAATCAACATTTATGTACTTCCCATCAGGGCGCAATAATTCAATTTTCTTAATTTTTTTAAATAATCCTTTCGCCGGATCTAATTCTACCCAGAGACCTGAATAGTAACAAAAATTATCAGGACCAGATTTATATGCAATCTGTAATATTTCAAGAACACTCTTCAATTCCTTACCTGTAATATACAATCGTGATAGTGGGTAACCAGGTACATTATCCTTTCCTGATCCAAGAGGTACTACCCTGAACAGATCAGCCGCTGTCTGAACTCCTGGAAGAATTTTGTCGAACAATACGCCTGCAGCAACCATGCTTATATCGGTACCTTTACCTCCATTTCCGTTAACATAAAACTGAATGGCGTCGGCAACAACAGGCCCCAGATTACTCTCCAGAAAATTTCCCACATCATTGCCCTCAAGTTGAAAATCTGTCTCGGCTACAGGTCTGTCATACTTCATTCCAATAGGCTCAAGTATTTCTTTTGATATCCTCTCCTTTTGAGCTTCAATAAGTTGATTTATATTTTTATCACCCATGATTTTATCATCAACCGGAATTAGCTTATAACTCACCGTATTCATTTTCCCATTCGAAAATGTTAATGAGAGTCTTCCTACATTCTGGCCAAATTCTCCGGTCTGGACTATGGGGACACCATTTACAATCAATGGCTGCTCAAGCCTGGTGTGAGAATGACCACCAATTATTACGCTAATTCCATTAACCTTTTTTGCGAGTTCAACATCCTCACCGCCCCATTTACCGTTTTTATCCTTTGAAACACCTGAGTGTGAAATACATATAATAATATCGCATTTTTCACTCCGTAACTCCTTAACCATTCTTCCGGCAAAAGAAATTTGTCTGGCAAAAGTTACCGGAGCAGCTTTAGGGGCAACCTCAACTGCATTCTTTCCAAGTATTGAAAAGATGCCAATTTTAATACCGTCTTTTGTCAATATGAGTTTTCTGCTTATAACATTATCAGAGAAAAGTTTTTCCAGACCATCATCCCTGTTATCCTTTTTGTCAAAGACTGCATTCCCCATGAGCAACGAAGGAATCTCTCCCAATTTGTTCGAGGTTCCTACAACAGATGCCAGCCATTCCGGACCGAATTCATACTCGTGGTTTCCAAAACCCAGAACATCATAACCCATAGTTTTCATCAGCCGAAGCTGAAACCCGGTTTCTTTCTCAAGGCCTGGGAAGAGTGTACCCATAAAAAAGTCGCCGGCATCCAGCACAAGAGTCGGACCGTCAATTGCATTTTTTTCAGACTTGATTATAGCTGCTATCCTTGCAAAACCACCAACAGTGTTATCATCATTAATTGTTAAAGGGGTGTACGCTGATTCGGGGGCATAGCCAATAAGACGTGAGTGAAGGTCATTAGTATGAAGTATGGTTATCGTCTTCCCGGTTTGTGAAGCTCCTGAAAGAGTCAGGCATATCAAAAACAACCAGGCCAGCAGTTTTTTCATAACACAGCATTTTATTACTATATACAAATCTAGCTAAATATATAGTAATTCTCAGCGCCTTTGACCCGTTGTGGTAATAATTCTATAACACTATGGTTATAAAGCATCAGCTACAATAAAAGTGCTTCCCCCAATAAATATCATGTCAGTCGCAGGTGCATCTGTTCTGGCAGCTGCAACAGCACTTTTCACATCAGGATAACTCTTACCATGAAGTCCGTATTCTTCTGCTTTTGTCTTAAGGATATTCTCATCAAGCGCCCTTGGTACAGAGGCTTTTGTAAAATAATAAACAGCCTCTTTCGGAAAAAGGGGCAATACTGAGAAGAGATCTTTATCATTTACAAATCCTACAACCAGATGTAAGCCAGTCTTTGGAATTCTTTCTATCTGTTTCAAAACATATTCCAATCCCTCCTGGTTGTGCCCTGTGTCGCAAACAGTTAACGGATTATAGCCCAGTATCTGCCATCGTCCGTTTAATCCTGTATTGAGTATTACCCGGTTTATCCCATTTATAATATTGTCATTGGAAATATGCAAAATGCCATTGAGTGTTCTGAAAGACTGGAATACTGCGACGAGGTTTTTTGATTGATAATCACCCCCCAGGGCTGTTATTCCTTCAAAAGATTCATTATTTACTATATCATTTACTGTATAACCTCTTTCGCCTGTAATATAAATGGCCTCTTTCAGAATACACGAAAAGTTCTGATCAGCAAATCTTATCTCCGATTTCATTTCAGAAGCCCGTGAAATAAAAACTTCCCGGGTTTCACTTTGAGTTTCGCTTATCACTACCGGGACTGAAGGTTTTATTATTCCGGCTTTTTCAACAGCAATTTTTTCAAAAGTTTCGCCGAGAATATTCATGTGATCATGCCCGATATTTGTAATCACTGAAAGGATCGGATTAATAATGTTGGTAGAATCTAGTCTGCCTCCCAATCCAACTTCGATGACTGCCACGTCAATGTTGCTCTTTGCAAAATAGTCAAAAGCCATAGCAACTGTCATTTCAAAAAATGAGGGCTTCAATGATTCTATAATTTCCTTGTTTTTTTCTACAAATGATATTACTTCATCGCGGGGGATCATTGCCCCATTAATCCTTATCCGTTCCCTGAAATCCTTAAGATGAGGTGAAGTGTATAGTCCGGTCTTATAGCCGGCCTCCTGCAGTACTGAAGCTATCATATGTGAAACTGATCCTTTGCCGTTTGTCCCGGCCACATGGACCGACAGGAACTTCCGGTGTGGGTTACCAGAATAATTATCAAGTTTTATTGAATTATCAAGGGTGCCCTTATATGCAGCTTTCCCTATTCGGTGGTATGCGGGGAGCTGACTGAAAAGAAAATCAGTGGTCTCTTTATATTTCATAATTTTATCTGATATTGTTTTTTTATCACAATTACGTTAGTAGCTTACTTTGACTTCTGCACCCAAGCGAAGTTGGAAGCAAGTTCCATAATCCGATACATTTTGATGCAAAATAACATACTTTAAATTATCATTACAATTAATACGGGATTTTTCGTTATTTTTATGAGTCTGAATATTAAGAGCCAACCAGGCACATAGTATTTACTATTAGATACTTAAAGATGAAAAGAAAAAATAATAAGAAACTTTTTATTATTGACACCAACGTTTTACTTCATGACTATAAATGCATTTACAATTTTGAAGAAAATGATGTAATAATTCCAATTGTTGTTCTGGAAGAACTTGATAAGTTCAAGAGAGGCAATGATCTTATTAATTTTCATGCACGGGAGTTTACCAGGGAGCTTGACAGGCTTGCCGGCGACTTACTACTGACAGCCAATATCCCTCTTGGAGAGAATCTTGGTAACCTGCATATTGAAACAGGCAAAGATTTTTCTGATAAGGTTAACCAGTCATTCCCTGAAAGAACAGCTGACCACAGGATCCTTGCAATTGCCGAGTATGTATGTGGCGCGAATAAAGATAAAACAGTTGTGCTTATTACAAAGGATATAAATCTCAGGATGAAGGCCAAATCGCTGGGAATTATTGCCCAGGACTACGAAAACGACAAAGTAGCCAATATAGACGATCTCTATAAAGGTATCTCGGTTATGGAAGGGGTTGATCAGGGATTAATAAGTAAGTTATACGAACTCCCTGATGGAGTTACTTCAGAGGAATTTAAACTTGAAAAAGATCTGAAAGGGCATAAGTTTTTCATCTTGAAGAATAACGGAGCAAGTGCACTTGCTCACTACAATCCTGTGAATAAGAACCTTACAAGAGTTATTAAACAGACAACATACGGTATTGATCCTCGCAATGCTGAGCAAACATTTGCAATTGAGGCTCTCTCAAATCCTGATATTCAGCTTGTTTCGCTAACCGGCAAAGCCGGTACCGGGAAAACGCTTCTAGCTCTTGCTGCAGCCCTCCAGCAACATAAGAGATACAAACAGATCTTTCTTGCCCGTCCAATTGTTCCACTGGCAAACCGTGATCTTGGCTTTCTTCCCGGGGATGTAAAAGAAAAAATGGATCCTTACATGCAACCATTATATGATAACCTTACAGTCATTAAGCATAAATTCAGCCATCAGAGTCCTGAATTTCTGCGCATTAACGACCTGATGAAGGAAGAAAAGCTTGTAATCACCCCTCTGGCATATATCAGAGGCCGGAGTCTTTCAAGCATATTCTTTATAGTCGACGAAGCACAGAATCTCACTCCGCACGAAATCAAAACCATTATAACAAGAGCCGGTGAAGGAACCAAGATGGTCTTTACAGGCGATATTGAACAGATAGATTCTCCATACCTCGATGCTGCATCTAATGGATTAAGCTATCTGTCAGACAAAATGAAAAACCAGGATATTTTTGCTCACGTGAATCTGATTAAGGGTGAACGTAGTTTCCTGGCCGAACTTGCAAGTAAATTACTTTAAAATAAAGACAAATAATATCATTATGAAAACAAGGTTCATCAATTTCGCCGCAATTCTGATAATCATTGTATTATCAACTTCAGGCATTGTTAAAGCTCAGGATAAGAAGGAAAACAATAAAGTAATTCTATTTAACGGAAAAGATCTTTCCAACTGGGTCTTCAAACTTAAAGATTCCTCAGTTGATCCTTCCAAAGTCTTCACTATTAAGGATGGAACAATTCATATTGCAGGTGATCCATTTGGATACATGCGAACAAAAGAAATATATTCTGACTACAAGCTTCATGTTGAATGGCGCTGGCCTGTGGAAGCTTCCAATAGTGGTGTATTTATTCATGCACAGCAACCTGATACCATATGGTTAAAATGTGTGGAATGCCAGTTAAAGGCTGGAAGTGCAGGGGATTTCGTTTGTATGAATGGCGCGGAGATGAATGAGCGGACCGATAAAACGAAGCCATTTGTGAAGAAGATGGCAGAATCGTCGGAGAAACCGGTTGGAGAATGGAATACAATGGATGTCGTCTGTAAAGACAATACTATTGAGGTAACTGTAAATGGAGTATTTCAAAACAAAGCAACGAATGTTAATCTGAATAAAGGCTCCATATGCCTTCAAAGTGAAGGTAAAGATGTTGA
The DNA here is from genome assembly GCA_025358455.1 of Bacteroidales bacterium. GTDB lineage: Bacteria > Bacteroidota > Bacteroidia > Bacteroidales > VadinHA17 > LD21. The sequence goes on from JANYJP010000105.1 coordinate 7,614, forward strand.
GTTCAAAAATGTATTTCTGACTAAATTAAATGAGTAATGCTTTTTTCTCCTTTTCACCTAAGTGGAAAATATTAGTATGATCATTAACAAGAAAAAGGTAGCTTTTCACACTCTTGGATGCAAATTGAACTTTGCCGAAACTTCAACAATTTCACGATTATTCCCGGAAGATAAATTTGAAAGAGTTCCTGCAAATTCAAAGGCTGACATTTATGTAATTAATACTTGTTCAGTAACAGATTCCGCTGACAAGAAATGCAGGCAGGCAATAAAAAAATTTATTAACCTGTCACCCGAAGCATTTATTGCTGTAGTGGGCTGCTATGCCCAGTTAAAACCGCAGGAGATATCATCAATCCCGGGTGTTGATCTGGTTCTTGGCACTAATGAGAAATTCGATATTGCTGATTACTTAACCAATTTTGAAAAGAAACCCATTACAGAGATACACTCCTGCGATTTATCCGCTTCTGATAGTTTTCACCAGTCTTACTCTATTGGTGACCGTACACGTTCCTTCCTGAAAGTTCAGGATGGATGCGACTATGGATGCTCCTATTGTACTGTTCCTCTTGCCCGGGGAAAAAGCAGGAATCCATATATTTCATCAATTGTAGAGGAAGCAGAAAAAGTAGCCGCCCGTGGGGTTAAAGAGATTGTTATTACCGGCGTTAATATTGGTGATTTTGGAAAATCGACCGGAGAATCATTTGCGGAGCTCTTGTATGAACTGGTCAGAATTAACGGAATTGAGAGATACAGGATATCATCTATCGAGCCAAACCTTCTGACCGACGAAATTATAGAACTTACTGCCCTTAATGAAAAAATTCTTCCCCATTTTCATATCCCGTTGCAAAGTGGATGTAATAAGATCCTCGGTCTGATGAGAAGAAGATATACAAGAGATGTTTTTGCATCCAGGATAAAGAAAGTAAAGGACAAACTGCCATTAGCAGGTATAGGGGCTGACGTAATTGTTGGCTTTCCGGGAGAATCATCAGCTGATTTTGAGGAGACCTGGTCATTTCTCGAAGAAATGCCTGTTTCATATCTTCATGTATTTACTTTTTCCGAAAGGCCCGGCACAATTGCAGAAAAATTTCCCGGGAAAGTACCATATGCTGAAAAAGAATCAAGAAGCAAAAGACTTATAGCTTTGTCGGAGAAGAAAACTCAGGAATTTTCCAAATTAAATATTGGCTATAATACCAATGTACTATTTGAAAGGACGCATACTGAAGGATTTATAACAGGTTTTACTTCAAATTATTTAAGGGTGGAACATCCCTGGAATTCAAAACTTACCGGCCAGATAAAAAGAGTAAAACTTCTGGGTATTTCTTCAAGTGGCAGAATAAATGTTGAATTAATCGACTGAACAATGATCCAGCTTAAAGATTTATGCAAAGAAATTGAAAGTGCTGCCAGGGAAACAGCTGCCTTTATACTGAAAGAATCAGAAGGATTTGATATTACCCGGACAGAGCGAAAAGGATTTAACGATTTTGTAAGCTATGTTGACAAGGGATCAGAAAAAATGCTGGTTGAAAAATTAAGCCGTCTCATTCCCGAGGCCGGATTTAATACTGAGGAAGGGACCATTAAAAAAACCGGCGTAAAATATACCTGGGTAATAGATCCACTGGACGGTACAACCAATTTTCTGCACGGTCTTCATCCACATGCCATAAGTATAGGCCTCATGGAGTATGATGAAGTAATTGCAGGTGTTGTTTATGAAGTAAGTGGCAATGAAGTATTTACTGCATGGAAAAATGGCGGAGCCTGGCTTAACGGCCTTCCGATACATGTTTCAAAAGCGCCCGGATTATCGGATAGTCTCGTAGCTACAGGGTTCCCATACAGCGATTTTTCAGGGCTGAGCCGGTATATGGATTTACTGTCATATATGTGCAAGAACACTCACGGCATACGTAGACTGGGATCAGCTGCTATTGATCTTGCTTATGTGGCCTGCGGCAGATTTGAGGCATTCTATGAGTATGGCCTTCATCCGTGGGACATCGCGGCCGGAATTATTCTTGTCAGAGAAGCCGGGGGCCGGGTAAGTGATTTTTCAGGCACAGAAAAAAAACTATCCGGTGAAGAAATAGTGGCGGCAAACAATTACGTTTTCTCAGAAGTTCAGGAAATTGTTTGTAGATTTATGAAGAATTAACCCTATCAAAAAATGGATGCAATCGGGTATTACGTTTTTTATGCATTTAACTGGGTAGTTACCCTTCTGCCACTAAGAGTTTTATATGTCTTTTCCGACTTTATTTTTCTTCTGCTGTATTATTTCCCCTCGTACAGAAGAAAAGTAGTGGCGACAAACCTGAAAAACGCTTTTCCCGAAAAGTCAGAAGAAGAGCTAAAAAGCATAGCTAAAAAATACTACAAGCATCTTGCTGATATTATTGTTGAGACATTTAAGCTTACACATATGTCTAAAAAAGAGCAAAGAAAGCGATTCACCTACACGAATCTTGAAATAATCGACAAGCTTCGGGAGGAAAAACGCGATATAATTGCTGTTCTCGGACATTATAATAACTGGGAATGGCCAACCCTGCTCCCAAACTATTTAAAATATAAAACTATTATTATCTACAGACCGCTCCAGAATAAGTATTTCGATAAGTATATTTATAATCAGCGGTCAAAACATGGCATACAACTTACACCTACCTCGCATATAATCAGAGAAATAATAAATTATAGAAAGAATAATATAAATACTCTTTCCGTTTTCCTCACTGATCAGACCCCTGCCAAAGGCGATATTAAATACTGGACAACATTTCTGAACCAGGATACCCCTGTCTATACCGGAACTGAAAAGATCGCTTCGAAATACAACATGGCAGTAGTATTCTTTCATATTCAAAAAGTTAAACGCGGGCATTACAACCTTGACGTTGAACTCCTCTTAGATCAAACTGCCGGGCTGCCTGAGAACGTCATAACAGAAGCACATGTCAGAAGACTTGAAGAAATAATAAGGGAAAAACCCGAATATTGGCTCTGGAGTCATCGCCGCTGGAAGCATAAAAGGCCTGTTGAAAATGAATAGAACTGCTATTGTTATATTAAACTGGAATGGCCTCGGTTTTCTTAAAATGTTCCTTGAAACAGTTGTCCTGAATTCAATTGCAGATGATGTTGATGTTTATGTAGCGGATAATTGCTCAAATGATGGATCTCCCGAATGGATTGAAGAAAATTGTAAGAAAGTTAAACTTATCCGTCTTAATAAAAATCATGGCTTCGCCGGGGGATACAATCTTGCTCTCGAAAATATAGATGCAAAATACTATGTTCTTCTGAATTCTGATATTGAAGTAACTGCAGGCTGGCTACGCCCCTTGATAAATTTCATGGAAGGCAATCCCCGTGTTGCTTCATGCCAGCCAAAAATTCTTTCTTATTACAATAAGGATTTTTTCGAACATGCCGGAGCAGCCGGAGGTTTTATAGATAAGTATGGATTCCCTTTCTGCCGCGGTCGTATTTTCAATTTTTTTGAAAAAGACGCGGGCCAGTACGATTCGTCAGTTGATCTTTTCTGGTCAAGCGGAGCCTGCATGATAGTACGCGCTGATGCCTGGAAAAAATGCGGAGGATTTGACGCTTCATTCTTTGCGCATATGGAGGAGATTGATCTTTGCTGGAGATTCAATAAAGCCGGATACAGGGTAAGCTATATACCTGACTCACGTGTTTATCACGTAGGTGGAGGAGCTCTTCCTTATAATTCTCCTTTCAAAACATATCTGAACTTCAGAAACAGCCTGTTTCTTCTTTATAAAAATCTGCCCGACAATAAGTTATTCAGAGTATTATTCATCAGAAAGATTTTAGACGGAATGGCTGCAATAATGTTTCTTTTCAATGGCAGCTTCAGCAGCGTACTCTCAGTATGGAAAGCGCATATGGATTATTACAGGAGTTTAAAGGAACTCAGAGAGAAAAGAATAGCTGTAAAAAAACTTGAAGAAGTTGACTTTCCACCTCATGTTTTGAACAAGAGTATCGTTTTTGAGTTTTATGCTAAAGGCAATAAAACATTTAACAGCCTGAAAACGGAAATCTGAATAACAAATGAAAAGATACCAAATGATTGTATTTTTCTCTATAGTGCTCGCAATTTATTCTCTGGTAAATATTTATATATATTTTAAAGGATACAATGCAATACCCGGCCTTCATAACCACAAGTTCATTTATGCTGTTGTCTTCTTTTTCATTTCCGCACTTTTCATATTTGCAAAAATTCTGGAATCAAAACATTCTTCAGTAATAACTGACGCTCTCAACATATTGGGAGGCTTCTGGCTTGCCTTTATGTTATATGGTTTTTTGCTTTTCCTGTTATCAGATATTATTTTACTTATATTAAGGATAGCTCATTTAATAAACCCCGGCAATATTCTTAGTTATCGCGAATGGACATTTATAATTACAGCATCTATTTCTTCCCTGTTAATTATTGGAGGCTTTATAAATGCAATCATACCTGTTGTTAAAGAATATAACATTACTATAAATAAGCCTGCCGGAGAAATAAAAACTTTACGTATTGCCGCAGTTTCTGACATTCATCTGGGAAGCATTATAAGAAAAAGAAGTCTGAAAAAAATGTCAGGTATTCTCCGCAAACTAAAGCCTGATCTGGTGTTACTTCTGGGAGATATTGTTGATGGTGAGATAGGTCCTGTTCTTCGGGGGGATCTGCTTCAATACTTTACGTGTCCTGAGAGTACTGACGGATTATTTGCCATAACAGGGAACCACGAATTCATTGGTGGAGCAAGCCGTACTATTCCTTACATTGAAAGCAAAGGAATAAGAGTTTTAAAGGATGAGATTGTTACCCTTCCGGGGGGAATTCAGTTAATCGGCAGGATAGACAGGGATTCACGCAGGTTCTACGGGAAGGAACGTTTGCCACTAGGGGAACTTATGAAAGAGACAGACTCAACAAAACCGGTAATCCTTCTTGATCATCAGCCATTTCATCTTGAAGAATCTGCAAAATATGGAGTTGACCTCGAGCTTTCCGGCCATACTCACAATGGACAAATGTGGCCATTAAATTATGTTACAGCAATGATTTATGAATTGAGCTATGGCTATCTGAAAAAAGGGAATTCACAATTCATAGTATCCTCCGGCTATGGACTATGGGGTCCCAGGGTAAGATCGGGAAGCAGATCTGAAGTGTTGCTGATTAATATAACTTTTTCTGGTTCTGAAACCAGTAAAGAATAAGTTATTAAAGCAGATCATAGACCTTCTCCAACCCCATCCTTCTTGATCCCTTTATAAGAACTGTATACCCTTTTACAGGTTCAATTCTAAGAATATCAATAAGTTTGCTCACGTCAGGGAATGACCTAAATCCTGTATTTGAAGAGACCTTCTGAAATACTGATCCCACCAGGAAAACATTCTCAATCTTATGCGACTTGAGCTCATCTAACAGTTTGTTATGTTCTTCTTCGCTTTTTTCCCCCAGTTCCAGCATATCTCCAAGGATTACAAGCTTTTTGCCGGCCGGAATCCTGGCAAACGAATCCAGGGCTGAGCGCATACTGGTAGGATTAGCATTGTATGAGTCACATATAAGAGTATTATTGCTTGTAATCTTAATCTGTGACCTGTTATTTGCAGGCTGATAGTTCTCAACTGCATCAACTATATCACTCATATTAACTTCAAAGAATAATCCTATTGCTACTGCAGCTTTTATATTCTCGAGATTATAATTTCCAAAAAGATTTGTATTGATTTTATAGCTCTGATGATGATAAGTTGCATTTACGATAAGGTTAATATCCGAAGGTACTTTTTCTATGAAGAGTTCAATGCCGGTAGGATCAGAAAAAGGTACAGCCCTATTTATATTTCTGAATATCTTTTCTGTAAGTAACCTATCCTTGTCATTATAAAAAACAATTCCGTTTACCTTTCTCAGATATTCATAAAGTTCTGTTTTTGCTCTTATTACTCCATCAAATGATCCAAATCCTTCAATATGAGCAGTACCTATGTTGGTAATTATTCCATAATCAGGTTTGGCTATAACGCATAAAGTCCTTATTTCGCCTATATGATTAGCTCCCAGCTCAATGATCATCATTTCAGTATCCAAAGGGGCCGAGAGAATCGTAAGCGGAACGCCAATATGATTATTTAGATTGCCTTTTGTGGAGTGTACCTTTAATTTCTTTGAGAGAATTGCGGTAAGCAGTTCTTTAGTTGTTGTTTTCCCGTTGGTTCCTGTGATAGCGAGAACCGGAACATTCATCTCTTTCCTGTGATGAGTTGCTAATGCCTGAAGTTCAAAGAGGCAGTCATCTACCAGTATTGTCTTTTCATTCTCATAAATGGGATCATCAATCACTGCCCATGCAGCTCCTTTTTCAAGAGCTTCATTTGCATACTTATTACCATTATAAGATTCTCCCCATAAGGCGAAGAATATCTGACCTTTGCTGACTGTACGCGAATCAGTTGCAATACCGGTCGATTCTTTAAAAAGCGAATATATCTGTTCTGTCTTCATAATTGTAAAAAAATGCCTCACTATTCACATAATGAGGCTTATTTTTCATATAACTTAGTTTTATAAACCTGAAGGGCTGCCTACCCTTATCATTGCACATCTGAAACCGATGTCGTCCCGTGAACCGTCCTGATCAAGGAATCTTCTAGTGGATGGGTTAAGCCAATAAGCTCTGTCTTTCCATGATCCACCTTTGTATACCCTGGCATTGTCGTTGATAAGTGTTACAAAATCGGTGGTGCCGGTAGTGGCATCCTGGGCGTACATTCTGAGAGAGCCTCTTTTCCCGTCCTCTGTTTTCCAGTCTCCGCTATTTGCAATTCCTGACTGAAGGTCACCATCCCTGAAGTTCCTGTAGTCTCCTTTCTGGTAATTATACCTGTTTGCTACATCTATATCCTTAACAGTATCCAGGATCAGTCTGCCCAGTTTGTCTTTCTGCACCACAACTCCGTTTGGATCTCTCCTGAGGTCGGTATATACATTGCCCCTGAATGGATTGAACCCGTCAACATCGTCTGATGTAAGCGGCCTGTACACATCCTGAACCCATTCATTAACATTACCTGCCATACAGTATAGACCATAATCATTAGGCCAGTATGATTTAACGTCGGTGGTTATGCTCCCGTTATCGTTCAGGCTCCCGGCAACACCCATCATGTCACCTCTTCCGCGTACAAAGTTAGCCATCATCTCACCCCTGTATTTTGATGCTGGATTTCTGACATTATGTCCGTCCCACGGGAAAATTCTTCTTTCATATATTCTCTCCTCATAGGTATTACCTCTGAGGGCATAAGCCGCAAATTCCCATTCGGCTTCGGTTGGCAGTCTGTAATTCGGTAGAAGCACTCCATCTTCAAATGTGGTTCTTCTTTCTGTCTGGTTCGGATTGAGGCTTTCGCGAAGCTGGTTCACTACTCCTTCATACTGACCGGCCAGATATGCTTCAGTATTGAAATTCTTTTCATTGAGCTGATTTGGATCAGGGTTCAGTTCGCCTTCATCAATGAGTATCTGTTCATTGACCCTGTCTGTTCTCCATAGACAGTAGTCGTTTGCTTTTACCCAGCTGACTCCGACAACCGGATAGTTATTGTACGAAGGATGTCTGAAATAATACTGAACGTACGGGTCATTGAAACCCATGGGGCTTCTCCAGACCAGTGTATCGGGAAGTGCTCTCCTGAAGACCTCGGGGTAATCTTTGTAAACCCTGCGAAGCCAGAAGAGGTATTCGCGGTAATCGACATTCTTTACCTCAGTCTCATCCATATAGAATGATGACACCGTCACTGTTCTGGGCTTATTATTCCAGTCATACATGACATCCTGCTGCACCTGTCCCATCGTAAAGCGACCACCCTCAATCAGAACAAGCCCGGGACCCGTTTTTTGTTCTGCTCCCAGAGCTACTTCAAATCCGCCATTATCAGGATTATTATAACTCCATCCAGTGGTTGAAGAGGTATTTGACTGACTCTTTTTCTTTGATCCGCATGCCATGAGAAACAGGAAAACAACTAAAATTATCGGTAAGGCTCTGAATTTATACATAACTCCTTTAGTTTTACGGCTTTTTAGAACATCCAAATATAATAAAAATATCCTATTCCAATTTTAAGACTATCAAATATAACTACAATTTAGGAAAATTTATTGTTTTAATGGCATTTCTTTTTTCAACATTATTTAAACTGAATGCCAGTCCTACCTGATGAAGAAGCGATAATGGAAGAAGGCTGTTTCCTGATTTAAGGTTAAAAAGGTAGTTATAATAAACACTCACAACACTGAAGGTTACAGCGAAACCGGCCTGACAGTTAAAATTACTTCCGTTGTCTCCGGTCAGAAACATATTTATCGCCAGATGAGAGCTTTCCAGTGAAGCGCCGCCACCCGCTGAAAAATAATTCCCCTGGCTTACAGCCATTACTAAAGGATCTATTTTAAGACTACCATTCTCTTTAAGATTCAGGTCGGATGATAGATGAAAAGAGTATCTTCTCCTGATCTTTTCCACTGATAATGCCGAGGATGATAATTCAGGCTCTGCAAGGTGATTGACTGAAAAGCCGCCCGAAAATTTACCTGAGAGAAAAAGGAATCCGGCACCTACGTCAAGAACTGTTTTCCCCCTGATATCAAGAACTTCTCCTGAGGGAAAGGTCACTCCCCCTACCGGGTCGATCTGGTCAGGAAGTACAGCATTGGCGAAATTGTAGCCCCGGTGAAAAACAGAAGCTGTAAGACCGGCATTGATAAAGAGGTTTTCACCAGCCTGTAAAAAATAAGCGTAGGATAAACCTCCTCTCAGATCGTTTATAATTCCGCCCATGTAATCCTCTGAAACGTAGACACCAGCCCCTCCGTGAAGAAACTTGAAATAAGAATCATATGACACGTAAAACGAATTCAGATTATAGCTGTTACCCGGATAATAATTAAGATAGGATAACCTCATAACACCGTTTCCTTCACTCCCTGAAAGTGCCGGATTATTCATCAGAAGCGACTGATATGCCGGTCCCGCAGCCATACCCTGTGACGCAGCATGCGGGGCAAAAGAAATAAATATCAGAAGAAGTATCAGGGATCTTTTTAACATAACACTATTACTGCAATATCAACGTTATGGTGACGTTATTATTATTACCGGAAACAGCATACAAAAAAACGAATTTAGTTAGCAAACAGAAAGCACATTTCTATCTTTGTCAATATTAATGATAAGATTTGTAAAAATACTGCCAGTTTTTCTGCTGCTGTCTCAAATTAATCTGTCCGGTCAGCTGACCGCCGAACACTCGGTTCTCTCAAAAGGAAAATGGTTCAGGATTGCAGTTACCGAAGATGGAATTTACAGGATCGATTATTCTGAGTTAAAGCAGCTGGGAATTGATAATCCCTCCTACCCTGTCATATACGGCAACAATGCCGGACAGCTTTCATATTATAATGATGATCCCAGACCAGATGACCTGAAGGAGCTGGCAATATATATATCAGGTGATGACAATATTCTGGATGAGGGAGAGTATATCCTGTTCTTTGCCAGAGGCACAGGCCGATGGATTTATAATAATGATAACAGGGATTATGGTTTCCTGAAACATAATTATTCGGATACAGCATATTATTTTGTCTCTTCTGCCTCCGTAGCGGGGAAGAAAATTTTACCCGCCATTGAACCCTTGCAGGCTCCTGACTATTATTCATCAGAATCGGATGCTTTATTCATTCATGAAAAGGATGAATCTAATCTTATCAAATCGGGCAGGGAGTGGTTTCAGAGGATTTCCGAAATCTCAATTAACCCGAACTTTAAAGACCTCATCACCGGAAAGGGTATCAGATATCATATGCGCGTTGCGGCAAGGGCCTCCGTCCCGACAATCTTCAGACTGACGGAAGGGACATCGCTCAGAAAGAGCATTGGAGTTGATCCTGTAAACCTGTACGACAATAATGGCACATATGCTGAAATCACTGATTCCACAGGGCAAATTGAGCTTGGATCCTCATCACCTGATTACCGCGTAAGCTTTTATAACAATGGTCAGCCAGGGGCATACGGATGGCTCGATTATCTGGAGCTCAAGGCAAGAAGATCCAATATCTTCAGCGGTAATGCTACTGAGTTTTTTGATTCTGAGTCGGTCTCTCCCGGCAGAGTGACCGGATTTACCATAAACAGCATTATTAACAATCCCTTTATCTGGGATGTCACTGATCCCTTCGATATTAAAAATATTCTATATGACAGGACGGGAGAAGAGAATAAATTCAGATTCAGGAGTGATTCATTAAGAAGATTTGTAATGTTCACTCCCGATATTGTAAGGAGGCCTGCCTTAAAATCAGCAGCCTTGCCAAACCAGGATCTTCATGCATCACCTCCTGCAGATATGATCATTGTTACCCACCCTATGTTTCTCAGTTATGCTGAACAGCTGGAGAAAATTCATTTGTCGGGCAGCGGGCTCATTTCGATGGTTGTAACTCCGGAACAGATATACAATGAATTCTCCGGAGGTATTCCCGATATTTGTGCTATCAGAAATTTCGTCCGGATGAAGTACTCCAGTCAGAAAGGTACGTCACATCCTTTGAAGTATCTGCTTCTTTTCGGTGATGGCTCGTACGAAAACAAAACAATGCCGCCAGGCAATCCTGCCTTTATTCCGACATACCAGTCAAAAAACTCAAATGTTGTAACTTCCTCATATACATCTGACGATTTCTACGGTTTGCTGGATGATGGTGAAGGAGAATCGGAAGGGACTGAAGATATAGGTGTCGGCCGTCTTCCGGTTTCTGACACTGCCCAGGCAGGTGTTATGATAACAAAAATCCGGAAATACCTTGATCCTGTCTTTATGGGAGACTGGAAAAATCTGGTTTGCCTGTCAGCCGATGACGAGAATGGCAGCCAACCCTTCCGCGTCCTGCATATGGCTATTCCCATCCTCGTCATCGGCTGACAGGCAAACCAGGTTTTTCCAGTCTCCCATATAGACAGGATCAAGGTATTTCCGGATTTTTGATATCATAACACCTGCCTGGGCAGTGTCAGAAACCGGAAGACGGCCGACACCTAT
>JANYJP010000125.1 GCA_025358455.1 Bacteroidales bacterium
ATGGAACACGAATAACGGTGGTAAGTGCATAGAAAAAGGTCAGGTGACCGGATTTAGAGCAACGTGAGACTTCATGTTTGGCACTACATGCCACATGAAGTCCTCTTTATTATGCGTAGTAATTTATAAAAATATCTTTGTTTATCTCGGTCAGGATATTTATAAAAGTCTCTTGATTTTCAGGTGAAACTGATATCGATTTGAATCCTCCATACTCAATAACGATACATTTCCAGGACAAAGTAGGTTTTATTATCCCATTTATTGTCTTTTGATTAGTCTTTATGACTTTAATGTCTTGAATTCGAACATCAAATTTAGTTGGGCCACAAATAGCAGTAAGCTTAGTTTTATCGACTATGTAATAAGTTCTTATCCAACACCAAACAAATAATCCAATAATCAAGATTGATAATACGATTTTAATAAGTAATTCTACTAGGCTTATCGATTGTTTTGAAAATAGAGGTAGTCCAAAACTTAAGAATAGAATTAGAAGGCTTACACTAGTTAGTAGAATACCTAGGCTATAGCTTTTTTCGGACTTAAATTTATTATTCATGTTATTTGAGTTATAATGCAACTATCGGTTGCCTGTTTATTACGCATAACAATCCAATAAACCTAACCAGTTGTGTTTATATCTGCCTTGGACATAACTCTGCTAATCCATATGGATTTGATATACAATAGATTAATGATTTTATAGATTTTTTCATCCCGTTGCAGTTATTAAAATATACGTCGGTGTTGTAGAGTATAACGAAGATACTAAAAATTAATTTGTTACTCACTCATTCTTTAAAAACATCAAGACTATCCGAAGGACTTTTTATCTGGTCAAATCCTTTTGTTGTTACATGTTTCTAAATTTCAGTTGTCTTACTGCTGGAGTGCCCCAGTAAACTTTGAATATAACGTAAATCAGTCTTGTTTTCCTTGCCTGAACAAGCCTCACTTGCATTCTGCCTGAGTCAATATCGGTTAACTTAACAGGGCGTACATTTGATCGAGGTGAACTCGGAAATTGATACAACAACTGATGAAGGGAAATTAAATATTTATAGTAGGCTAATCGAAGCAAAGAGAGAAAATCAAACTCGGCTGAAACATACTATTCCTGGAATATCAGAAAACTAGAGTCGGTCGGAGTAAAAATTACAAAACAGAATATTAGTTCTATGTGGCGGATGGCTTTTTATTTGGGGATCCACTCGTTACAGGGTGCTTGGGGGCAAAATGTAAGTAGGATTGCTCGCTCTGCTCGCGATCCTCTGAAGGGTGCTTAACAAAGAAAAAGCCCTGCAGCCGCCTTCGGCGTCTGTCGGGATTTATTTTTTATTGCTCTTACGGAAGCAAGCTTCCTCCGTGCCATAAAAAAATAAACCCCGGTGCTTTCGCACCAGGGCTTATTCTTTGTAGCGGAGGTAGGATTCGAACCTACGACCTTTGGGTTATGAGCCCAACGAGCTACCACTGCTCCACCCCGCAATATCGAGGGGCAAAGGTAGTATATTGAACATAATTACCAAAACAATTTAAAATTAATTACTAATTTTGTTTTTGATTTAATAGCGACGTGCAATCTGGGATGTATTATCAGAGTAATTTAAAATAAATAGCTATGCCACGAGTATTCAAAGCTACAGAAATTGAGAAAGAGGATAAAGAGGTAAAACGCGATTATCTCGACAGACATATGCCGCATGTTTTTTGCCCGGAAACAGTTAAACGGGGAGAGAAATTTGAAGTTAAAGTTAAACTGGGTGAAGAATATCCTCATCCTGACGAGCACGATCATTTCATTAGTGTAATACAACTGTGGAACCGCGAAACACTACTTGCAGAAGCCCGGTACACGGCTGGCGTTTATGGGAATAAACCTTCCCATTTTGAGATCGATTTCTACATAGTCGCCCCTGAAGTCTCAATGAACCTTTCAGCAATGGCTGTTTGTACAAAACATGGATTATGGCAAAGTGAAGATAAACCGGTTAAAGTGGTTTAATCAGTTAATATTATCCTTTTTACATCCATTAACTTAATTGATGAGGCAGGATTATTATCTTTGCGGCCGGATATATTTTAAATAATGGCTAAAGACGAAAAGAAAAAAAGTAACTGGCGCGATAAGTACAGATTTTCTGTAATAAACGATCATACCTTTGAAGAGTTATGGAGAATCAGGTTAACCCGATATAATGCATTTTTGTTAACTTCATTTCTGATCTTTTTCATCATAGGAGCTACTTCTGCTCTTATCTCTTTCACAAACCTCAGAGAGTTTATCCCCGGTTACCCCGATGTTAATATGCGTCGTAATATTCTGAAGAGCGCCTTACGTCTTGATTCTCTATCCGATGAACTGCTTTTAAGGGATAAATATTTTAATAATCTGAATGCGATTATTTCCGGAAATTCGCCAGCTGAACTATATAAAAAACAGGATACTGCTAAAAATTATAAAACAATAAATTTTGTAAAAAATCCCGATGATTCCACATTACGAACCCGGGTGGAAAATGAAGAACGTTATAATCTTACTCTTGGAACTACAATCGAATCAGTTTCAAGTCTTGCCGGATTACATTTCTTCCCTCCTGTAAAAGGAATTATCTCAGGTAAGTACGATGTTAGCACAAAACATTTTGGTACAGATATAGTAACAAAACCTAAAGCGGTTGTTTCGTCGGCTCTTGACGGAACAGTTATATTTACCGGATGGACAATGGAAACAGGCTTTGTTATTGAAGTTCAGCATCCTAATAATATTGTTTCCGTTTATAAACATAACTCCAGCCTGCTGAAAGAGACCGGAGATCTGGTAAGGGCAGGTGAAGCCATTTCAATTGTTGGAGATTCAGGTGAACTTTATACCTCTGGTCCTCATCTACATTTTGAAATCTGGTATAAGGGAAGTGCACTGGACCCCGAAAAACATATTTTATTCTGATATCAATATGCCGGCTATACCTCAAAGAATTGCTCTGCTGGGATCAACAGGGTCGATCGGCTCTCAGGCACTGGATGTCATCTCACGATTTCCGGATAAATTTAACGTTGAGGTTCTCACCGGCTGGAACAATATTGACCTGCTGACAAGTCAGGCCAGGAAATTTCAACCCGATTCTGTAGTAATAGGGAATGTTGAACATTATCAGCAACTTAAAGAAAATCTTCAGGGAACAAATATTAAAGTATATGCTGGCAGCGAAGCAATTGAACAGGTGGTTAGCTCATCAACTGTCGACGTTGTAATTGCTTCAATTGTTGGATACTCAGGTCTTCGACCTACTATTGCTGCAATTAAAGCTGGGAAAAGAATCGCTCTGGCCAACAAAGAAACGCTTGTTGTGGCAGGTGAGATCATCGGAAGACTTGTCAAAGAATCGGGGAGCCAGATTATCCCGGTTGACTCAGAACACTCGGCTATATTTCAATGCCTTACAGGTGAAACTGGAAATCCGGTTGAAAAAATAACTCTTACAGCATCAGGCGGCCCATTCCTGAACTGGTCAGCTGAGAGGCTGAAAAATGTTAAACCGGGCGACGCTTTGAAACACCCTAACTGGGATATGGGATGCAAAGTTACCATAGATTCTGCATCGCTCATGAATAAGGGACTGGAGGTAATAGAGGCTAAATGGCTTTTTGACCTTACTCCCGAACAGATATCAGTTATTGTACACCCTCAATCAGTTATTCATTCATTTGTTCATTTTGCTGATGGGTCAGTTAAAGCACAACTGGGAGTGCCCGATATGAGGGTTCCGATATTATATGCACTTTCATACCCTGACAGACTTCTCTCCGATCTGCCACGATTAAATCTGGCTGAATACAAATCGCTTACATTTGCGGAACCGGATGTTGAAAAATTCCGTAATCTTTCCCTGGCTTATTTTGCCCTTAAAAAAGGCGGTAACATGCCATGTATTTTAAATGCTGCTAACGAAATTGCAGTAAATGCTTTTCTTGATGAGAAAATTAGCTTTTTGAAAATGCCGGATGTTGTAGAATATACTATGGAACGAAGTTTATTCTCACCTTCCCCTGATCTGGATTTTCTTGAAGTAACCGATCGTGAAGCGAGGATAATGGCTTCCGGCTTTATTAATAAACTTAGAAATTAACATGACTATACTTATTAAAATCCTGCAGTTTGTACTTAGCCTTTCGATTCTGGTTATTATACACGAATTAGGCCATTTTACACTCGCCAAATTATTCAAAACAAGAGTAGAAAAATTTTATCTCTTCTTCGATCCCTGGTTTTCACTTTTCAAATTTAAGAGGGGCGAAACAGAATATGGTATAGGATGGCTCCCTCTTGGAGGCTACGTTAAGATTTCCGGTATGATAGATGAATCGATGGATAAAGAGCAGATGAAACTGCCTCCTCAGCCATATGAATTCAGATCAAAATCATCATTGCAGCGGCTTCTTATTATGACAGGAGGTGTTGTTTTCAATTTTATTCTTGCTATGCTAATATATGTCCTGGTTTTGTTCGGCTGGGGTGAAACTTACCTGCCAACAGCAAATGTTAAGTATGGAATTGAGGTTGATTCCGTTGGTTATGCAATTGGACTAAGAAATGGGGATAAAATTATATCAGTTGATAATCAGCATGTTGAAAATTTTATTCATATTTCTTCCGATATAGTTTTAAATAATAGAAAATCTATTCAGGTCGACCGCAACGGAGAGGTTCTGAACATTGAGGTCCCTAAAGAATACATTCCAAAAATGCTTAAAGGAAAAGGAGGGATTGATCCCCGTATTCCTTTCGGACCTTTTGTGGTTGCTGCATACGGTAAGGATTCACCTGGAAAAGACGCAGGTATTCTTATAGGCGATGAACTTGTTGGAATTGACAGTATCAGATTTGCTTTTTATGATGAATTTCAAAAGTATCTGAGGGAAAACAAGGACCACCCCTTGATGTTGAATCTGCTGCGAAAAGGTGAAAACATTAATATTACAATGACTCCCGGTTCGTCGGGTTTACTGGGTATTAACAGAACCGTTTCTATTGATAAGATTTTTGACCTGAAAACTATAAAATACGGATTCTTGGAATCAATTCCTGCCGGTATTAATAAGGGATTCAAGACAGTTGCTGATTACCTTAAACAATTCAAACTGTTATTTTCAAAACATACAAAAGCCTATGAGTCACTTGGAGGATTTATTACTATTGGAAATATCTTCCCCGGGGTATGGGACTGGCAGGCATTCTGGAACCTGACAGCTTTTCTTTCAATAATTCTTGCAGTTATGAATATTCTTCCGATACCCGCGCTTGATGGAGGTCATGTTATGTTTCTATTATTCGAGGTAATAACAGGAAGAAAACCAAGTGATAAGTTTCTCGAATATGCTCAGATCGTCGGAATGATCTTATTGCTGGCTCTTTTAATTTTTGCAAATGGCAATGATATTCTGCGACTTATAAGAAAATAGAATTTATCTTTACCTTAACTTGTAATTAATTAAAGTATTTATAACTTTGTTGAAATTCAAATACTAAAAGAGATGGGAAATTTAGGTGCAACTGAGATTTTACTGATTTTACTTGTGGTTGTTCTTTTGTTTGGTGGTCGTAAGATTCCTGAACTTATGAAAGGTATCGGTCAGGGCATGAAAGAATTTAAGAAAGCCTCAAAATATGATCCTGCAACGGATGAAGATAAGGAAGTAGCAAAAAAGAATTAGGCGTAATCTCATGATATTCAAAGAAACCTGCATCTCATGCAGGTTTTTTGATTTTCCCCTTAAATGGGGGTAAAAGTTCGTATTTCTGGTTTCTTCTCCCGGGTATAAACCCGGCTTCTTTAATTATCGATTGCATTTCATCAGCATTGAACTGGTTAGTTGATCCTGCAGCGCTTACTACATTTTCTTCAATCATGATAGACCCAAGATCATTTGCCCCTGAATGAAGCGATAACATTCCGATTTCCTTTCCAACAGTAAGTATTGAAGCCTGTATGTTCCTGATATTATTCAGAATAATGCGGCTGATTGCAATCAGCCTGATATAATCAGGTCCGTTATAACTGCTCCTGATTCCATGTTTCTGAAGAAGTACCGTGCCTTCATCCTGGAAAGGCCATGGAATAAAAGTTATAAATCCATAGTGATTATCAGGTTTTTGATTCTGTAGATCACGTAACCGTATCAGGTGCTCAATCCTTTCTTTGACTGTTTCAATATGCCCGTACATCATGGTTGCCGAGGTTGGCAGATTCAGTTTGTGAGCTTCTCTCATTACTTCAAGCCACTCTGATGTTGTGGCTTTAGCAGGAGAAACAATTTTTCTGACTCTGTCTGAAAGTATTTCAGCACCTGCGCCCGGAAGACTATCAAGACCTGCTCTGATAAGCTTTACAAGAACTTCGGAATAGGATAGCTTCTCTCTTTTTGCAAGGAAAACAATTTCAGGTGGCCCTAATGCATGTAGTTTTAATGTCGGGTATAATTTTTTCAGATTTTTAAACAGGTCAATATAAAAAGCCAGATTCAGATCCGGATTCATCCCTCCCTGTAAAAGGAGCTGATCTCCTCCCAATTCATATAGTTCATTAATCTTGTCTTTGTATTCTTCAGTTGATGTGACATACCCTTCATCAGATCCCTTTTTCCTGCAAAAGTTACAAAATGTACATTGCGAAAAACAAATATTGGTCAGGTTCACATTCCTGTCAATCATCCACCCTGCAATATTTCCGGGATTGTGCAACTGCCTGAGTTTATTTGCGATAAACATCAACTCTTCCACGGGCGCCTGAGTATAGAGCATAATTCCCTCCTCATCATTCAAGGGAATTAGCTTGAGCGCTTTGTCATACAATTGTCCTAAAACCATAATAATAAGTAAGTTATCATAATAATAATCGACAGTAAATTGCTTAAAGTGTCACATGGATTTATAGCATCAAAGGTAACTCTTTGGAAACGAATCAATCAATATTTTAATTAACTTTACACTTCAAAAATTCCTGCGTACATATATGAAACCTGAAATACAAAGAATATCACAAATATCGCCTGACCAATCAGTTGTATGCATCATTGGAAATGACACAATTCCGGAAAGGCTGAATCTCGGCAAATCTGAAAAGGAATATGCTCAAAGGCAACTGAGAACCAGGGAAGAATATATTTTTATAAATTCTTATAAGAAATGCACCTACATCATCAGGTTAAAAGATGGGCTCAGTCAACATAAGGTAAGAGAAGAGCTCCGGAAAAACTCCTATAATCTAAGAACGCTTATAAAAGGAAATAATCATTCTGAACTGGTTATTACCTCGGAGGGAGCTTACCAGGGTGCTGTTGAAGATTTTGCTGAAGGCTTACTTTTAAGTTTTTATTCATTTGATAAATACAAGACTAAAACAGGAGATGATGTAAAACAGCAATACCCTGGTAAACTTCTGCTTCATGGAAATATCGCTGATACTGATATCAGGTGGCTGGTTGAGCTTACTGACGCTGTGTATTTTACGCGCAATCTGATTAACGAACCGGTTAATCATCTTAATGCACCGGCTTTGGCACGTGAAATAAAGAGAATCGGTGACTCTGCGGGTTTCAGTGTTGAGGTGTTGACAAAAGGCAAAATCGAGGCTCTTAAGATGGGTGGACTTCTTGCTGTTAATAAAGGTAGTATCGATCCACCGGTATTTTGCATTCTGGAATGGCACCCTGCCGGATGTCTCAATAAGAATCCTATTGTACTGGTTGGAAAAGGAATCGTTTATGATACAGGAGGTCTGAATATAAAAACCGGAGATTTTATGGCCGGTATGAATGGAGACATGGCCGGAGCTGCAACTGTTACCGGTGTATTGCATACTGTTGCCAGAACAGGCATTCCGCTTCATATTATCGGGTTGATTCCTTCAACAGATAACCGTCCCGGCGGAAATGCTTATACTCAGGGCGATATAATTACAATGCATAATAAGCTTACTGTAGAAATAGGGAACACCGATGCCGAAGGCAGACTTATTCTGGCCGATGCCATCAGCTATGCTTCTAAATATTCACCTGAACTCATAATAGATATTGCCACGCTCACAGGTTCTGCAGCAATGACCTTTGGTAACCAGGCAATTGCCGTTATGACCAATGCTGACAGGAAATATATTAAACTTCTGGAGGAATGTGGTAATGAAGTTTATGAAAGAATCGCCGAGTTACCTTTCTGGGATGAGTACGGTGAGCTTTTAAAATCTGATATTGCAGATCTTAAAAATATCGGCGGACGTGAAGCAGGAGCTATTATTGCCGGAAAATTTCTTGAACGGTTTGCAGAATTCCCTCTGATACATTTGGATATTGCCGGCACTGAGATGCTGAAAAAGGACGATTATTACAGATTAAAAAACGGACCTGCTTCAGGATTGAGACTGCTGTCGACATTTTTAAGAAGAATTGCTGCTGAATATTCTGAAAAAAATTAACTATTTATGGAAAAGAAAACAATATTGGCTGGCATCTCACAGGGAGATATTAATGGTATAGGATATGAGGTAATTATAAAGGCTCTCTCTGACCCTTTGATAAATGATATTTGCACACCCATTGTATATGGCTCTCCAAAAGTGGCGGCATACCACCGGAAAGCTTTGAATGTAAATAATTTTAGTTTTAACAATATCAGAACTCCGGATGAAGCCCATTCAAAAAAGGCAAATATGATAAATTGCCTCGATGATAATATCAGGGTAGAACTTGGTAAGTCCACCCCACAGGGAGGAGAAGCCGCTCTAATATCAATGGAAAAGGCAGTAGATGACCTTATTGCTGGTAAAATAGATGTTCTGATTACCGCACCAATTGATAAACATAATATTCAGTCTGAAACATTTCATTTTAACGGACACACTGATTATCTGAAGTCAAGAGCAGGGGTAGAAGAAGTATTGATGTTTATGATCGGGGAAAGCATGAAAATAGGAGTTGCTACTGACCATGTACCTCTTAGAAAAGTTCCGGAAATGATTACTATTGAAACTCTCCTGCGGAAACTAAGGTTAATGAACCAGTCTCTGAAACTCGATTTTGGTATCCGTAAACCTCGCATTGCGGTTCTCGGACTAAATCCACATGCCGGCGACAACTCATTGCTCGGAGCAGAAGAAGCAGAAATAATATTACCTGCCATTCAGCAGGTTCAAAAAGAGGGAATTATGACCTTCGGGCCATTTCCGGCTGACGGATTTTTTGGCGCCGGATCATTCACGAAGTTCGATGGGATACTTGCAATGTATCACGATCAGGGTCTTACTCCGTTTAAAGCATTATCTTTTGATACCGGTGTCAACTTTACTGCAGGATTACCTTTCATCAGAACATCCCCGGTTCATGGTACCGCCTTCGATATTGCAGGTAAAGGAGAAGCTTCTGAGAATTCATTCCGGCAGGCTATGTACCTTGCATGCGATATTTTCAGAAACAGGCAGATTTATGCAGAGATAACAAAAAATCCTCTTAAACACCAGGATATTGAATCTCACAATGACCGAAATGATGAACTTCCTCCTGATATTTTTAGTGCAGAACAATAGTTATGATTGAATATATAAAAGGACCCATAATCCAGATCACTCCTACATTCCTTACCATTGAAACCGGGGGAATCGGTTATCTGATTAATATTTCAATAACCACGTTTTCGAAACTAGAAGGCAAAAGTGAATATAAGTTACTGATTCATGAAGTCATCCGCGAAGATGCTCACCTGCTTTTTGGTTTTGCCGATTCAGGGGAGCGTGATATTTTCAGGTTACTTATTTCAGTATCAGGAGTGGGGGCAAATACAGCCAGAATGATGCTTTCTTCTCTTAGTCCCGGGGAAATTGAGAAAGCCATTTCCGGTTCAGATGTAAATGTTTTAAAAGGCGTTAAAGGTATAGGATTAAAAACTGCGCAGAGGATTATTGTTGACCTGAAAGATAAACTCGGGAAACAGGCAGGAAGTGGTGAAATATTTAGCTTCGCAGACAATACAAACCGGGAAGAAGCGTTATCAGCATTAGTAATGCTTGGATTTGCCAAAAGTGCTGTCTCAAAGGTTCTTGATAAAATTGTACGGGAGGAAAAAAACCTGACTGTCGAGGACATGATAAAGAGAGCGCTTAAAAACTTGTAATTCTGAATAAAAGCCGGATTGGGATCAGAGATATCATATAAAAATCTTCTGGTATTTTCGCATCTTGTACTGTTCGCTTCTTTTCTGTTAAATTCCACAGAAGCAAATTGTCAGACTGCGTTACAAAATACCGGGGCAGCGGATACTACCCGCCGGTCGGTATTGAAATTAAAAGACGATTCCGGAATACCCTGGGAACCAAAACAAAAAGCTCCTCTTTTTCTTAACAGGCCATCAAACCTGAAATCTTCAGTTCTCTACGATCCCAAAAAAAATGAATACATTATTTATGAGAAAATAGGAGCTTTAGATTATCGTCCGCCTGTGCACATGAATCCTGAAGAATACCGGAAATATGAGTATACCAGGGCGATGCGCGACTATTGGCAATCAAGGATTGCCGGAAATGAAACAGGTTTCAGATCCAATCTTATTCCCCAGATAGAAGTCGGAGGTGCTGCATTCGATAAAATATTCGGTAGCAATACAATTAATATCATACCCCAGGGCTCAGCAGAGTTGATCTTCGGAATAAACATTTCCCGTACCGATAATCCTACCCTCTCTGAGAAACTCAGAACTATTCCCACATTCGATTTTAAAGAAAAAATTCAAATGAATGTCACCGGAACTATCGGTGATAAAATGCAGCTTGGTGTAAATTATAACACAGATGCCATGTTTGAATTTGAAAACAGAACAAAACTGCAGTACTCCGGGAAAGAAGATGAGATTCTGAAAAAAGTGGAGGCCGGTGATGTTACTCTGCCTCTCACCGGCACTCTTATAACGGGAAGTTACAGCCTGTTCGGTCTTAAAACTGAGATGCAGTTCGGCAAACTCACTGTAACCAGTGTGCTTTCGCAACAGAAAGGACAATCCTCTGTTGTGGATGTCAAGGGGGGAGCTCAGTTAACCAATTATGAGATTTATGCAGATGAATATGAAGCAAACAGGCATTTCTTTCTTTCCCAATACTTCAGAGATATTTATGACAATGCATTGAAAAACCTGCCTATTGTCAGTTCAGGAATTAATATAGAAAGAATTGAGGTATGGGTCACGAACAAGACAAACCGGTTTGAGGAGGCCAGCAACAGGAATATCATTGCTTTTATGGACCTTGCTGAAAACGGAAACCATATTTTCAATAAAGTCCCGGCTTTTCAGAAAACTCCGGGTGCACTTATTTATCCTGATAATAGAGCGAATAATTTATATGAGCAGCTTACAACAGTTTATGGAGCTATCAGGAATGTAGATCAGGTAACTAATGCTTTTGGTCCGTTATACCCGGGATTTCAGATCGGACGTGATTATGAAAAGATAGAGAATGCCAGAAAACTTGACGCGAGAGAATATGATTTCAACAGACAGCTGGGATATATCTCGCTAAATACAGCTCTTAATACAGATGAGGTGCTGGCTGTTGCTTATGAATATACGCTTGGAGGTCAGTTGTTTAAAGTAGGTGAGTTCTCAACTGATGGGATAAGTGCTCCACAGGGACTGATACTTAAGCTTCTGAAAGGTACCACATTAAGTCCCAAATTGCCTACCTGGAAACTGATGATGAAAAACATATATTCACTGGGATCAGGTAAGCTCGACAGTAAAGACTTTGTTATGAATATTCTTTACCAGGATGACAAGACTGGTAATTCAATCAACTATCTTCCAGAAGGGAACCTTGCCAACCAGATATTATTACAAGTGATGGGTTTAGACAATCTTAATTCACAACTTGACAGGCAATCTGATGGTTTTTTTGATTTCATTGAGAATATAACTGTTATATCAGACAGGGGTAAAATAGTATTCCCTGTAATTGAACCATTCGGGAGCCACCTGAAAAGTAAAATTATCGATCCCGCGTTGGTGAGCAAATTTGTTTTTCAGGAACTTTATGATTCTACTCAGACTGTTGCCAGGCAAATGGCAGAAAAGAACAAATTTAAACTTTCAGGACAATATTCTTCTCAGGGAGGTTCCGAGATAAGGCTTAATGCAACTAATATCCCACAGGGAGGGGTTAAGGTTACAGCCGGTGGCGTACCTTTAGTTGAGAATACTGATTATACTGTGGATTATAATATGGGTACTGTAAGGATCATTAACAGCGCTCTTATTCAATCACAAACTCCAATACAGGTTTCTCTGGAGAGTAACCAGTTTTTTGGTTTTCAGACAAAAACACTTGTTGGAACACACCTCGATTATAGAGCGTCAAATAACTTTAATATAGGGGCAACTGTTCTTCATCTTACAGAAAGGCCTTATACCCAGAAAGTTAATTATGGCGAGGAACCAATATCAAATACGATATGGGGATTAAATACTTCTTATAAATCAGAATCACAATTACTCACTAAAATCATCGACAAAATTCCTTTTCTGAATACGAAAACACCTTCCTCATTCTCATTCTTTGGTGAATTCGCTGACCTTATTCCCGGACATTCAAAGGCAATATCCAATTTAGGTAATTCATACATTGATGATTTCGAAGCCAGTGAAATACCTTTGGATCTTAAATCATTTAATGCCTGGTCTATCGCCAGTATACCACAGGGTCAGGATTTGTTGTTCCCTGAGGCAAAACTTAATAATAACCTGACCAGCGGATTTAACAGGGCTAAGCTGGCATGGTATGTAATTGACCCGCTTTTTTTACGTAACGGGTCATCAACTCCGGAATATATCAAACAGCACGCCGAGGAGCAGTCAAGTCATTTTGTAAGGGAGATATATGAAAATGAAATTTTTCCCTACACGGAAAGTCCCAGCGGAATTCCTACCAATATTACTGTATTAAACCTGGCATATTATCCCGGTGAAAAAGGACAGTATAATTATGACACTGATCCTGGAGTTTATTCGAAAGGGATGAGTCAGGATGGGAAACTGAATGATCCTAAATCGCGCTGGGGTGGTATAATGAGAGAGGTGCTGACAAGTGATTTTGAAACCGCTAATATTCAATATATCAAGTTCTGGGTTATGGATCCTTTTGTTGATAATCCCAATCAGGAAGGCGGGGATCTTTATATAAACCTTGGTAATATTTCTGAAGACATACTGCGGGATTCGAGGAAAAGTTTCGAAAATGGACTTCCCGGAAGCCCGGATGTAAAAAATGTTGATACAACAGCATGGGGTAGGGTGCCAACAATTCAGTCAGTAGTAAATGCATTCGATAATTCTCTGGAATCACGACGTTATCAGGATGTCGGTCTGGATGGATTGAGCGACACAGATGAAGCTTCCTTTTTCAATAATTATCTTCAGAAATCACTTCTGATAACCACACCCGAAGCATACCAGTCTATATTGAATGATCCTTCCGGAGATGATTTTCATTATTACAGGGGATCAGATTATGATGCTCAGCAATTGGGAATTCTTGCCCGGTATAAAAAATATAATGGTGAGGAAGGTAACTCTCCCACATCCGAGATGTCGAAAGAGTCCTATCCGACTTCCGGCTCAACATTGCCTGATATGGAAGATATCAACCGCGATAAT
Organism: Bacteroidales bacterium; assembly: GCA_025358455.1. Taxonomy (GTDB): domain Bacteria; phylum Bacteroidota; class Bacteroidia; order Bacteroidales; family VadinHA17; genus LD21. The sequence goes on from JANYJP010000125.1 coordinate 13,691, forward strand.
ACTTTAAGTGAAACAGAAAGTTACTATCAGTACAAAATAAGTATGCGGCCTGGTGATATTAAAGTTGGAAAAAACTATGTAGTTGATGAGATTGAGTACGAAGCTACATTTGCAAATGGTATCAAATCGAAGGTAAAGTGGTATCAGTTTAAGATCCCTATCACGGAGTATGAAAAAATAATTGGCCCTATCAGAGATTTTAAATCTATAAGGTTCATGAGGATGTTCCTCAGAAATTTCAACGAACCTGTTGTTATGCGATTTGCAAAACTCGACCTGGTACGGGCCGAATGGAGAAAATATAATATTTCATTTATGGAAGGTGCCGAAAGGGTAACGATACCCGAAGCCACCGATGGTACTTTTGAAATAAGCTCGGTAAGTATCGAAGAGAATCCCGGAAAAATACCTGTAAACTATGTGCTCCCTCCGGGATTCGACAGGATAACTGATCCGCAAAACCCGCAGCTGAGGCAGCTCAATGAACAGGCAATGGTGTTAAAGGTTGAGAATCTGGAAGATGGAGATGCCCGTGCTGCTTTCCGAAATGTGAACCTTGACATAAGACAATACCGGCGACTCAGGATGGAAGTACATGCCGAGGCTATTATAGGCCAGCCTTTGCAGAATGATGACCTTACAGCATTTATCAGAATTGGATCGGATTATAAGGGAAATTTTTACGAATACGAAATCCCGCTAAAACTTACTCCGCCGGGGAAGTACAGCAATACATCAGATAAGGAGAGAGAAATAGTCTGGCCCGTTGATAATAAGTTTGACATAGATCTTTCTGTTTTTCAGGATGCCAAGCTGGCACGTAATAGTAAGATTCAGGAACCAGGTTCTTCGCTGAGTGTTTCTGACGTATTTGTATATCCGAGTGGCAATGCCAGGATTTCTGTCTCGGGTAACCCAAACCTGAGTAATGTCAGGGTTATTATGATAGGTGTAAGAAACCCGATTAAATCAAGAAACCTGGCCCGGGATGATGGCAACCCTAAATATGCCGAAGTGTGGGTAAATGAATTACGTCTCAGTGACTTTATTGAAAACGGAGGATGGGCAGCCAATGCACATATGCAGGCACGTCTTGCTGACCTTGGAACTGTTGATCTGGTCGGACAAACCAGTACCCCCGGATGGGGAAGTATCGATAAAAAGGTGAATGAGCGAAGCAAAGAATCGATAATGAAGTACGATGTTTCATCGAACGTGGAACTTGGAAAATTTTTCCCTGAAAAAATCGGTGTAAGGCTTCCTGTTTATGTTGGATATTCAGAAACCAGAATCAGACCTCAATACAATCCCCTTGACCCCGATGTTCCATTGAAGGATGCACTTAGCGCTGCAAAAAATAAGACGGTAAAAGATTCAATATTAGCTATATCGGAGGATTTCGCGCGAAGGAAAACAATTACGGTAAGCAATGCCGGAATTACTAAAAGAGGAGCCAGGCCTCATGTATGGGATCTCGCTAATCTTAGCCTGAACTATACCTATAACGAAATATATACAAGCAATACTAAAACAGCGATTAATCTTGAAAAGAATTACAGGGGAGGTATTAATTATGACTACCAGGCACAGCCAGCCAATGTTATGCCTTTTAAGAATATTAACTTTTTGAATTCCCCTGCATTGAAAATTATTAAGGATTTTAATTTCTACCCTTTTCCCAAAAGCTTATCATTCCGGACTGATCTAAGCAGATATTATAATGAAATTAAAACAAGGAATATTAATAACCCTTTTCTTCTAGTGACCCCATCTTTCAAAAAAGACTTTGAGTGGAGCCGGATTTACGATTTCAAATATGATATTACGCGTCAGCTTAAATTCGATTTTACTGCCACAGATATTGCACGCATCGATGAACCGTCAGGTGGAGTTGACAGAAAAAGATACGCAGGTAATTATGATTTCTGGCGCGATTCGGTTATGACAAACCTGCGGCATTTTGGCAGAACTACTACGTATAACCATTTTGTTAATATCACATATACAATACCAGTAAACAAACTTCCTCTGCTATCGTGGGTTAATGCAAATGCCCGGTACGGGGCCGATTATACATGGCTTGCCGGACCTCTTTTCCCTGACAGCCTCAAAATAAATGTCGGGAATTCAATTAAAAATCATAGTGAGTTGACATTGACAACAATGGCCAATCTGTCAACGCTTTATACCAAATCTAAATTTCTTAAAAACATTGAAAATAATACCCGGCCTGATGCAGCCCAGAGATTAAAATCTGAAATGAAGACAGTCGCCTACACAAAGGATAATGTAAATTTCAAACCAAAAGTTTCGAAAGCTATCTATCATAATTTGAAAACTAAAGATGTAAAAGTCAGGATTTTCGATAAAAATGGGGTAGAGGTAAAAGGCAAAATGGAAATAATCAGTGAGAACAGGGTTAATTTTACTGCCGATGAACAGGTAGATGGAGCCAGGGTGGCTGTTGAAGGTAAGATTAAAAAATCCCGTAATCCTTTTATTGTTACAGGGGAATACCTGGTAAGAGCTGTTATGGGAGTAAGATCGCTAAGCCTGACCTATACCTCAGCTCAGGGTCAATTTCTACCTGGCTATTTGCCTGAGACCAGGTTTCTCGGGATGTCAGATTATAATAATGCTCTGGCTCCGGGTTGGCCATTTATAATGGGATACAGCGATAGGAACTTCTTTGATAAAGCAGTAACAAAAGGATGGCTTTCAAAGGATACTTTACTAAATACTCCTGCATCATACAACAATAAAGTTGATATTTCAGCACGTAGTCTTATTGAACCATTCCCTGGTTTAAGGATTGACGTAAATGCTGAAAGAAGGTTTTTAGAGAATGTAAGTTCCTATTATATTGCTGATTATAACGGAAACTTCCCCGATAGCACACGTAATAGCGTTATATCCGGTAATTTTTCAATTTCTGTTATTTCCTGGGGCACGGCATTTGAAAAGATATCCGGAAAAAACGATTATGTGTCCCCCACATTTGAAGCTTTTAAAAATAATACAATCATAATCTCAGAAAGGAGAGCTACAGAGCGACTGAAGATTGATCCCCGATATAACCCTGACATTGATCCATTAACGGGTAATCAAATTGAGGGATTATATAAAAGCGGATATGGGCAGACCTCGAGTGAGGTGTTAATACCCGCATTCCTTGCAGCTTATACCAGGACAAATCCAAAGAATGTTGGTCTTGCTCCTTTTCCTTCAGCTTTGAAAATGATGCCAAACTGGAGAATTACTTTTGACGGACTGTCGAAGTTTGCTTTTATTCAGCGGATATTCCGATCTGTAAACTTAACCCATCAGTATAGAAGTACTTATCAGGTAGGTTCCTATATAACAAACCTGAATTATGTTCCGGGGACCAGTGGAATAAATAGTATAAGGGACCTCCATGATAATTATATACAACAGTATGAAATTAATGTTGTTACCATTAGTGAACAGTTCAGTCCACTTATAAATATTGACATGAACTGGAAGAACAGCCTTACTACCAGGTTTGAATGGAGAAAATCACGTACCGTTTCCCTTAATCTGACAAGTAACCAGATTGCTGATGCAAGAATTAATGAGCTTATTTTCGGAGCGGGTTACAGATTTGATAACGTGCAGATTATTCTGAAAACAAATGGGGGAGGTCAGAGAGCTCTGAAAAGTGATCTGAATCTGCGACTTGACTTTTCAATTCGTGATAATAAAACCCTTGCACGAAAACTTGTTGAAGATGTTAACCAGCCCGTCGTTGGACAGAAAGTCTTTACAATAGGTACAACTGCCGATTATGTTCTGAGCGACAGGTTTAATCTTCAGATCTTTGCCGACCGTACAGTAAATAATCCGTTTGTTGCCAATACTTTTCCGACTTCTAACACCAATTTCGGATTCAGCCTCAAATTTACTTTGGTACAATAGTATATCCTGCCTGATTATTTATTTTTATCTTTTCCAGAAAACGATTGAAACATAGACAGTACACTCTTTCTGTCTGAAAATCAGCAAATATGCATTAAAATATTTCACATATGAACTGCATTTATTGAACCATTTTCTCTATTTTTGAATAGAAACCTGAGGAATTTTAAGTTCAATACTAATATCAACCGTAAATGAAAAAATCAAAGCCGCGTTTAGCCTTCTGGCAGGTATGGAATATGAGTTTTGGCTTTCTGGGGATTCAATTTGGCTTTGCTCTCCAGAATGCAAATATCAGCCGGATTTTTGAAACTCTCGGGGCAAAGGTGGAAAATATTCCGATATTATGGATAGCTGCTCCCGTAACCGGACTTATTATCCAACCGATTATTGGACATTTAAGTGATAATACATGGAACAGGCTTGGACGCAGACGTCCATATTTTCTTACAGGGGCAATCCTGGCATCGCTGGCATTAATCATAATGCCTAACTCTCCGGTACTCTGGATGGCAGCTGGAATGCTCTGGATTATGGATGCATCAATCAATATCTCGATGGAACCTTTCAGGGCATTTGTTGGTGATATGTTGCCATCCGAACAGCGAACCACTGGTTTTGCGACGCAGAGTTTTTTTATTGGAACCGGTGCCGTAATAGCTTCTGTGTTACCTTATGTCCTCACCAACTGGTTTCATGTACAGAATACTGCGCCTGCAGGGCAGATTCCTTTATCAGTTAAACTGTCATTTTATATTGGGGGAGCAGTGTTCATCTCAGCTATAATCTGGACTGTTTTAAAGACGAAAGAATATTCACCCGAGGAGTTGAGTCAGTTTTCAGAAGTGGAAAAGCATGTAGAAGAGGAAGATTTGGATTCTGTTAAGAAACTTGGAAGCGGAGCATTCCTCATGAGAGGTCTCTACTGGGTAATCGCGGGCCTGGGTTTAAGCTTCATTATTTATTATTATTCTCTTGAAAAACAATTATATATTCTGTCTTTTGGAGTAGGCGTCTTCGGATTAATTCAGATACTCACCGGATCGCTGATATCCGGAGGAAAAACAAAAGGCGGGTTGGTTATTGTGCTCAGGGATCTTTTTATGATGCCAAAAACAATGGGTCAGCTGGCTATTGTACAGTTCTTTTCATGGTTCGCGTTGTTTTCAATGTGGATATATACAACATCAGCAGTTACGAGCCAAATATACGGAACCAGGGATCCGGCAAGTGAACTTTATAATCAGGGAGCAAACTGGGTGGGTATACTGTTTGGGGTATATAATGGATTTGCTGCTCTGGTTGCTTTCCTTCTTCCCCGTTTGGCAAAGATTACCAACAGACGTATTACCCATGCAATATGTCTTGTTGCAGGGGGGCTGGGACTTATATCAATTATCCTGTTCCATAGCCCCGAAATGCTGATAATATCAATGCTTGGAGTTGGTCTTGCATGGGCCAGTATTCTTGCAATGCCATATGCAATTCTTACAGGATCACTGCCGGCCCGGAAGATGGGTACATATATGGGGATTTTTAATTTTTTTATTGTAATACCTCAGATACTGGCAGCAAGTATCCTTGGTTTTCTCATAAAAGATCTTTTCAAAGGAGAAAGTATTTATGCCCTGGTAATCGGAGGAATTTCAATGTTTATTGCCGCCGTACTAATACTTTTTGTTAATGATGTTGATGAGGTTAAATTATAAACTCACTTATGCATACCAAAGCTTGTATTTTTGACCTTGATGGTGTTATTGTAGATACAGCCAAATACCATTTTATGGCCTGGAAGAAACTTACCAGCCAACTTGGAATAAACTTCACTGAAGAAGATAATGAACGGCTGAAAGGTGTAAGCCGTATGGATTCGTTAGAGATAATACTTAAGATCGGAAACAAAAAACTGAACAATGATCTTAAACTCGAGTATGCGACCATTAAGAACAACTGGTATAATGATTATATAAAAAAGATGACTTCGGATGAGATCCTTCCGGGGTGTAAGGAATTTATTACTGAGCTTAGGGACTATGGAATAAAAGTGGCTATTGGCTCTGCAAGTAAAAATACTCCTTTGATACTTGAGAGGGTTGGAATTAAAGATTTATTTGATGCTGTTTCTGACGGGAATTTGGTAAGCAAAGCAAAGCCTGATCCGGAAGTCTTTATCAAGGCTGCTTCAATGCTTCATGTGGATCCCGGGTATTGTGTTGTTTTCGAAGATGCAATTGCAGGGGTACAGGCTGCGCTTAATGCAGGTATGAAATGTATTGGAGTGGGTTCACCCGATGTTCTTACCAGGGCCAATTATGTTATTCCGGGAATAAAGAATATGAATCTTGAAAAATTAAAAAGTCTGGAGAAAGATTTTCAGAAATGAACAGCTATTACAAAGAGGACGAATGGATGATTATCGAAGATGGATTTCTTCCTGAGATGAACAAGGCCTCAGAAAGCATCTTTTCTATCGCAAATGGTTACATGGGACAAAGGGCTAACTTTGAGGAGCATTACTCAGGCGACAGCCATCAGGGGACCTATATAGCCGGAGTTTATTACCCTGATAAAACGCGTGTCGGCTGGTGGAAAAACGGCTACCCCGAATATTTTGCAAAAGTTCTCAATGCCCCGAACTGGATAGGAATTGATATAGTAATTGATGGTAAGCCCTTGGATCTGGCAACAGCCAAAATAAAATCATTCCGTCGTACACTTAATATGAAACAGGGCTACCTTGAAAGAAGTTTCATGGTTTTAGTATCAGGGAATAAAACTCTTGAAGTGAATGCACGGAGGTTTCTGAGTATGTCAGAACCTGATCTTGGTCTTATTAAATACGATATCAAATCAATAGATTTCAAAGGCGAATTCGGATATTCTGTTTTTCTTGATTCTGATGTAAGAAACCAGGACACAAACTACGGCAAAAAGTTCTGGAAGGAGGTCAAAAGGGAAGTGACTGCAGGTAGCGGAATTCTTGTTTCCAGAACCATGAAAACTGATTTTCATGTTTCAACCGGTATGTGCTATGATATATTTAAAAACGGGAAAGAGATCAGGGTAAATCCTGAAATCACAGGTCGTGAAAAATATGTTGCTAACTCATTCACTGTTAAAGTAAATCCCGGAGAAGAATGGTCGCTGATTAAATATGTTTCAGTTCAGTCTTCTCTGAATAATCACAGGGAGGAGTTAACTGAAGTTACGAATGTTCGTCTTAAAGAAGCAAAAGCAAAAGGATATAAGAAACTGTTTCTCGATCATACTAAAGAGTGGGATAAGATATGGGCCTGTTCAGATATTGTAATCGAGGGTAATCTTTCAGATCAGCAGGCTATAAGGTATAATATATTTCAACTTAATCAGACATATACAGGTAAGGATGAACGGCTTAACATCGGGCCTAAAGGATTTACGGGTGAAAAATATGGAGGAAGCACATATTGGGATACTGAAGCGTTTGCACTTACGTTTTTCTTAAAGACGGCAGATCAGAAAGTTGGGAGAAATCTTTTACTCTACAGGTACAAGCACCTTGAAAAAAGCATTGCCAATGCAGAAAAACTTGGCTTTAAAAACGGAGCTGCTCTTTATCCTATGGTGACTATGAATGGAGAGGAGTGTCATAATGAGTGGGAAATCACTTTTGAAGAAATACACCGTAACGGAGCAATTGCATATGCAATCTATAATTATATCAGGCACACCGGCGATAAGGATTATATGTCAGATTATGGGCTTGAGGTTCTTATTGGTATATCGCGTTTCTGGAGCCAGAGAGCAACATTTTCAGAAAACCTTAAAAAATATGTGATACTGGGTGTTACAGGTCCTAATGAATATGAGAATAATGTCAATAATAACTGGTATACCAATACATTAGCTGTCTGGACATTATCATTTACTCTTGAAAATATACAGAATCTGGAAAAGGGAAATGACCAAAAGTTAAAAGACCTTTTCAAAATAACAAATTTTAATTACTCTGTTGAAACTAAAAGATGGAAAGAGCTTATTAAAGATCTTTACATGCCTGAGGATAAGCAGCGCAAAGTATACCTGCAGCAGGATGGGTTTCTTGATAAGGAATTAATGCCTGCCGTAAATATTCCACCCGCTGAGAGGCCTATTAATCAGCACTGGTCATGGGACAGAATACTACGATCATGTTTTATAAAGCAGGCTGATGTACTTCAGGGATTGTATTTTTTTGAAGATAAGTTCGATACTGATACAATAAGGCGAAATTTTGATTTCTACGAGCCAATGTGCGTACATGAATCTTCATTATCAGCCTGTATACATTCAATACTGGCCTCCAGGATTGACAAAATTGATAAAGCGTATGAATTATATCAGCGTGCAGCCAGATTGGACCTCGATGATTATAACAATGAAGTCTCTGATGGATTGCACATTACAAGTATGGCAGGTACGTGGCTTGCTATTGTTGAAGGATTTGGCCGAATGAGGATTGAAGAGGGATCAATCAAATTGGATCCGATTATTCCTGCCAAATGGAAATCATACTCATTTCATGCCAGGTTCAGGGGAGTTTTGTTTGAAGTAAAAGTTACAAAAGATGAAATAGTAATCAGTAACCTTTCAGACAAATCTTTACAATTGATAATATCCGGCAAAAGTAATTTGATAAAAGGGACCGGTGAGTTTAAAATGAAAACTATTTGAGAAAAGCTCTTAATAAATTAACACGAATCAGGAAATCATAACCTAATAATGGAAATTATGGAAAGACTACCTCTAATTTTACTAACACTCTTACTGGCAATAATTTTGGCGGTACTTGGCTGTTCAGGCCAGGGAAAAAAGGAGGCTCCGAAACCTTTTGTTTCAGAAGTGGTTCACCCCGAATGGTCAAAGAATGCCGTAGTATATGAGGTAAATATCCGGCAATTCACTCCCGAGGGTACATTCAACGCGTTAGCAAAACATCTTCCGAGACTTAAGGACCTGGGTGTTGACATCTTATGGCTGATGCCGATAAACCCTATCGGGATAAAAAACAGGAAGGAACCTCTGGGAAGCTATTATTCAGTTAAGGATTATAGAAATGTAAATCCTGAATTCGGTAATCTGGATGATTTTAAAGATCTTGTAGCAAAGGCACATGAAATGGGTTTTCATGTTATTATGGACTGGGTTCCTAATCATTCCTCATGGGACAATCAGCTTACTGTTGAACATCCCGAATGGTATATGAAAGATTCTACAGGTAGTTTTGGTCCTCCAAAAGGCTTTGACTGGACCGATGTGATACAATTTGACTGGTCAAAAAAAGAATTGCAGGATTATATGCTTAATTCGCTTAAATTCTGGGTAGATCTGGGTGTTGATGGATTCAGAGTAGATTATCCGGAGAAGACTCCTGTTGACTTCTGGGTAAAGGTAAGAGAGGAGCTGAACAAGACCAGACCAGTTTTCATGTTAGCTGAAAATGAGGGACTGCATGAATTTCTGAAAAATGGTTTCGATATGAGTTATGCATGGGAATTGCATCATCTTATGAATAATATCGCGCAGGGAAAAGACAGCGTGAAGAGTCTGAATAAATATTACTTAAAAGAAACATTGGTATTCCCGCAAAATGTTTACAGGATGGTATTTATTGATAATCATGATGAAAACTCATGGAATGGAACAATCAACTCCAGGATGGGGGCGGCTCAGATGCCATTTGCAGTATTTACATTTACAACTCAGGGTGTTCCACTGCTTTACAACGGACAGGAGGTATGTCTGGCTAAAAGCCTCAGATTCTTTGAAAGGGATACTATATCATGGGATACCTGCAGGTTAACCGGATTCTATAAAGATCTTATAAGACTGAAAAAATCAAATTTTGCACTTTCTAATGGAGAATTCGGTGCGAAAATGGAAATGATTAAGACAAGCAAGGATAATAAAGTATTCTGCTTTTCACGCGTAAAAGGAGGAAACAATGTTTTGGTTTTCCTTAATCTCAGCAAAAAGGCTGTATCTATAAAACCTTCACTTACTGAATTTAAAGGTGAGTATACCGACTATTTTGCAAACCAGAAAACGACTGTTCCGCTTGCCGACTCTCTCAGACTTGAACCGTGGGGATACAAAGTATTTGTAAGATAAAAGACAAAAGTGAATTTAATGCGTTCAATTAATCGCATATTCTTACTAACGAATGTAATTGGATTTCTCTTTGTTGGATGCGGACAGATGCAAAACAAAAATACTATTAAAGCTGACGAATCTCTGTCTTCTGTGCCCAAGTGGGCAAAAGAAGCAATCTGGTATCAGATATTTGTGGAGCGGTTCAGAAATGGTGATCCAAACAATGACCCTGCACCCGTTGATATGGCCGGAGGTTATCCGGGATCGCTTCCAAAGGGATGGAAAATAACACCCTGGGGTCACGACTGGTACGATCATGAACCATGGCTCGACAGTGTTAAAGCTAAAGGATTCTATTCTAAAATTCAAACCCGGCGTTATGGCGGAGATCTCCAGGGAGTCCTTGACAAGATTGATTATTTGCAGGAACTTGGAATTACAGCGATCTATTTTAATCCGCTTAATGATTCGCCATCACTTCATAAATACGATGCAAGGAATTATACTCATATTGACAGGAACTTTGGACCGGATCCGAAGGGAGATGCTTTAATTATGAGTCTTGAAACACACGATGATCCGGCCACATGGAAATGGACTGAAGCAGATAAGATGTTTCTGAAAGTTATCGCTGAATGTCATAAGAGAGGTATTCATGTTATACTGGATTTTTCATGGAATCACACGGGAAAAGATTTCTGGGCATTGAATGATGTAAGAAAGAATGGGACGAGCTCGAAATTTGCGGACTGGTATAATATTATTCAATCCGACGATCCGAAAACTCCTGCTGATGAATTTAAATACGAAGGATGGGGTGGAAATAATCCTTATATGCCTGTATTTAGAAAGGATATTATACCTCCGACTAATAAAATAATGCCATTCGAAGGTAATCTTCATTCCGAATCATTAAAGAACCATATTTTTGATGTTACAAAGAGATGGCTCGATCCGGATAATGACGGTAACCCGGATGATGGAGTAGACGGTTTCAGACTTGATGTTGCAGGTGAAATTCCTATGGGGTTCTGGCGTGAGTACAGGAAAGTAGTCAGATCTGTAAATCCTGAAGCTTACCTGGTTGGTGAAATATGGTGGCTTGAGTGGCCTGATAAAACACTTAATCCGAAAACTTATCTTACAGGCGATCAGTTTGATGCTGTAATGAATTACAGATGGTTCAGGGTAGCCAGAGGCTTCTTTGGACAGGCTGAACCAGTACTAAACCCGACTGAATTTGTAAGTGAGATTGAAAGGATTGATAACGGAATTGATACTTCTAATCTGCAGGCGATGATGAATGTTGCAGCTACACATGATTCCCCGAGGCTTTCAACATCGCTTTTCAATAAAACGATGGATAAGTATAATGCCAAACCATCGGATAATCCTGATTATAAGATTAATAAACCCGATGAATTAACAAGAAAAGAACAGATACTGCTTCTGATTCATCAGTATACATTTATGGGCGCTCCTCATATCTGGAATGGAGATGAATCAGGTATGTGGGGAGCAGACGACCCTGACTGCCGTAAACCGGTTGTGTGGGAAGATATTATTTATGAAAATGAAACTGCAAATTTTGACCCTGCCAGGAAACGTCCTGTTGATGTGGTTAAGGTCGATACTGTTTTAAGGTCGTTCTATAAGAAACTGATTAATATGAGGAAGGAAAATCCCGTTTTAGTTTATGGTGATCTTACTTTTACTGTTGCCGATAATGAAAAAATGATACTTGCCTACAGCAGGAGAAAAGGGGACGAAGAAATTGCGGTAGTTTTCAACAGATCAGGTAAAATACAGTCAATCAATGTGCCGGTACTAAGTAAGGGTACATATACTGATATTCTGGCGCCGGAAGGTAATTCAATTAAAGCTACCGGGAGGGGTTTAGCTATCACTCTTGAACCACTTTCAGCAGCTGTTTTTAAAAAAAGACATTAATCATCTTGAAAAACTAAAAAAATCTCTATTTTTGGCTGACTATCAACAGGCAAAAAGTTAATTGAATTATAATCTAAAACCTTATCAGATATGAACGTTCCCGGAAATTTATTATACACCAAGGACCATGAATGGCTTCGCGTTGAAGGAAATACAGGTTATGTCGGCGTTACTGATTTTGCACAGGGAGAATTAGGTGACATAGTATTTATTGAAATTGAAACCCTTGGAGAAACTCTTGCAAAAGAAGAGGTTTTCGGTACTATTGAGGCTGTAAAAACGGTTTCAGACATGTTTATGCCGGTTACCGGGGAGATCCTTGAGGTTAATCCGGCTCTTGAAGAGTCACCTGACGTTGTAAATAAGGATCCTTATGGAAAGGGATGGATGGTTAAGATAAAAATAAATAATCCTTCAGAGATTAATGACCTGCTTACAGCAGAGAAATATTCCGCGATGCTATAGTCCGAATCTTCAGAGATATTTAGAAAGATATTTTTATCCGCAATTCAGGATCTTACCTGATTGCGGATATTTTTTATAGTGTCTTTTTGACTTCAAACTCACGGTAACCTTCGACAACATCGCCCATCTTTATGTCGTTGAAATTATGGATGTTAAGTCCGCATTCGTACCCGCCAACAACTTCTTTCACATCATCCTTAAAGCGTTTGAGTGATCCAAGTTCACCGGTATAAATTACTATACCATCGCGAATTATCCTTACCCTGGTATTTCTGGTAATTTTGCCCTCTTTTACATAACAGCCTGCAACTGTTCCGACTTTTGTGACATTGAAAACCTCTCGTATTTCAAGTGCTGCGACAATTTCTTCCCTCACTTCAGGCATAAGCATACCTTCCATTGCAGATTTTATTTCCTCTATGGCATTATAAATAATTGAATAGAGTCTTACATCAATCTCTTCCTTTTCAGCAAGTCTTCTTGCACTTACTGAAGGTCTTACCTGGAACCCTACAATAATAGCATTGGAAGCTGCGGCCAGAAGAACGTCTGATTCAGATATTTGTCCGACTGCCTTATGAATGATATTAAGCTGTATCTCAGGAGTTGACAGTTTGATGAGGGAGTCGCTCAAAGCTTCAACAGAACCATCAACATCACCTTTAACAATAATATTAAGTTCCTGGAAGTTGCCAATAGCGATTCTTCGTCCTATCTCATCGAGAGTTATATGTTTCTGAGTACGGAGACCCTGTTCCCTCTGGAGCTGAGCCCTTTTTGTTGCAATATCTTTTGCTTCCCTGTCACTATCCATCACGTTAAACTTATCACCTGCCTGAGGCGCTCCGTTCAGACCTAAGATAAGTGTAGGAGTAGCCGGGCCAACTTCTTCAACTCTGTTTCCGCGTTCGTTATACATGGCTTTAATATGCCCGAAACAAGCTCCTGCCAGCATAACATCACCAATCCTCAGAGTTCCGGCCTTTACAAGAACAGTAGCAGTAAATCCGCGTCCTTTATCAAGAGAAGATTCAATTACTGTTCCAATTGCGGGTTTATCGGGGTTGGCTTTGAGTTCAAGCATCTCAGCTTCAAGAAGAATCTTATCAAGCAGAACATCAATGTTGAGTCCGCTCTTTGCTGATATTTCCTGTGACTGATATTTTCCACCCCAATCCTCAACAAGGTAATTCATGGTAGCAAGCGCCTCTTTTATCTTATCGGGATTTGAAGTTGGTTTATCAATTTTGTTTATAGCGAATATTATTGGTACTCCTGCTGCCGAAGCATGATTGATAGCTTCTTTTGTCTGAGGCATAACCCCATCATCTGCGGCAACAACTATGATTGCAATATCAGTGATCTGTGCTCCGCGTGCACGCATTGCTGTAAAAGCTTCATGACCGGGAGTGTCGAGGAAAGTAATCTGGCGACCGTCAGCAAGGATAACTCCATAGGCACCAATGTGCTGGGTTATTCCTCCTGCCTCACCGGCAATAACGTTTGTATTACGGATATAGTCAAGCAGTTTTGTTTTACCATGATCCACATGCCCCATAACTGTAACTATAGGGGGTCTTGGTTTAAGATCTTCCTCTTTATCTTCCTCTTCTCTTACTGCTTCCTGCAATTCTGCACTGACAAATTCAACCTTGAAGCCAAATTCATCGGCCAGCAGAGCCATTGTTTCAGCATCAAGCCTCTGGTTGATGGAAACAAACAGCCCAAGATTCATACATGTGGAAATAATCTCTGTAACCGCAACATTCATCATAGTTGCAAGTTCATTAACTGACACAAACTCAGTTACTTTTAGAATATTCTTATCAAGTTCCAGTTTGTCAACAACCTCCTGATGCTTTTGACTGACGGCTTCTCTTTTTTCCCGTCTGTAACGTGAACCTTTTGATTTCCCCTTTGTGGTAAGCCGGGCAAGCGTTTCTTTTATCTGCTTTTGAACTTCTTCTTCATTAACCTCGGCTCTTACAGGTCTTTTTTTCAAGATCTTTTTAGCTCCCGGTTTATCTTTCTTTTCAGTTGTTACAGGTTTTACAACGGGGGTATTCTCTTTCTCTTTAAGTATTCTTTTTCTTCTCTTCTTTCTTCTGAAATCAGAATCTCCGCTAACCCTGACAGGCTGGAAAGGAGTTGATTTCTTTTTCTCTTCTACGGGAAGATCAATTCTGCCTACCACTCTTGGTCCGGCAAGTTTTTTAAAGTCGGTTTTGTAAAGTGCTATAACATCTTCTTCTTTATCAGGAACGAGTATGCCTCCAACAATGTCTTCGATAAGAAGCTTTTCTTCAACTGGTTCAGGGATTATTTCAGGTACAATTTCAGTTTCTGTTTTTGCCGGAGCTTCCTTCTTCACTTCCTGTTTTGGGATATCTTTCTCTTTGCCTTTTTCTTTCTGAACTTCTATATGTTTTTCCTTCGGTTTCTCTTTCGGCTCGTCTTTCCTTGCATGCTTAGTGTCCTTAGCAACAGTATCAAGGTCAATTTTGCCAACAATCCGAATATCAATATTTGACTTTGTTTTCTTTTCTTCAACAGGAGCTTGAATAACCGGAATTTCCTTTTCAGGTTCAGCTTTTATCTTTTCAGCTTTTTCAGCTTCAACTGGCTTTTCGACAGGCTTCTTCCCGGGTTCTGCTTTCGGGGCAGGCTGTTTTTCAACCTTTGGTTTTAATGTCTTTTCGAGGTCAATCTTACCAACAAGCTTAATATCAGGTTTCTTAATTTCTGTTTTAATATCGACAGTAGTCTTAAGTCCGGAAGAATCTTTAACAAGTAAGTCTTCATCCTTTTCAATATCTTCCGATTCAGATTTTTCTGAAAAATCATTAATTGATACTGATTCCTTTTTCCTGTGAAGATCTTTCAGTATCAGCTTTTCAGACTCTTTTTTTACACTAATATCCGTACTATATTCTTTTACAAGTAAAATATATGCTTCACGCGGAAGTTTCGTATTTGGGTTGGGATCAAGATCGAACCCTTTCTTATGCAGAAATTCCACAATAGTGGAGATTCCCACATTGAACTCGCGGGCTGCTTTACTTAATCGTGTAACCTTAATATCCTCTGTCATAAACGTGCCGTGCCTTTATTAAAACCTTAAAAACAACCTGATTATTAATGGTTAATATTTAAATATTATTCAAATTCAGCTCTTAGAATGTTAACAACTTCTTTAACAGTCTCCTCTTCAAGATCAGTTCTTTTTACAAGATCACTGATTGAAAGATTCAGAACGCTTCTTGCGGTATCGCAACCTATAGCTTTAAGTTCTTCAATAACCCAATCTTCAATTTCATCAACAAATTCCTCAAGATTTACATCTTCCTCATCTTCTCCACCCGGCTCCCTGTAAACATCGATCTCGTAACCCGTGAGCTGACTGGCAAGTTTTATGTTGAGACCTCCTTTTCCGATTGCCAGAGACACTTCATTTGGTTTAAGGTATATCGATGCCCTTTTTGTCTCTTCAACAAGTTTTATTGAGGTAATCTTGGCCGGGCTGAGCGCTCTTTGAATAAAAAGTTGATTATTTGATGTAAAATTGATTACGTCAATGTTTTCATTTCTCAATTCTCTTACAATGCCATGAATCCTTGAACCTTTCATACCAACGCATGCCCCTACCGGATCAATTCTTTCATCGTATGACTCAACTGCTACTTTTGCACGTTCTCCGGGAACCCTTACAATCTTTTTAATGGTAATAAGACCATCAAAAATCTCAGGTACCTCAAGTTCAAATAATCTCTCCAGGAAGACGGGTGAAGTACGGCTGAGAATAATAAACGGAGTATTATTTCTCATCTCTACCTTGATCACAACAGCTCTTATGGCATCGCCTTTCCGGAAATGATCAGAGGAAATCTGTTCGCTTTTAGGAAGAATAAGTTCATTCCCGTCATCATCGAGAACCAGGATTTCTCTTTTCCATACCTGGTAAACTTCCCCGGTAACAATTTCACCGATTCTGTCTTTATACTTGATATAAATATTATTCTTCTCAAGATCGAGAATCCTGGCCGTAAGGTTTTGCCTTAACGATAATATTGCCCTTCTTCCGAAGTCCAAAAATTTTACTTCATCTGAGACCTCTTCGCCAACCTCATAATCTTCATCAATTTCTTTTGCTTTTGAAAGAGGGATCTGGATGACAGGATCAGTTAACTCTTTGTCTTCCACAACAACCCTGTTTCTCCATATTTCGAAGTCACCTTTATCGATATTGACGATAATGTCAAAATTGTCTGCTGAGCCATACTTTTTTGCAAGCATACTCCTGAATACATCTTCAAGAACGCTCATCATTGTAGGGCGGTCAATATTTTTCAGCTCCTTAAATTCGGAAAAGGTGTCGATCAAATTAATACTTTCCATTTGGCGTAAACCTTTTATTATTATTTAATTGTCAAAATAACTCTTGTCGATTTTATCTGTTCGAAATTGAAAGAAACGTCTTTTACTTCTTTCGATTTCCCTTTAACTTTAACTTCAGTTTCAAGTTCAAATCCGCCGGTATTAACGTTTTTTAATATCCCGGCAAATTTTGATCCTTCATTGTCAATTACTTCTACTTTTTTACCTTCATTTTTATAGTATTGTTCTATAACTCCGAAAGGTAAATCAAGTCCCGGTGATGATACCTGCAGTTCAAAATCCTCTTTGTCGCGGTCGAGACTGTTCACAATATGTCTGTGCAATGCAGCACATTCATCAATTGTAATACCTTCATTTTTGTCAGCGAGTACAGTAATTCTGTTCGCCCCGCTTACTTTAACAGCTACAAGAAAGAGCCCGTTTTCCTTTATAAACTCTTCAACTATTCCCTGTATGTTCTGTTTATCAATCATTTTCAAAAACCGGTAACAAAATAGGGGACTTTGGTCCCCTAGATCTCAAATACCACACAATTCGCTTGCAAAGGTAAATATTAATATTAATTAACCAAAGTATTTATTATTAAAATTGAAGTATTCTGCTTGTGGTTCAAAGACGTAGCATAATAATCGATAATCATTTCGATATTTGCGGTTTATAAAAAATTTATCAGCGAACATTGTGAAAGAGACGGATTTATTCGATAAAAATGACAGGCTTATTCTTGAGAATTGCACCTTATGTCCCAGAGAGTGCAGGGTTAACAGAATTGAGACTGGAACAGGGTATTGCGGAATGAACGCAGGATTGAACATTGCTACTGTATGTGTTCACAGGGGCGAGGAACCTGTTATTAGCGGAGCCGATGGCATCTGTAATATTTTTTTTGCAGGATGTAATCTTCATTGTATTTATTGCCAGAATCATGAGATCAGCCAGAATGACAATTTAATTAGAAATTCCGGATTTGATATGAACTCACTGCTTCATCAGATTACAGGCATACTTTCGAAAGGGATTAAAGCTGTTGGGTTTGTTTCTCCTTCTCATATGGTTCCCCAGGTAAAGGCAATAATCAGAGAGTTGAATACATTGGGATATCATCCGGTTACAGTATATAATACAAATAGTTACGACAAAGTTGAAACATTAAAAAACCTGTCTGGGTTAATTGATGTATATCTTCCTGATTATAAGTATATTACTCAGGAACTTGCCTCTGAGTTTTCCGATGCTTCGGATTATCCGGATGTTGCTCTTAAAGCCATTAAAGAGATGTATTATCAAAAAGGATCAACGCTCAGGCTTGACGAAGATGGAAATGCAGAAAATGGTATGCTGATCAGGCATCTGGTTTTACCGGGCCATGCTGATGAAAGTAAAAAGATATTAAGGTCAATTGCGGAGGAGTTGTCGACAGGCGTGCATCTTTCACTTATGTCGCAATATCATCCAACATCACTTGTCAGAAATCATCCATTACTGAACCGAACCCTATATAAGGCTGAATACGAATCAGTTGTTGAGGAAATGGAATATCTGGGATTCAGGAATGGCTGGGTTCAGGATATGGATAGTTATCAGAATTACATACCCGACTTCAGCAGGGAGAATCCGTTTGAATAGCCCTTCGGGCAGTCTCGAAGTCTGGTCATCTGCCTGTCTTACTAACTTCATTAGCTGTCTTGAGGTTTTGCACTTCCTTTGTCCGAGCAGTCCGAACATCCCGTTTCCAATTATGAACTTTCTTTATCCTGAAAATTACAGATGATTTAGCCGGATTATTACATTGTAAAACTAATTCCTATTTTTGTAGGTAAAAATTTTAAGATGGTTTATCTGACAAATAAACGTAAAATAATAAATGATCCGGTTTACGGCTTTATAAGCATCCCCGGCGATTTTGTATTCGACTTAATTGAACATCCATGGTTCCAGCGGTTAAGAAATATAAAACAACTGGGTCTGACGAGCTTTGTATATCCGGGCGCAAATCACAGCCGGTTTCAGCATGGACTGGGAGCTCTGCATCTGATGGACATGGCTATCACAACTTTACGAAGCAAAGGAGTCACAATATCACCTGAGGAGGAAGAGGCCACCTGCATAGCAATTCTTCTTCACGATGCCGGACACGGACCTTTTTCACATGCTCTCGAAACCTCAATCATAAGCGATATAACTCATGAAGACCTTTCTCTTCTTCTTATGAGTAAACTGAATGAGACGTTTAAAGGCAAGCTTGATCTCGCAATTGAAATCTTCACAGGGACATATCCAAGAAAGTTTTTCCATGAATTGATATCGGGACAGATGGATATGGACAGGCTTGATTATCTAAGAAGGGATAGTTTTTTCACAGGAGTTATTGAGGGTTCTGTCGGATCGGAGAGGATTATCAGGATGCTGAATGTAGTTGACGACAGGCTTGTGATTGATGAAAAAGGAATTTACTCCCTTGAGAAATTTTTAATTGCCAGAAGACTGATGTACTGGCAGGTTTATATGCATAAGACAGTACTTTCATCTGAAAGCCTTCTTGTTAAAGTTCTTAAACGTGCCAAAGAACTTGCTAATAAAGGTGTTGACCTTTATGCAACTCCCGCGCTCAGATTTTTCCTGTATAACAAGATATGTCGTGAGGATCTTACATCAGAAGGTAACTTCACACCTGGATTGATAGCATCAAATTTTACGCGTCTCGACGATACTGATATACTGATTTCTGCAAAATACTGGGCTGATGACTCAGACAAGGCGCTATCGGATTTGTCAGGCAGGCTCCTTCGGCGTGATCTTTTTGCTATTGAGTTGCAGAATGATCCTTTTCCTGATAGCCGGGTATCGGAGTTGAGAGTCCTTGCTGTGAATTTGCTGAAAATCAGACCGGAACTGGCAGATTATTATGTTTTTACGAATAGCATTTTCAATTTGGCTTATACACCTGATGCCACTGAGGTGAAAATATTACTCAAAAGCGGAGTAACAGCCGATATATCAGCTGTTTCAGATATGTTCGATCACAGGTTCCTATATGAGAGAATAACGAAATACTTTCTCTGCTATCCTAAAGAATGCAGATAACTAAATACAGAATAAAATGGAATTTAATGCCGCAACTATAGCAGGCTTTTTAAAGGGTGAAATAGAAGGTGACCCTGAAATCAAAGTTAATACAATTACAAAAATTGAAGAAGGGCAAGCGGGAGCTTTGTCATTTCTGGCAAATCCGAAATATGAACATTATATATATACCACAAAATCTTCTATAGTATTGGTAAACAAAACCTTTGTACCTTCAGCCCATATAGGTGCCACTCTGATAAAAGTTGCAGATGCCTATGAAGCTTTTGCTTCACTGCTTCGTTTGGTAGATCAGGCACGACCACGAAAACAAGGAGTACACAAGTCTGCAGTAATTGAGCCTACTGCAAAAACAGGATCGGATGTCTATATCGGACCATATGCATATATTGGTGAGAATTGCATTATCGGGGACAATTGTTCAGTTTATCCTTATGTGTATATCGGCGACAATACCAGACTTGGTAATAATTGTATAATCAATCCAGGAGTAACTATTTATCATGATTGTGTTCTTGGAGAAGGCTGTATCATTCAT
Organism: Bacteroidales bacterium; assembly: GCA_025358455.1. GTDB lineage: Bacteria > Bacteroidota > Bacteroidia > Bacteroidales > VadinHA17 > LD21. The sequence continues at coordinate 34,170 of JANYJP010000125.1, forward strand.
GCCGGAACGGTAATTGGCAGCGACGGATTCGGATTCGCCCCGCGGTCAGATAGCGAGTACATGAAAATTCCACAGTTGGGAAATGTTGTTTTAGAAGATCATGTTGAAATTGGAGCCAATGTTACCATCGACAGGGCAACAATGGGGTCAACCATTATACGGAAAGGAGTTAAACTTGATAATCTGATTCAGATTGGTCATAACGTTGAGGTGGGAGAGAACACTGTTATGGCTGCACAGACAGGGATTTCCGGATCTACTAAAATTGGAAAGAATTGTATGTTTGGAGGTCAGGTTGGACTTGCAGGTCATATTAAAATTGCAAATGGCACCAAAATAGGAGCACAGGCAGGTCTGCTTAGTGGTATTAAAGAAGAAAACACAATAGTTATAGGTTCACCGGCAATCGATTTGAAGAAATTCTTAAAATCTTCAATTATCTTTAAAAACTTACCGGAACTTAAGACAAAAGTTGATACTCTGGGAAAAGAGATAGAATCACTGAAAAAGACGTAAATTTACCTGTTTATTGTGATTGAAAAATTGTAATAAATCCAGTTAAGAGAGAATTTTCTGGATTGTTCGATTTTTTTTTATTTTTTTGTACCCGGAATTTTAATTAATAACTGAAGTTGATGAGTGAAAAACAGAGGACGCTTGCGAAAGAGATAAGCCTTACCGGAAAAGGGTTACATACCGGGAATCCGGTTACAATAACTTTTAAACCTGCTCCTGTAAATCATGGTTACAAATTTTGCAGAGTCGACCTGCCGGGTATGCCTGTAATTGATGCACTTGCTGAACATGTTACAGATACTTCAAGGGGAACAACCCTGGTTCAGAACAATGCATCTGTTTCAACTATTGAACACGTTCTGGCTGCATTTAATGGTTTGCGGGTTGATAATGCACTTATTGAACTAAATGGACCAGAGGCGCCAATCATGGGCGGTTCTTCGTGGAAATTTGTTGAGGCAATTAAAGAGGCAGGAATCATTGAACAGAAAGAAGACAGAAATTATTTCGTTGTCAAACAAAAGATCACATTTTCTGATGAAGAGCATGGTGTGGACCTTATTGTCTACCCTGATGATCATTTCAGTGTAAATGTACTTATCGATTATAACTCGAAAATCCTTGGGAATCAATATTCAATTCTTGATTCAATCGATGATTTTGAAGAGAAGATCTGTAAAAGCCGGACTTTCGTGTTCTTTCATGAGCTTGAGCCCCTTTTCAATATGGGTCTTATTAAAGGAGGTGATCTTGATAATGCAATTGTAATTCTCGAAAAAGAGGTAGAACAATCCGAAATAGACCGAATTGCAAAATTGTTTAACCGCCCCGGTATAAGCACTCATGTGGCCGGTGTTCTCAATAATACCGAATTACGCTATCCGAACGAGCCTGCACGCCATAAACTTCTCGATATCATGGGCGATATTGCCCTGGTGGGTCACCCTATTAAAGGCAAGATTGTAGCAACACGTCCTGGTCATTATGCCAATACAAGGTTGGCAAAGATAATAAGACAGGAGATGAAAAAAGCTGCCTCAAAACGTGATATTCCGGTTTATGATCCGTCCCAGCCACCTGTTTTTACTATTGAAGACATTAAAAAAAGACTTCCGCACAGGTTCCCTTTTTTAATGGTAGATAAAATAATTGCTCTTGATGAATCTTCTATAATCGGTATCAAAAACGTTACTTTTAATGAAGCTTTCTTTCAGGGTCATTTCCCTGATGAACCTGTTATGCCTGGAGTCCTTTTGGTGGAAGCGCTTGCCCAGACAGGAGGGCTGCTTATTCTGAGTACTGTTGATGAACCTGAAAGGTATTCTACCTACTTTCTTAAAATCGATAAACTAAAGTTTAAACAGAAAGTCATTCCCGGTGATACCGTTATACTCAAAATGGAACTTTCCGATGTAATGAGACGAGGTATAGCAACTATGTTCGGACAGGCATTTGTCGGGAACAAACTTGTGCTGGAAGGCGAAATGACTGCCCAGGTAATAAAAAACAAATAACAGATCAATGATCTCAAAGTTAGCTTTTGTTCATCCCGATGCCATTCTTGGTAAAGAAGTAACAGTTGAACCTTTTGCGTATATTGCTGGAAATGTTGAAATTGGCGAGGGAACATGGATTGGTCCCAACTCGACAATCCTCGATGGCGCAAGAATTGGGAAAAAATGCAGTATTTTTCCTTCCTCCATTATTTCAGGCATCCCCCAGGACTTGAAGTTCAGAGGAGAGGAAACTACGGCTGAAATAGGTGATAATACTACAGTAAGAGAATGTGTTACTATTAACAGAGGTACTGCAGCTGTTGGCAGAACAGTTATTGGAAACGGCTGTTTGTTAATGGCCTATGCTCATATTGGTCACGATTGTGTTATTGGTAATAACTGCATTATCGGAAACTCAAGTGGTCTGGCAGGTGAAGTAAATGTTGACGATTGGGCTATACTCAGCGGAGCTACCCTTGTTCATCAATTTTCTCATATAGGTGGTCATGTTATGATAGGTGGCGGCGCTAAGGTCAGAACTGATGTGCCTCCTTTTATTAAAGCAGACCGTGAACCACTCTCATATCTTGGATTAAACACTGTGGGCCTTACCCGTCGGGGATTTGAAAAAGAACGGATTGATGAGATACATAATATCTACAGAATTATATATCAGAGTAATATGAACATTTCTCAGGCGTTGGATCAGGTGGAAAAGGAATTCAAATCATCCCCTGACAGAGACTATATTCTGGAATTTATCAGAAAATCAGAACGGGGAATTATAAGGGCCAGGTAGGGTCCTTTCTTATTTTGCTTTTATCCACCCCTGGGCCGATATCTCAACTTCTGATCCGCCGTCTCCCACAAGAAAATTGCCTGTTCCCGGGGAGGTCATGTGTCCAATCACTTTTACCGATTCTATTTGCTTTATCTTCTCAAATGAATCAAGCGGTATTGTAAAAAGCAATTCATAATCTTCACCACCATTCATAGCCGGAATTACCGGATCAATATTAAATTCTTCTGATAGTTTCGATGTTTCGTAATCAATAGGAATTTTATTTGAAAATATTCTGCAACAGGTGCCAGATAATTTACAGATGTGTATCAGGTCAGAGGCCAATCCATCCGATACATCAATCATGGATGTTGGTCGTATACCGGCTTTCCGGAGCTCAATGAGCGTAGCAACGGGAAACTCAGGTTTAAGTTGTCTGCCTATTGCATATTCAAAACCTGACAGGTCGGGTTGAGCAACCTTCTCTTTTTCAAAAAGCTTTCGCTCTCTTTCAAGAAGCTGAAGACCCATGAATGCTGCTCCGAAATCACCTGTAACACATATCAGATCATTTGCTCCGGCCCCGTTCCTTTTTATTAAACTTTCTTTTTCAACTATACCTAAAGCTGTTATTCCTATTGTAAGACCCGTTAGAGAACTTGTTGTGTCTCCTCCTACAAGATCTACTTTGTATTTTTCGCATGCAAGGTTAATGCCTTCATAGAGCTCTTCAACCTGTTCAACAGAAAATTTTGAACTGATCCCGAGTGCGATTAATATCTGTCCGGGAGTTCCATTCATAGCGTATATATCAGATATTCCCCTGACAACAGCTTTGTATCCCAGATGTTTCAAAGGTGTGTAAATCAGATTGAAATGAATTCCCTCCAGAAAAAGATCTGTAGATACAAGCGTTAGATTTTCTCCTGATTCAATGACAGCAGAATCATCACCAATCCCGCTAACAGTTGAATTATTTCCTATAATTACCTTTTTTGCCAGATGTTCAATCAGTCCGAATTTTCCATATTCACCTATTGGTGTTCCTTTATTTTCAGTATTATTCATAAATATAAATTATTTTCTTTTTTGCCACCAACCTGCCTGCCGATAGGAAGGTGCACAAAGCTGCAACGGTTTACCAGGAAAATTATTAGAGTTCTATATATTAACAATATCTCTTCCAAAGGGGCTTAAAGCAATTGCTGTAAGTTTAAAATGCTGGAGTCCGAAGGGGATCCCGATAATTGTTATACATAGAATGAAGCCAAAAATTGCATGAGTTGCTGCAATCCATAATCCCCCGGTAAGAAGCCAGATAATATTCATTATTATGTAAAGGCAACCCGAGGATCGTGCCTGCACCCGGGTATCCCTGCCAAATGGCCAGATAGCCAGTGAAGCCATTTTAAGAGTCTGAATACCGAACGGAATTCCAACAATAGTTATCATAAGAATTATGCTTCCTACGAAATACTCTATCGCAATTATTATTCCACCAAAAATAATCCAGACAAGATTTCCCAATAGTCTCATTAGTTTACCGGTATTTAGTTATTCAAGTATAACAGTTTTATCCCTGGGGTATTTAACAGAATAAGTTAATATTATCTGTTTTGTTTCCTGTGGCTTTATTTCGAGGTCCCACTTTATTTCACCAGTCTCAGCATTATGTCTGCCACCTGAAAGTTCAATTGTTTCAACGTTTATCCCGCTGTTTGAAGAAACAGGGATTTGATCGTTAAGTGTGATTTTAATGGGATTTAATTTATTATTTCTGACAGTAAGCAGAAATGAGTATGTCTCTGTCTTATTTGCACCGATTACTTTTTTGCTGGTAAAATCTTTTCGTTTCTCTCTTTTTACAAGGATACTGTTATCTGTTCCAAGTGACATAATCAAAGTGTCTGTCAGCTGATTAACATTAAGGTAAGATTTGCCGACAAATGAATTTTCGAAATACAATGTGGCCTCTCCGCTCTGAAGACTTAATTTTGCCCAGTCAGTAATATTTGCAGTGAGGTAAGCAAGTTGCGAAAGCTTTGGAAGTGTTACATATTTGTAATCGGCCGGGGCTGTAAGCCGTTGAATTTCGACTGTCTGTATTTTCCCATCTGAAGGTATGGAATAAGGTATTGAAATGTCGAAGGTGATTGTTGTCTCACCAACCTGTTTCTGAACTGCTATAGGAATAGCTTCCGTAACAATTTCTTCCATTTTCTTGTTCTCTTTGGCCATCTCCATCATAGCAGGAGCTTCACTCCGGAGTGATTTTGAAGCAATACCTCTTAACATTAAAGGTTCAGGATTATAGTAATCAATAAACCAGGGATTTAATACAGGAATATCGCCCGCAACCCATGGAGTTGCATTGGAGAAACTTAGCTTCACATCCTTCCAGGAAATCCCTGAGTTCTGAAAGACATTAGCCTTATAAAAGATAGTAACAGGATTCTTAATATCGTCAACCCTGATATCATACGAAGGATACCATCCGGAATTTGTTACTACATAGCTGAATAAAAGTTTCCCTGAAACCTCTTTTTCTGTTGTTACTGCAACTGATATTTCACCTGAGGGAAGCTGTTGTTTCCCAAGCCGCGCTGACACTTGCTGTTGAAGGGCGCTAATCTGTTTCTCATAGTCTTTTATCAGCCTTCCCTTTTTCAGGGTTGTCATGGTGACCTGATCCATACTGTTGGTATAGAGGTCCATTACATTCTTAAACTGGTCAATTGAAAATGAAGTCTCTTTTACCAGAATAGCCTTATTGGCTGTAAGGAAAGAGCCTTTCTCCTTCAGTACATTAATCGCGGCATTTTCATCTTCTACTTTGATCTGCAGAGCCTCTATCTGGTTCCTGATGTTTTTTACTTCAGGTATATCTTCAAGATTCTGCAGATAATTATTCTGCTGATTGACTGAAAGAATTGTGAATTCACCAAATCCCTTTACCTGGATACTTTGAGGATCAATATAAGGAGACAGACCTGTGAGTTTAAGGATGGTTTTTCCGGGGACCAGCGAAACGGCCGCTTCATGACTAATCTGTGCCCGGTCAGGAAATACTGTAACGTGTTTTATTTCTGCCTTTATCTCCTTCTCAGTCTGGGCCGAAAGGATAAATGTGACAGAAATGAAAATGATAGAGACAATTACAAGTCTTTTCATAAAATACTTTTAAAATTAGCTCTCTAAAGTTAAGATAATTTTTACTTCAAAGAGGTAATGGCATAAAGATGTAAAGGCTTAATGGCATAAGGGTTTAACACAATTCCGTGTGCGATATCAGGTTTTAATCCTATAAACATAACACAATTTGTGTGTTTGAGCCATTGAGCCGTTATACCTTTAAGATATGTTAAATATATCCTTACCTGCCATGTATTGTTTTAATTAGTCTACCTTTGCCCGTCAATAAAAAATCAAAATGAAAGGAATAAGAATCGGAAATCTTGCAATACCAGTACCAATAATACAAGGCGGTATGGGAGTTGGGATATCTCTGTCAGGCCTTGCTTCTGCAGTTGCAAATGAAGGTGGAGTGGGGGTAATATCAAGTGCCGGATTAGGTTTATTGTATAAGGAATTCTCATCTGATTTTCTGGAAGCCAGCATATACGGGCTTAAAGAAGAAATTCGAAAAACACGTGAAAAGACACTGGGCGTTATTGGTGTAAATGTAATGGTTGCAATGACCAATTTCACCGATATGATCAAAACAGCAATATCTGAAAAGGTAGATATAATTACAGCCGGGGCAGGCCTTCCTCTTGACATGCCATCTTTTCTGAAAAAAGACAGTGTAACGAAGCTGGTGCCCATTGTATCTTCAGCCAGGGCAACTAAGATAATATGTGAAAAATGGAAAAATAATTACGATTATCTCCCTGATGCCGTTATTGTTGAAGGTCCGAAAGCAGGCGGGCACCTGGGCTTTAAACTGGAACAGATAGATGATCAGGATTATTCACTCGAAAAGCTCGTTCCTGAGATAGTAACAGAACTTAAAATATTTGAAGACAAGTATAATACAAAAATTCCGCTTATCGCTGCCGGTGGAATTTATACCGGTGAGGATATTAATAATATTCTGCATCTGGGGGCAACCGGTGTTCAAATGGGTACGCGTTTTGTTACAACAGATGAATGTGATGCTTCAGCTGCATTCAAACAAGCATATATTGATGCTGAAAGTTCTGATATTGAGATTATAAGAAGTCCTGTCGGAATGCCTGGCCGTGCAATATTGAGCAATTTTATTACCAAAGTGAGAGAGGGCAAGAAACAACCACAGAAATGCCCATTCAAATGTATTAAGACCTGTGACATAACAAAGAGCCCCTATTGTATTATAATAGCTTTAATAAATGCTCTTAAAGGAAACTTTGAGAACGGATATGCATTTGCCGGCGCTAATGCTTTCAGAGCAACAAAAATTTATTCTGTAAAAGAGACCTTCCAATCATTATCAAAAGAATACCGGGAAAGTAAGTAGATTATCTTCTTAAATCAGACTTTTAAATATTGAATTAAGAACATAAGTACAATCGAATTAAGGATTAAGAATAATATTCTTCTTAATTCAATGTTCAAATGTTCAATTGTTCAGTTGTTCAGATTTTCTATATCTCAGGATTAATTACCGGCAATTATTTAATCAGCTCCAGATAACCAATAGTTCCGGGTACTTTCAGGTTTTCACCCTTATTTGCCATCGGACAACCGGGAACAGGACAATTTATTATTTTATGCTCTTTGGTATCGGCAGGTTCCCATCCCATAATGAAGTACAGAACAAAGAATCCAAGTACATATGCTACTGCCACATGCCATCCATTCTTAACCCAGAGTATTACGTTACGTGCTTCCGGAAATTTATTTGTAATAGCAACTCCTGCTGAGGAGCCGAACCATATCATCGAACCTCCGAAACCAACCGCGTAAGCCAGCATACCCCAGTCAAAATGACCCTGTTCGAGACAAAGTTTTGTAAGAGGGATATTATCGAATACAGCTGAAAGGAATCCGAGTGAAAGGGCAGTGATCCATGAGGCATTTGGTAGTTCTTCAACAGGCATCAAAGAAGCACAGAAAACCAGGCATAGAAGAAATATTGTTCCTTTTATTGCTCCCGGCACCTCTTTCCATGGCATAGGTCTTATAAACGATCCTGATATTATAGCTATCCATACTCCAAGCGCAGGCATGTCATACACGAAATTGGAAATAATAGCACCAATAAGTATCATAGCAACTATCAATATCTTGAGCCAGTCTATTCTTACATCAGTAGAGGCATCCTTTTGAATAGGCTGGTATTTATGCTGTTGATGAGCTGCAAACCATCCGAAGAACAGAACGGCTACTCCGGCTGCAATGAAAGCATGAAGTACATTGAACGGGCTTACACCATCTATCCACATCATTGTAGTTGTTGTATCACCGACAACGCTGCCGCTTCCTCCGGCATTACTTGCAGCGACAATGGCTGCTACAAACCCGATATGAACTTTATTCTTAAATACAACAAGTGCTATGGTTCCTCCAATTAATGCAGCCGCAATATTATCAAGGAATGACGAAAGAACCATAATAAATACCAGGAGGAGAAACGGACCCTTCCAATCATCAGGAAGATATCTTGGCAGTACGTCAGGAACTCCGGATTCTTCAAAGATTTTTGATAAAAGGGCAAACCCCAGTAACAGACCCAGGAGATTAAGCATTATGCCCCATTCACCCTGTCTCAGATTTTTATCCATAATTTGCTGACCAAATGAATTCTGGCCAAAAATGTGCTCCATGAAATGAAAACCGGGATCAAAAACAAGTTTAAAAATTACTAGTACAGTAAGTCCGATCACGGCAACCCGGAATGTCTGCTTGTGAAAAAGGGCAACTCCCAGAAGTATAAGTGCGAACAAAATAAATTCAAACCTTATGGGTCCTAATGATGGAACATTACCTCCTGCAGCAAAAAGAGAAAGAGGCGATAACAGAATAATAGCCAGGGTGATCAATTTCTTGCCGTTCCTGAGGAGAAGAGATTTAATATAATTCTTCATTAATTAAGTTTTAACACAAATAAATAACTTGAAAAGTTATGAAGGCGCCAAATTATAAATATTTTCGTGTTCTTCATAATTACATTAGCATCTTATACTATTTTTAAATAGCACCCCGATAAGTCAGTTTTCTTTAAAGATTTTACTGCAAATCATCTATTTTTTATATTTTTACATGTTTATTTAGATTAAATACAATTAGTGAACGTATCTTTGGGCTATCGTTTAACATTTTGCCCCAGCCCCTCTAAAAGGGGTATAGAACACTTAATATCAATAAGTCCCATTTAAGGGATTTAGTGGCAGAAAATAAGGGAAGGTTCTTTTTGTACCTGACATTAATAACAATAGTAATATAAGGTTGTTTGTTGAGCAGATGGGTTTACGATGTTGAAATAAAATAAGATGGAAAAAGATCAGGATAAGATACTAAGCGAAGTTACTACAGGTGAATACAAATATGGTTTCTATTCCGATATTGAGATGGAGCGGATACCTAAAGGGCTTAGTGAGGATGTTGTAAGGCTTATTTCAGCTAAGAAAATGGAACCTGAATGGCTTCTTGAATTCAGGCTGAAGTCATATCGTCACTGGCTGACGATGAAAATGCCTACGTGGCCAAATCTTAAAATACCGGCAATAAACTATCAGGAAATAATATTTTATGCTGCTCCGAAACAGAGAACAAATGTGAACAGCCTTGATGACATTGATCCGGAATTAAGGAAGACTTTTGATAAACTCGGTATTCCGCTCACTGAACAGAAGCATCTTGCCGGCGTTGCTGTTGATGCTGTAATTGATAGTGTTTCTGTTAAAACGACTTTTAAGGAAACTCTTGCCGAAATGGGAATAATTTTCTGCTCTTTCAGCGATGCAGTGAAAGAATACCCCGACCTGGTCAAAAGGTATATGGGTTCAGTGGTTCCGTACACCGATAACTTTTTTGCTACTCTTAACTCCGCAGTTTTCAGCGATGGTTCGTTCTGTTACATACCTAAGGGGGTAAGATGCCCGATGGAGCTTTCAACTTATTTCAGGATAAATTCAGCTAATACCGGTCAGTTTGAACGAACCCTTCTGATAGCAGATGAAGAGAGTTATGTAAGCTATCTTGAAGGATGTACTGCTCCATCAAGAGATGAAAATCAGCTTCATGCGGCAATTGTTGAGATAGTTGCAGAAAAGAATGCTGAAGTGAAGTATTCAACGGTTCAGAACTGGTACCCCGGTGATAAAGAAGGCAGAGGCGGGATTTTTAATTTTGTTACTAAGAGAGGAATGTGTAAGGGTGAAAACTCAAAGATTTCCTGGACCCAGATTGAAACAGGGTCCGCGATAACCTGGAAATATCCTTCATGCATTCTCAGAGGAGATAATTCTACCGGTGAGTTTTATTCAGTTGCGGTTACCAATAATCATCAGCAGGCCGATACCGGTACTAAGATGACCCATATAGGGAAAAACACAAAAAGTACAATTGTCTCAAAAGGAATTTCTGCCGGTATGGGACAAAACAGCTATAGGGGTCTTGTTAAGGTCCTCAAGAATGCTACCAATGCCCGGAATTATTCCCAGTGCGATTCGTTACTTCTTGGAGACAAATGCGGTGCTCATACCTTTCCTTATATTGAGGTCGATAATCAGACCGCAATTGTTGAGCATGAGGCAACAACTTCAAAAATCGGGGAAGATCAGATTTTTTATTGTAACCAGCGTGGCATATCAACTGAAGATGCAATAGGACTTATAGTGAACGGATATGCTCGTGAGGTAATAAATAAACTACCTATGGAATTTGCAGTGGAAGCTCAGAAGCTTCTGCAGATAAGTCTTGAAGGCAGTGTGGGTTAGAATACTAATGTTACACAATTATATATTATCATGTTGATTATAAAAAACTTAAAAGCATCAATTGCTGGTAAATGTATTTTAAAAGGGATTAGTCTTAATGTTAAGCCAGGGGAGATCCATGCTATAATGGGTCCGAACGGGTCAGGTAAAAGTACCTTGGCTGCTGTCCTAGTCGGACGTGAATTTGTGGAAATTACTGAGGGAACAGTTACTTATTTAGGGAAGAATTTACTGGAAATGGCAGCTGAAGACCGCGCAAAGGAGGGAATCTTCCTGGGATTCCAATATCCTATCGAAATTCCTGGTGTAAGTATGGTTAACTTCATGAAAACTGCTGTTAATGAGCATCGTAAGTTTAAAGGCCTTGAACCTCTTTCAGCATCTGATTTTCTAAAGATGATGCGGGAAAAGAAAGAACTTGTTGAAATAGACTCAAAGCTTGCAAACAGGTCAGTGAATGAAGGGTTTTCAGGAGGAGAAAAGAAAAAAAATGAGATTTTTCAGATGGCAATGCTGGAACCAAAACTGGCTATACTCGATGAAACAGATTCAGGCCTCGATATTGATGCATTACGCATAGTCGCCAATGGGGTTAACAAGATCAAACGCCCTGATAATTCATTTATAGTTATTACACATTACCAGAGGCTTCTCGATTATATTGTACCGGATGTTGTTCATGTTCTTTACGATGGCAGGATAGTTAAAACAGCCGGAAAAGAACTGGCTCTTGAACTGGAAGAAAAAGGGTATGACTGGATTAAAAAAGAAGTTGAAAATAATATAGTGGCATGAACGGTATATCTGAAGTAACAGAAAGGTATTTACAGCTTTACAAGGATAATATTGAAAAGATATCCGGCATATCTTCAAAGTATATTAATTCCTTCAGGGCGGGAGCCTTTGAAAAATTCAGAGAGCTTGGAATTCCCACAAAAAAAAATGAAGCGTATAAATATACCAACCTTAATATCTTTTTTGACCACGATTATAAGAGCTATTTTCTGCCGGTGGAATCAGATTTTGTCAAGGCAGAAAAGTTCCGTTGCGATGTAGCTGACCTTGATACACATGGAATAGTTTTACTGAATGGGTTTTATCCAACTATAAATGATAAACTCCGGCAATTGCCTAGTGGTGTCTGGGTCGGCAGTCTTAACGAAGCAGCAACAAAATTTGCTGATAAAATTGAAAAACATTACGGGAAATATGCAAAAAGTGAAACTGACGGACTCATACATCTGAATACAGCAATGGCTTCAGATGGAATTTTTATATATGTTCCGGAAGGGGTTATTCTGACAAAACCTATTCAGATAGTTGACCTTGTTCAGGCCGACGATGATATGTTCAATCAGCACAGGAACCTGATAATTATTGAGAAAAGCGCACAAATCTCACTTATTATTTGCGACCATACTCTTTCCCCGCACAAGTCTCTTACAAATGCTGTTACTGAAGTATTTGTAGGTGAAAACGCGCATTTCGATATTATAAGGGTTCAGAACGAACATAATAATGCCGGCAAGATCACCCATACTTTCATTCATCAGGAGAAAAACAGTACGGCTTCATCTAATAATATGACACTCCACGGCGGTCTTATCAGGAACAGTACCTATCATCACCTTGGAGGAGACGGAGCAGAAAGTCATTCATACGGACTGTTCCTTGCTGATAAATTTCAACATGTCGACAATTTTGTAAATGTTGACCATGCTTTTCCTAATTGTACCAGTAGTCAGCTGTTTAAGGGTGTTCTTGATGATATGGCTACAGGAGCATTTAACGGACGGATCCTTGTCAGACCAGGGGCGCAGGGAACACTTGCCTACCAGAAAAGTAATAGTATACTTCTGACTGACGATGCCAAGATGGATACAAAACCACAACTTGAGATTTTTGCAGATGATGTAAAGTGCAGTCACGGGGCAACAGTGGGCCAGCTCGATAGTGAAGCGCTGTTTTATCTGCAGTCACGTGGAATCAACAAACGCGAGGCAAGGCTTATGCTTATGTTTGGATTTGCTCATGAGGTAATTCAGAATATTAAAATTGAACCACTTCGTGACAGGATGGATAACCTGGTAATGCAACGCCTGAAAGGCGATCTTTCCCGTTGTGCAAGTTGTGTGGTTAGGTGCACATAATATTAACAAAAGTGAAAGACATAGCTGAAATAAGATCCGATTTCCCGATTCTGGCAAGAAAGGTTTACGATAAACCACTTGTTTATCTCGATAATGGTGCAACAACCCAGAAGCCACAATGTGTTATTGATGCACTTACTTCTGTTTATACAACTTATAATGCTAACATACACAGGGGCGTCCACTATCTGAGCGACAAGTCGTCTGAAGCATATGAGAATTCAAGGGAACGGGTAAGGTCGTTTATAAATGCCGGGAAAAAGGAGGAAGTCATATTTACTTCAGGTACAACAGGATCTATTAATGGGATAGCTTTCTCATTCGGCGAACGATATATAAACCCAGGAGATGAAATGATTATTAGTCATCTCGAACATCATGCAAATATAGTTCCATGGCAGATGATGTGTGAAAGAAAAGGAGCTGTTTTGCGTGTTATCCCTATAAATGATAATGGGGAAATTATACTTGAGGAATATTACAAGCTGCTCACCTCAAAGACCAGAATCGTATCTGTTGCCCAGGCATCAAATGCACTCGGAACAATTGTTCCGGTAAGGGAGATAATTGACGCGGCACATGCTATGAACATACCTGTTCTTATCGACGGGGCGCAGTCTGTTCAGCACGGAATTACTGACATTCAAACAATGAATTGTGATTTTTATGTTTTTTCCGGACACAAGATCTATGGTCCCACAGGAATCGGCGTTCTTTATGGAAAAGAGAAATGGCTTTCAGAACTTCCTCCGTTTCAGGGAGGCGGTGATATGGTTGATAAGGTAACATTCGAAAAAACCACATATAATGAACTACCTTTCAAGTTTGAAGCAGGAACAATGAACTATACGGCAGCAATTGGTATGTGTGCAGCGCTTAATTATGTTCTGGATATCGGACTGGAGAATATTGCAGCCAGAGAGCAGGAATTACTCTCGTATGCAAATAAAAGGCTTTCAGGTATTAATGGTCTGACAATTTATGGGAATTCCGACAGGAAAATTTCAACAATATCATTTCTTCTTAAGGGTATTCACCCGTATGATACAGGCATGATCCTCGACAAACTTGGTATAGCAGTAAGAACAGGTACTCACTGTGCCCAACCAGTTATGGACAGGTATGGTATCGACGGCACTGTGCGCGCTTCAATTTGTTTTTATAATACAAAGGAAGAGATTGACGCCCTTACCTCAGGAATTGAAATGGTGATGAGTATGTTTTCATAATGAAATAATATGACAATCGACGAAATACAAAATACTATTATCGATGAATTTGCCACGGTTGACGATTGGATGGATAAATATAACCTTTTGATTGACCTCGGGAAAGAATTGCCTGTTATAGATCCGAAATTCAAGGTAAAAGATTTTCTGATTGAAGGCTGCCAGTC
>JANYJP010000098.1 GCA_025358455.1 Bacteroidales bacterium
AACGGTAATTTAGAGAATAAATTTTAAAAAATGCAAATTTATAAGACTGGTATCTATCCATGGTGCAAAGTGCACAAAGCCCACCTTCTCCGCCAGTTGGCGGATTCGGCGGGTAAGCCTGCCCTCTGGCCGCTTTTCTCCTGATAGCTATCGGGACTTCCCCCTAAAGGGGTTTTCAACTGTCTCATTTAGTGAATTACTCTGAAAAGATAGCATTATACCTTTAGGGGGATGGGGGCAACAAAAAAGCCACCCAAATAAATGAGCAGCTTTATTATTTTTATTTTTTGTCCCTTCGTCTCTAAGTCTTTAAGTCTATTCTGTCTCTACGTCTCTAAGTCTCTAAGTCCCTCAGTCTCTTCGTCCCTCTGTCTTTTCTTACTTCTGTTTCATCTTTGCATCCATGCAAAGCGTAGCGTGAGGCACAGCTCTTAGTCTTTCTTTCGAAATAAGGTTACCTGTTTCACGACAGATCCCGTAAGTCTTGTTCTCGATCCTGATCAAGGCAGCCTGAAGATGCTGTATGAATTTTAACTGACGTTGAGCCAACCTGCCTGCTTCTTCTTTCGATAAAGTTGTTGCACCCTCTTCCAGTACTTTGAAAGTAGGAGATGTGTCCATGGTATCGTTGCTCTCTTCGTGAGTAATGCTGGATTTCAGTATCTCGTAATCCTTCTTGGCTTTATCCAGCTTGGAGAGGATGATTTCTCTGAACTCCTCAAGCTCTGCATCCGAATATCTAGTCTTTTCAGCCATTTCTTTAAAAATTTTATTATCGGGCAAAGGTATTGTTTTTTAATTAATAAAAAAACAACAGCTATTTTCTAACGGCGTAAGGGCTCAACGGCTCAATGGCGCAATGCTTCAATGAATCAATAGTCTAACAGTATGCCCCGATCTAAGGTGGGCTTAACATCTTTGTGCCCTTTGACCACAGAAGCTGGATTTTGCCGTTACGTCTTTGCGCCGTTAATTACTTCTTGCTTTATGAAAGAATATATTCCACCATGATTTAAAGAAATACCGGAAGTCGGTATATCGGGGACGTTTATCGTACGAATCAAGATATTTCATTTCCGATGCTTGTATTGCATCCAGATCAGCCGGCATATCCGCATAAAACGGTGGGACTAATCCGGGTTTATATTTAATTCTTCTGTCGCGCACATCTTCCCTGTAAAGTTCAAAGTATTGCTTACTGAGCGGCCTGACGCCAAAAAGCTTCATTTCGCCTTTTACGAGGTTTATCAGCATTGGCAATTCATCGAGCCAGACAGTTCTGCAGAATGCGCCCCATGAGGTTATCCTGAAATCGTTTTTAAATTTGCCTCCGGCGCGAAGATCGTGTTGATTATAAACATACTCCTGTATATATTCGGAATAGGGGTGCATAGTGCGGAGTTTATATACCTTTATCATTTTTCCCTCTTCCCCGACCCGCGACAAGGCAATTAACGGGCCGTAAATGTTTCCGTTTTTCGGGATTGGTTCACCGATCTTTCTTGCTTCAATGCAAAGCAAGTTACCAATGAATGATTCCTGCTTAATCCTGAATCCGGCCCTTGAAAGTCGTCCAAGAGCCTCAGCCCTCGATAATACAGCATTGTCTCCCCGCGTGAGGAACATATAAAGACCCCGTGTAAATTTTATTTTAGGAAGTACACGTTTGACAACAAAATCACCTGAATAATATAAATAATTGAGTACCGGGGGGAACTTCTTAAGAAGTCGTTGTTTTCTCTGATCTTTCGTTTCAACACAGCAGAAGAAATATCCTTTGGTCTCAAGCTTGTCATTTACGGCATCAAGGAACTCGTTCAGCCGTTTTATATCATTCAGCTTGTGAAGGTTGATAATGTAGTCATACTTCTGACGAACCAATCCGTTTATATTAAACACGGTTGTTGTTGACATTACAACAGTACGTTCAGTGAATTTATTACAGGTCATCTTGAGGATAGCTTGCGCCATCTCATGTCCGCATTCTTTTTCGATCGAAACTGCAATTCCCGGATTTACTTTTACGGGTTCATCCGGGAGGGGCTTTTTTCCATTGGTGCCTTTGACCATGTCATACTCAGTGGGTTTTTTGTATTGCCTGTATTTTGAGTATTCTTCATAATCCTGGACAACTGCTTTCTTATAGGCTATATATACCGCTCCGAAAATTAGTTCAAGAAATGTCGCAAGTATGGCTGTTCCCAGAACGATTGTCCTAGAATAGTCATAATCCCTTATTGCATACATCACAAGGGCTGTAATTGATATTGCAATAATATTACTTGTTAATACCCTGCTGAACAAAGTGCTGAAGTTAATAACTCTTCCACGGTGCATTTTACCATTAACCAATGATACAATTATCCACAAAAATGCAAGGCCCAGAAAAAATGGCGTATGTGAAGGGAGATAATGTTTCAGGCTTGCCGGTTTGGTCCATACCATAGCAAGAAAGGATATCGTGAGTATCACAATATCCGCAATCAAAGTGATTACTTTGTACTTGCGTTTCTGCATTTGGTCAGTTCTACGGTCAGGTTACCGGTGTGAAGTAAATAAAAATTCAGATCAATTGTACAGATAAGTCCCTAATATCGCTTATATGGTTGCTTGCCCCCATTTTTTGCCCCCTGTTTTTTACCCCCAACCCCCTATTTCTTTTGCCCCCTGGCCCCCTAAAGGGGGTATAATTCGTATATTAAGTAAGGTTTGTATCTTTATGATATTGCTGCTTTAATTAGTTCTGAATTTTATAACTGAATGGTTCATTGCTCAAATCCACAAGGAGATAAACTAACTCAAAAACGAATGAACCCCCCTTCAGGGGGGCAGGGGGGCAAAAAGGGACGAGAGAACCCCCCTTCAAAGGGGGCTGGGGGGCAAAATATAAGAAGAATCAGAACCCGAATGTCATCCCTAAGTTTATTGTACTTTTCTTTCCATAAAAATACTCCGGACCCCATCTTACATCTCCTGTTACATTACTGTATGTTGCTGAGCACCAGGCATAAAGGTCGTTAATGACCTGGTACGACACTCTCATTCCGTATATGGTGGAATGCCATTGTACAGAGGCAAGCGGTGGATTTCCAACACGATTGGTTCCGAGTTCAGTATAATCCGGACCACGGATTGCAGCGGTATAAGAAAGATTGATATCCAAT
Organism: Bacteroidales bacterium; assembly: GCA_025358455.1. GTDB lineage: Bacteria > Bacteroidota > Bacteroidia > Bacteroidales > VadinHA17 > LD21. The sequence continues at coordinate 3,165 of JANYJP010000098.1, forward strand.
GTCCTTATAGGTCGGTAATCAATTGCCAGATACCACTCCTTTGAGTTATCCTTCAGGTAATGTCCGAGGTTAAAACCGGCGTTCTCAAATGTGAGGGTCGGTACATTATGCTGAAAGGTGAGAGGATAGGTATAGGTGAATTCTGTTGTGAATGAAAGATTATCTATCGGAAGATCTGTTACTCTGAATCCTGCCTTATAGCTGAAGAAGTTCCATTGGTCTTTTTTTGTAAACCTGCTCACCGAAAGTTCATCTATAAACATCGTACCATAAAGATGAAGATGGTTGATCTGCCGTGAACTGATATCAAAAAACAGCTGGGAATTCATGTTGTTAATTCCCGAGGTAAGGGAATGATCAACCGACTTGTAAAAGAACAGAGGGATGAGATAAGCAGGATTGTAATTCTCATTGTCGTAGATAATGCTGTTTCCTGCCGAAACATTCAGATTTTTAAAAGGAGTGAAGGTGAACATGTTGGCAGAAATGAACTTCTTATGATATACCTGGCGATATTTGGTGCCATAACTATTAGTGAGCCAGTATGAGTTAGCGCTGTCGACAACCATCGAGTTCAGCCATCCATGGAAATAATTAAAATCAAACCATTTTACAGGTGAGATATGCAGTTTGAACTGAACAAACGTTGGATTTGTCCCTCCGAAGATATTTGCACCGTTATAGTTATTTCCCCATTGCAGTCTGTCTTTTATTAAACCTGCATTACCCCATTTCCAGGAATATGTAACACCACCCTGCATCTCGCTCCAGTCAGTACTCCCCTTTATATGACCTCCCTCTCTCTGAGTCAGGTATTCAGGTTTTCCCAGGAGCGGTTTTGCATGGTTGTCGCGAAGTGAAGCATAAAACCCCCATTTCTGAATATAGCCTCTTGCCTCTGCCCCATTACGCCAGTATGTTGCTTTTCCGGCGGAGTTGGAAAAAACCTCCCCACCAAGTATAGGATTAACCGTGAATGAGAAAAGACTATCCCGATAATAAAAGAGATCATTCCTGATGAGATCTGATCCTTTGAGCCATAGCGCCCCCTGACCGCCGTAGCCCTGGCGAAGGTGGTTTGCGTCGTTGGGCCCTTCATAATCCAGTTCTTTCCTGAAATCCATAAGATAGAAGCTGAGTTCTTTTTTCTGACGTGTGTTCAGCTGATCATTTCTCCCCTCAGCTTCCTTAAGGCATTGAGAAATGAAAAGTCTGGAATAAGGTTTAACAGCTGAATTAATAGTTATTATATGGATGTTTGCCAGTTCATCAAGGAATTCGTAAATCCCCTTATTGTCAACTGATTGCGGGACCTCCTGGG
>JANYJP010000135.1 GCA_025358455.1 Bacteroidales bacterium
AAAGACAACTCTGAAGAATTTGGTTATTTCAAGCCGGGATATTTTGATTTTAAATTCTGAATGTCTTATTTTGGATATTATATGAAAATCAGCATAAGGGAATCCCAATATTAATTTATAAATCAATAAATATGAAAATCAGATCTTTTTTAATCGCTTTTTTGTTGTTAGGTCTAATGAGCTTTAATTCATTCGCTCAAAATGAGGTATTTAAAATATCTCTTGCTGAGTGGTCACTGCATCGTGAATTGGGTAAAGGGACTATCACTAATCTTGACTTTCCGAAAATTGCAAAAGAGACTTATGGACTTGATGCAGTTGAGTATGTTTCTATCTTTTTTAAAGGCAAAGCTGAAGATACTGAATATCTTACAAGCCTGAAAAATGAATGTACCAAATACGGTGTTAAAAGTTTATTAATTATGGTTGATGGTGAAGGAAATCTTGCAGATACTTCACTTGCAACCAGGACTAAAGCAGTCGAGAATCATTATAAATGGGTAAAGGCAGCTAAGTTTTTAGGATGTCATTCTATCAGGGTTAATGCTGCCGGGAAAGGTACCATGGATCAGATGAAAGCTGCAGCTATTGATGGTTTGAGTAAATTATCAGAATATGCTGCCACATTTGGTATTAATGTAATTGTAGAAAATCATGGTGGATTTTCTTCGAACGGAAAATGGCTTTCTGATATCATGAGAGCTGTTAACAAACCCAACTGCGGAACCTTACCCGATTTAGGAAATTTTTATGATTATGATCGTTATCAGGGTGTTGCCGACATGATGCCTTTCGCCAAGGGTGTAAGTGGAAAGACCTACGATTTTGATGCAGAAGGGAATGAGACAAAAGTTGATTACGTAAAAATGATGAAAATTATTTCCGATGCAAAATATACCGGTTATATTGATGTAGAATATGAAGGCAATAAATTGAGTGAAGATGAAGGTATTAAAGCCTCAATTGCATTAGTCAAAAAAGTAATTGCCCCTTATAACAAATAAGATCCAATTAAATCAGAATTATAAAAAAGGCTTTTAACCGGATTAATCCGGTTAAAAGCTTTTTTTTGATGCCAATTGATGAACTTTGTTTTCAATCTTCTGATTATCACTGCGGTGTATACATTAATAGCTTTCCTGACAAACCTTGTTGCCAGGAGATAAATCTAATCATAATGTAATTGGTCATTGCAAGGCCTCATGAGTTGGAGATCCCTCACTTCTATAGAATCAATTTTGGTCACCAACTAAAGTTGAGTGTGTATGGTTATAATACAAACATCAGATAATGTTATACTTATGAAATGTTGTCATTATTAGTAGCGTTAGCGAGGGAAGTAGGCCTGCACATCTGGGCGTAAAACAGAAATTCATTTCCGAGAACTATTTTGGTCCCAAAATTGTTGTATCAAACATGAGCATAAATGCCTGAATAATTCCATATTTTAAAAATCTGATATAATGAAAAAGACATTACTGATTTTTATCACGCTTTTCGCATTCATCGAAGCTTTCTCCCAATCATTGGATATTGAAAAACAAAGGGTTGATTCTCTGTTAAAATCAGGAACTTTGAATGTTAGCCAGACTCTTCAACTTAGAAATAACTGGCTTGCTTTTACTGCAAATTACAAGTACCCTGAGCTTCCTTTGAATATCACCACCGGAGAAACTGACTTTACGGATATTATGGACCTTAATAATTTTAACAAACAAATTATATTCCAGAGATGCCTGGAATGGAGTGCAATTAACTATTTCAATATTCTTTATAAAGACCTTGAGTCAGGGAAAATTATTGCTACCGGATTAATGAATCTTACTCATAGTGCAGAATACGCCAGCGGTTTTGGAAAGAAAGAATCTCCTACCCATACTTCTGTTACTTATACCATGATTCTTACAATTAAAGACAATAAAATAAAATTTAATATTTCAAATATCGAATATACATTCTCAAATTATTCAGAATCATTAGACGAGATGACTCTCTCATTTGACTCTCTTTTCCCAATTGTTCTTAAAGACAAAATGCAATGGAAAAGATATATAACAGTTCTGAATGAAACCAGGGATAAAGTCTTTATCAAATTAAAAACCTCTATGTCAGACTATGTCAAAACTTATGAAAATGATAACAAATTTTAGAATGCTGCCTTTTAAGAAGAACTTAACATAGTTTCTGAATTTGAAATTTTACCTTGCAGAAATATCCAATTATTATTCATGAAGAATTCTGTTCTGGGAATGATGCTGTTTTTGATTTCCTGGTTTGTATCTGGTTGTTCTGACAAAAACCCATTCGGGAAAGGATCAGGAAGTAACAATGATCATCAGGTCAAATCAATTAGTTTCAAGGTTGTCAATACATACCCCCATGATACAAAATCATTTACAGAGGGGTTCCTTTTTCATGACAATCAACTTTATGAAAGTACCGGCTCACCTGAAGAATTCCCTGAGACCCGATCGCTGGTAGGAATCGTTGATCTGAAGACTGGTAAGATTGATGTCAAAGTTGAGCTGGACAAAAATACCTATTTCGGTGAGGGAATAGTTTTTTTCAGGGACAGGTTGTTTCAGCTTACATATAAAAACCAGATGGGATTTATCTATGACTCCGGATCATTCAATAAGATAGATTCATTCACTTATTCGAATAAGGAGGGTTGGGGTTTGACCACAGATGGTAAAAGTATCATAATGAGTGATGGTACTAATATTATAACCTTTCTTGATCCGGATAGTTTAAAAGTAATCAGATCTCCTGGAATAACTTTTAATGGAGCTTCAGCTCTTTATGTGAATGAGCTTGAATATATTAACGGTTATCTTTATGCAAACATCTGGACTACAAATAATATTGCTAAAATTGATCCGCTGTCCGGGAAAATTATTGGAATTATCGATCTGACTTCATTGTTTATGGAGGCCAGAAAGAAAAATCCCGGATCCGAAGCGACTAATGGTATAGCCTGGGATCCGGCCAAAGACAGGATCCTTGTTACCGGGAAATTCTGGCCATTTATATTCGAGATTAAATTTCCTCATTAATGTGTATTTTATTTCCATGACTAAAGAGGATAAAATCCATTTTACTTCTGCTGACGTTGAACTTTCGGTTAAAATGGACCTTCTAAATGTAATTTATTTGCCCCTGATGAGCGAAAACCCCTTATTTTCAATATTTTTTTTCTTAAACGACCTTGTTTTTAGCTCATAGATTACTCTTTTTACCAATACTATTCCCAGAACCCTTTCTATTTTTCGCAGAAGAATTAGCAGTCTCCATACAGGTTGACGGGAATGGAACATCTTTAATAGAAAATTGCCAATGATCAGAATGCCACCGGGAATTATATGTTCTTTCTCATAGAAGTAGAAATTAGGAAACCTGTATGAGAAGGATTTAGCGATTGCATGAATATCCTGTAGAGATATTTGCGCTGGCTCAATTTTTACAGGTCGCAAAAAGTTGTCAGTAGTACAATTGATATCGGATTTCATCAACTCTTCAGAAATAGGAGCGCCAGAATAAACACGTATCCCTGTTGATATAAATACCAGGTCCCATTTTGATGCCAGGCTGCCAATGGTATTCAGAGTCTCAAGAACTGTTTCGCGGGTCTCTGAAATAGCTCCGGGCATTATAAACCAGGTTACAGGTATTTTTTTCTTTTTTAACAGATTTGAAGTATTTACAATATCCGCACGTTTAAAATTTTTGGAAAGACTTTCAAGAATTGTATCACAGGCCGATTCAGCTCCAATATCCACTTCATTAAAACCCGCATCTTTCATAAGATCAATCAGTTCTTCATCAACGGCCCCCGGAGACAGACCCATTGTATGTAACCTGAGGTCAAGTTTTTTACTGATGATTTCCTTCAGAACTTCTTTTGCATGTGAGAGAGGAAAATTAAAAATGCTGTCAGTAAATTCAATGTGATTTATGCCAGTATCGTTTATGAGAATTTCAATTTCATCAGCTATAAGTTTGGGGTTCCTTAAACGGTATTGTTTACCTTCAATTCTGTTATATGTGCAATAAGAGCACCTTAGTGCACAGCCTCGTTTTGTCTGAATATGAAGAGGAGATCCGGTGCGACGGTATTGCCTGAGATCGAGGTAATGAAGCGGTTTTGGAAAAGGAAGCAAGTCGAGGTTCTGAATCCGGGAAGGTTCATTTACCTGAGTAATTTTCTGTCCATGTCGTATAATCAGGCCCTGTAATCCTTCCAAAGACTGCCGCGATTCAACACGATTCGCAAATTCATTCATCACTACTTCCCCATCGCCCCGAACCGCGTATTCAAGGTCAAAATATTCAAGCATTTCTATTCCGCTGATCCCTACAGAGGGCCCGCCTATAACTATCGGACCGGCAAATTCTTTTTTACAATTGTCAATGACATCATTTTTGACATCCTCTAACAAAAAATGAACTTTGTACCCCCCTGTATCATCGATATTCCTTATGCTTATCCCAATAATGTCAGGAACAAAACTCCGGATAGTATTTTTAATATCGTTTTCGCAATTTGCGGAAAAGCATAAATCGAGAAAGCGTACATTATGCTTACCAATGTTTTCCAAAGCTGCTGCAACGTAACACAGCCCGAAAGGTATTACAGGCCATGGATGTTTGAATCTATTGGAGTTAATAAGCAATACCTTAGCCATGATAAGAAAATGGTTTAATGCTATAGTAAAAATAGAATATTAGTGTGAAAGGAATGATGTTATAAAGCAATAAAAAGATTAAGAACCTCCCTGATTTACTCCACCGGATGACCGATCGGAAACATTAACCTGAGTATTCTATTTGACTAATCAATTAATCTGCCTGTCAGCCTTTGGATTAACAAAAACCTCATCCGCAAAAATCCATTGCCCTGTCCCATTTATAGCATAGATCCTGATAAATCTTGCATTCTCACTAAGGTTATCAGCCATGGCTAAATCTATCCAGCAATCATACCTGTCATTAAGGGCCTGATCCATTATCACAGTCTTTAATTCTTTGAAGTGGACTCCGTCGTCAGAAACTGAAAATTCAACACTTGTCGGCAGGAAGATGTTTTTCAATTTATAAGTTAAGAAACGCGCGGCTAATCTTTTTATGGGAAGTTTTGAACCCATATCAACTACTGCAACCATATCACTTTTTTCAAAACCAAGCCAGCTTTTATCGGTATAATCTTCTGTACCAAGTTTGCCGTCGGTAAGGTTTCCTCCAGAAAAGCCTGATGATGGCTTGTAAGTGAAAGTTAATGATTTAGATATTGCATCATGCTTTAAGTCTCCATAAAATGTGGCTTCCAACAGGGGCCAGCGTCCTTTGCCGGACTTCCAATCCATATATTCCTGATAGGCTTTTTCTGCAAAATATGGCTGACCGATTTGTATTTCAGAACCTGGTTTGTCATATATTCCGCATAAAGCAAAACTTACCACTTCATCAACTCCAGCTTTACTGACTCCAACCAACTGCGAAAGAAAACGGGGAAACGGGGCCGGGATTAATGCTGAAGGCCGTGTATTCAGTCCTTTTTCCCAGGTAAAAGATTCATCATTGGCCCACAATTCAATCTTGGTTTTGTTATGGACCTCACGTAATTGTCTGAAATTTTCTTTCATATGAGGCAGCGGTAATGGTTCAACAACACAACCTATTTCATCCTGATATGCCACTATATCAACTTTTAACTTTGCAATCTGTTCAGCAAATTTGCCGTCATCAAATTTTGCAAAACGCAAACCATATGGAGAAATCAGCACTTTTGCTTTTGGAGTAAGACTCCTTGCTTCAGCAGTCAGTTCATTTGCAGCATCCACCGCCTGTTGTGAAAGGAACGGGCCTACGACATCCTCACATGGAAGATACCAGCCATAAAATGATTTATGTTTAGAAAACAGCTTAGCTGTCTCATGCATTACTTTTATCTGAATTGCTCTTGTCTCCGGCAATCGCGGGTTGTCATCCTGGTTTTTTGCCCAGCCTGTGCTCATAAAGACCTTTACATTATATTTGTCTGCAGCGTTCACAACCGCTTCCACGGGGCTTTCCCTGCCGGAGGGGTAAGCCGGAGGTATAAAGTCCGACGGATAGAATGCTTTCCCTTCATTAGCCACAAACATCAGAACTACATATTCTACTCCCATCTCAGAAAGTTCTTTTATCTTCAGACGCCAGAGCTCAGGAGATGTAGGATCAATCCCATCCGGATTCATATACTTATTCCGTTCATCCTGGTAAACAAAGTTTATCCATGTCCCCCGAACCTGTTTAGTAACACTTTGAGATTGAGTAATTCCGGCATACAAAAGCAGGAACACTGCTATGGAAATTTTTCTAAGAGTTTTCACGTTACCTTGTTTATTTTGGTTAAGTTAAATTTAATAACTTTAGCCGTTGAATATAAAGTTTAAAATGAAATATGCGAAGTACTAATTTAATATTATTAGCATTTACATTGTTTTGCATGGGGTTAACCGGGCTGCAGGCACAGACAGTAACCGATGCTGACGGAAATATTTATCCGATAACAACGATTGGAAAACAGGTTTGGATGGCAGATAATTTAAAGACTACAAAATACAATGATGGGAAACCAATACCCCTGGTTACGGATGAAAAGAAATGGGAAGCATTGAAAACACCCGGATTCTGCTGGTTGAATAATGATATTTCAAATAAAGATATCTATGGAGGTTTATATAACTGGTATGCCGCTAATACAAAAAAGTTATGCCCAAAAGGCTGGCATGTACCAACAGATACCGAATGGGGAACAATGATTACATTTCTGGGTGATGAAAACACCGCAGGTGACAAATTAAAAGAAACCGGAACGGATCACTGGAAGAGTACTTATAATACTGCTACCAACGATTTCGACTTTACTGCCCTGCCCGGAGGTATGAGGTATGAAACAGGAATTTTTCCTTTATTTGCACACTCCTATGCTGTCTGGTGGTCAGCCACCGGGTCCGGGACAGATGCCTGGAACAGGGGTCTTTATTTCAACAGCAGTCGTACTTATAAAGGTCACGAGCCTATGAAAATCGGCTTTTCAGTCCGGTGTATAAAAGACTAAAATCAATATCTCACTTTATCAGGATTGGACTTGAAAATAGGAGATTTCATAAAGCACTGTTATTCAGAGCGTTAGCGAGGAATCTCCATATATACGGAATAATCTTATTACTACATTTAATGAGGAATTTTTATTTTCCTATCATAATACAAATCTTCCCGTTTTATCAGTAATAAAATGAATTATTCATTTGAACAACTTGATAAGAATTATTGTTATCAGGTGTATTAGTTTAACAATATTCAAACAAGGTTAGTGTCTTCCAGGCTCATAAATATCAGTTCTCTATTACTGTTGCTGATTCTATTATGCAACACCGTTGTTTCTCAGGTAACCATAACCGGAAAAATCACTGATAAAAAAACAGGTGAAGAATTAATCGGAGCCACTGTATTTATTCCTGATCTTAAAACCGGAGATGTCACTGATAAAAATGGCATTTATAAAATTTTAAATCTTCCTGTAACAAAAGCTCTTATTCAGGTAAGTTATTTAGGATACAATACAATCGCCTCGACTGTGGATTTAAAAGCCGCTACAACACTGAACTTTGAAATGGATGAAGCTGTCGTGGAAATGAAAGGAGTTGTTATTACCGGTTCCTCAAAAGCTACCCAAATAAGAGAGAATCCGATTCCGGAAGTTACAATTAACAGAAAGATTATTGATCAGAATATCAGTACAAATATAATTGACGCTATAGCCAATCTTCCAGGTGTAAGCGCAGTCACTACCGGACCAAATGTTTCCAAACCCTTTATTCACGGACTGGGTTATAACAGGGTATTAACTCTTTATGACGGAATAAGACAAGAGGGTCAGCAATGGGGCGACGAACATGGAGAGGAGATTGATGATTATGCAATTGACAGAATAGAAGTTGTGAAGGGACCATCGAGTATGGTTTATGGATCTGATGCCCTGGCCGGAGTTGTAAATTTAATCCCTTATCCTCCGGTAACTGATGGCGATTTAAAAGGATCATTTTTATCTGAATATCAGACCAATAACGGAATGATCGGAAATTCACTTTCCCTTGCAGGCAATAAAAAGGGTTATATATGGGGCGGCAGACTATCGCACAAACAGGCAACTAACTACCAAAACAGGTACGATGGACGTGTATACGGCACAGCTTACAACGAATCAGCTGCAAGCGGATATGTTGGCTTAACCAGAAAATGGGGATATTCTCATCTGAAATTTTCATTTTTTGATGATTTGCAGGAAATACCAGATGGAAGTCGTGATTCTACCACACGAAAATTCACCAAACAGACAACCGAAGCTGATACATTACTCCGTCCAATTGTTCCGGATTCAGAATTGAGTACCTATAAGATAGCCACATTGCACCAGCATGTCAAACATTTCAGAGTTTATTCTTTGAATAATTTTGTAATCGGATCAGGTAAATTGGGGGTGATCATAGGATATCAACAAAATGACCGCATGGAGTTCAGCCATCCCGAATACGCTGAAATTCCGGGCCTCTCTCTTCAGCTTAATTCATGGAATTACGACCTGAAGTATTTTCTTACCGCAGGAAATGATTGGGAATTAGCACTGGGTATGAATGGAATGGCACAAAATAACATTAACAAAGGAACAAAGTTTATTATTCCCGATTATAACCAGTTTGATATCGGTCCTTTCTTTCATTTTAAAAAATCTTTTAATAAAATTGATATAAGTACAGGTATCAGGTATGATTTCCGATTCTTTAATAACCAGGAAATGTTCACCATTTCAGATCCGTCGACAGGTTTCGAGAAACAGGTCAGCAGTTCTGACGCACCCGGCGCCAGACAAACTTTTTCAAACTATAAACATACATTTTCAGGAGTCTCGGGAGGCGTCGGATTAACTTATAATATATCGGAGAAATTCCTCATAAAAACAAATATTGCCCGCGGATTCAGAGCTCCCAATATTTCTGAGATATCAGCAAATGGAGTCCATCCGGGTACAGCAATATATCAGATTGGAAATTCCACGTTTAAACCTGAGTTCAGTTTACAGGAAGATCTTGGAATTTTTTATACATCAACACACATGAATTGCAGCGTTGAGGTATTCAATAATGACATTAATAACTACATTTTTAACCAGAAAATTTTAAACTCTGCTGGAATAGACTCTGTAATTATTCATGGTTACCAGACTTTTAAATTTCAACAGTCACGCGCGGAATTGTATGGGGTTGAGGCAACTATTGATATCCATCCGCATCCCCTGGATTGGATTCATTTTGAAAATTCTGTCTCTTTAATATATGGATTAAATAAAGAGAAGACCGGTTTTCATATTTCTGATGGTTCAAAGTATCTGCCATTAATTCCTCCATTACACTGGCACTCGGAATTTCGGGCCGATATTAAAAAGAAGTTTAAATATTTTTCCTCATTATACCTGAAAATGGAGATGGATTATTTTGCAAAACAGAACAGGGTCTTCCTGGCCTATAACACTGAAACGCCAACTCCGGAGTATACTCTTTTTAATGTGGGCTTTGGTTCAGATCTGACAAACAGATCAGGCAAAGTACTGCTCAACTTCACTGTTTTGTGCAATAATTTCACAGATGTTGCCTACCAGTCGCATCTTAGCAGGTTAAAATATTTTGAACAATACCCGAATAACTGGTCCGGAAGAAGCGGTATCTATAACATGGGTCGAAACATCGGATTTAAAATTATAATCCCCTTCTACCATACCCACCCGCCATATGCCTGAGATTATAGTCGGGAACAGGGTATTGCCACTATGTGAATTAATCTTAGATCAAATCTGCAGGTGCTGCAAACTACCCAGCACACCAAATACCTTAAGCAACCATACAACAACAACGATCACAATAACTGCATTAAGTATATTTTTGATCGTGCGTTGCATTGGAATATATGTATTCACAAGCCAGAGAAGAACTCCTACAACAATAAGGACGATAACTACTGTTAAAACGGGCATGATATATGGTTTTAATTTGTAACTTAAATGTCTCAAACAAAGGTCAACAACTTTATGTTGAGAAACTTTACATAACTATATAAAAAGATTGCATAATTCACACTTTCCCCGACAACATAGAAGTTGATTAAAAATTAAAATGTTATGTCAAGCATTAAAGGTGCGCATATTGAAGAACATCTCAGAAGTTCAGATTTCATAACTGATATCGTTATTGGAATGTCTGATGGACTGACGGTTCCATTTGCCCTGGCAGCAGGACTGAGTGGTGCCGTTCAAAGCAACTCAATAATTATAACAGCCGGAATTGCAGAAATTGTAGCAGGAAGTATTGCTATGGGATTGGGTGGCTATCTGGCAGGTAAAACAGAGCAGGACCATTATAAGTCCGAACTTAAAAGAGAATTTGATGAAGTTGAAAGAATTCCGGAGAAGGAGAAGGAAGAGGTTAAGCTTATTTTTGAACAATACGGTTTGAATGATCAGACTCAGAGTATCATTGTTGAGGAGTTAGCAAAAGATAAGGTTAAGTGGGTTGATTTCATGATGAAATATGAACTCAGCCTGGAAAAACCTGATGTGAACAGGGCAAGAAACAGCGCAGCCACTATCGGTATTTCATATATAGTCGGAGGATTAATTCCCCTTACAGGATATATTTTTACTTCAACTCCCTACGAGGGATTGATTATCTCTGCATTGCTTACAATAATATGCCTGTTCATCTTTGGCTATTTTAAAAGTAAAGTAACAGGCCAACCACTTTTTATGGGAGCATTTAAAGTTACAATTATCGGAATTGCTGCTGCATCAGCTGCTTTCCTTGTTGCAAAAGGTTTTAACTATCTGTTTTAAAATATTATTGCCATACTTAAGATATTACTGGCAAAACCTAATATATTTAATCATTTTTAGATTAAAAACATGAAGAGATTATTGTTTGTTGCTGTCTTTATGATTTTCTATCTGGTATTTCTATCCGGGCAAAATGTGATTTCTGATACCATAAAGTCAATCAGATTAGATGAGGTTGTTGTAACTGCAAACAGATTGCCGGTATTGCTCAAAAACAATCCTGGTTCAATATCTATAGTTACTGCCTCTATACTTAACTCCATGCCAAAAAGCATTGCAATAGAGGAGGCTTTAAGATTAATCCCGGGAGTGCGCATCGATAATCAACATGATGGAGAGCGTGTTCATGTTTCAATCCGCGGTCAGGGCATATTAACTGAACGTGGATTGCGCGGAATAGGTATATTAATAGATGGAATACCGGTCAACGATCCTTCAGGTTTTGCGCCTGATTTATATGATGTCGACTGGGGTACCGTAAATAAGATAGAGGTATTGCGTGGACCGGCTGCCAGCTTATATGGAGGAGGCGGCGCTGCCGGAGTCCTGAATATAACAACTAAGAACGGCGGATCAAAACCGTTTGGTGGTGAGCTCAGTAATACCATCGGTTCGAATGGATTTACCAGGTCATTCATTCAGATTGACGGATCAGAAAAAGCTATTGATTACCGCACCAGTTATTCAAGAACAAACGGGAAGGGTTATCGCGATCATCAGGCATTCTGGGGAAATAAATTGTACGAAAAAATTAATTTCTATCCAACAGAAAAACTTTCGGTAACTCAAATCATTTCCCATACAGATTATTTTCAACAAAACCCGGAAGGGTTGAACTTTGGACAGTTTGACAATCTCAAACAAGCCAATCCGGATGCACGACCATTTAATGAGTATCAGAAAACTAACCGTACAACAATCGGTTTCCTTGCTAAATATAAGATAAGTGACTTGCAGGATTTAGAAGCAACAGCATTTCTCAGGTCATGGGAGTACAAGGAAACCAGTAACAGAAGCGCCGAGTACCGGAACATTACAAATCCCGGAGGAAGTATTCAATATAACTTACATCCTGGCAACGGGTTGCTAAAAAATAATATCAGTATAGGTTCCGATTTCAAGTTGCAGAATAATGATATGTATAAACTACAAAGTGCAGGGAACTCCGATAGACCTGAAAGTATTGATGAGACCAACCTGGAAACTAATGTTCTCCTGGCAAACCAGATAATCTCCCAGAGCAGTTTCGGCGTATTTGCTCTGTACAAACTGGAGGCAGGAAAATTCAACCTGGTCGGAAGCATTCGTTTTGATGCAATGTATAATGAATTAACCAATAAATTGATAGGGTTGGATTCAGCAAAAACCTCAAAAAACTTTAAGAAAACATCTGCCCGGTTGGGGGTAAGTTATTCTTTAAGCAATCTCCTTAATGTTTTTGCAGATTTCAGTCAGGGTTTCATGCCTCCGTCAACTGAAGAATTAGCCAGTAATCCGGTTGGGTATAACGGATTAAATACCCATCTGGTTCCAGCATTATCTACCTCAGGTGAAATCGGGTCAAGGGGATATTTTAACGACTTAGTATCTTATGAGATAACCGGATTTATAATGAATACTGAAAATGATTTCTTCCGTTTTAAACAATCAGGAAGAGGTAATCAGGAAGTCTTCTATGGAAATGCCGGGAATAGCAAACGATATGGAATAGAAACGTTTATATCCTACTGGCCGCTTAAAAATCTTAACCTTCAGGTTGCATATACATACGCCAACTACAAATACACATCGGCACAAATTGATCCTGTTTATACTGATCCGGCATATGTTCTGACGACACCACCCGCACCAGGACAATATTTGCCAAATTCACCAAAACATCAGCTATATTCGGAAATTGCTTATTCTGTCAGCAATAAAATCAAAATCAGTTTGGGTACTGAATACCAGTCAAAATGGGCTGTTTATACAGATTCGAAAGCTTATAACGGAGAATTGAATCCGGAAATCTATAAGAACTGGCAGAACGGCTTCAACTTATACCATGCACGTATTTCTTACGACTGGAAAATTAAAGGATTAAAAGGAGAGTGCAGCCTTTTTGCGCGCAATTTTACAAATTCGAAATATATGGCTTTTACTGAACCGGATCCTGATGGCAATTCTTACCAGCCGGGTCCTGGCAGAGAAATCTTTGGAAATATCACTGTAAAATTTTAGCTATTGTACAGGAGGCTAATACAATTATAAACAGGATAATAAGATTAAATAATCCCGACCCGAACTACCATAAATATCTTTCTAAAAATGGATAAGGCTTTTTTTAAAAAACTAATACCTGCCTCTCAGTGGCTTCCCGGCTATACAATGAAGGGTCTCGGCAGCGATACCGTTGCAGGAATTACTCTTGCTGCCTATGCTATCCCCGTATCACTGGCATATGCCACTCTAGCCGGTTTACCTCCTCAATATGGTGTTTACGGCTATCTTATTGGCGGTATTTTTTACGCCTTACTCGGAACAGGAAGGCAACTTGCTATTGGTCCCACCTCAGCAATATCGTTACTTATAGGGACAACTCTTGTCAGTCTAGCCAATGGCGATCCCCAGCGATGGATAGATATCTCATCACTAACTGCACTTCTGTTTGCTGTTATGAGTCTCCTCGCTTATGTTTTGCGATTAAACAGCATAATAAACTTTATCAGCGAGACTGTATTACTGGGTTTTAAAGCTGGCGCTGCAATTACAATCGGGTTAACACAGTTGCCAAAATTATTTGGTGTCCCGGGCGGAGGAACAAATTTTACCGAAAGGGTAACAAATCTCTTTCATCAATTGCCTGATACCAATTTTGCAGTTCTTATTTTTGGAATCATAGCCATTATTATGATTTTCGCGGGTGAAAAATTTCTTCCCGGAAAACCTGTCACCATTATTGTTGTGGCATTATCAATTATCATTATTTCTGCCACATCCCTTGGAGCTTATGGATTTAAAACTGTTGGGGTAATTCCATCCGGATTACCCAGGGTCCACTTACCCTCCCTGAATCTTGCTGATATCAAAAGTGTTGTTCCACTGGCCTTTGCCTGTTTTCTTCTTGCTTATATTGAAAGTGTTTCTGCCGCTAAAGCATTGGCTCAGAAAAACGATTATGAAATTGATGCCCGTCAGGAATTACTTGCTCTCGGATTTGCAAATCTGGCTACTTCTTTAGGAAGCGGGTATCCTGTTAGCGGAGGTTTATCACAATCAGCTGTGAACGAAGAAGCCGGCGCCAAAACACCGGTTTCATTGATAATTGCATCTGTTACTATTGCTGCCTGTCTTCTGTTTTTAACGGGGCTGTTAAAAAATTTGCCTTCAGTTATACTGGCTTCTGTTGTACTGGTTGCCATTAGGCATTTGTTTAATGTGAAAGAATTTAAACGTATAAGGAAGGTTAACCATATAGATTTTATTATTGCCATCCTTGCTTTACTTAGTGTTATAGTTTTCGGAATACTCCAGGGTGTGGTTATTGCAGCAGTGGCCTCATTAATTCTGATCCTGAGAATAGTCTCTTCACCACATGTAGCTTTTCTTGGAAGAATTCCAGGAACTAACAGATATACCGATATGAAACGTCACCCTGACAATGAAATACTACCAGGAGTATTGCTCTTCAGAGTGGAATCACCTCTCCTTTATTTCAATGTAGCCAATGTTTACCATGCTATCTGGGACAAAGTGCTGGCATTAGGTCCCGATCTGAAGATTGTGATATTTGATTTGAGTACTTCAGCCTATATAGATTCCAGCGGAGCAAGGTTAATCAAAAGACTGTATCTGAACACTCAGGGCCGTGGAATTTCGTTCCATGTTGCTGAAGCTCACTCTGAAGTTCGTGATATTCTGAGGTTTGAAGACATTGAACACCTTCTTGGTCATGTAAGCAGGAGAGATTCTGTTCATGACATTGTTATCCATTTCTGTGGTGAAGGAGAACCTGTAACCAAATAAGATCTTATACTGCATTTCTGATATAATGATCACCACCTGCTCTTTTTTTTCACTAAATTTGAGAGTCAAATTAAAATTCCTTACTATGAAAGTTTATACAACATATATACTTGAGTTACCTTCAAAAATTTATCTCGGACTGGCAGTTACTTCTCATAATATAAGTAGTCCCACGTCATCTAAATTCAGTAATATCACAGAATGAAACATTAACTGATTAATGTAATAAACTATGACACTTGATCATGTCGCTATCTGGACAACACAACTGGAAGTATTAAAGGATTATTATATAAAATATTTCAATGGCCATGCTAATCAAAAATATATCAATAAGGAAAAACAATTTGAGAGTTATTTCCTCACATTTGATTCGGGCAGCAGACTGGAAATAATGCAAATGCCGGGAATCCCTGAAAATCTCAACGACACTATTGGCAGGCAGAACCAGGGAATAATCCACCTTTCTTTCGGCGTGGAAACCATGGAAATGGTAATTGAAAAATCTCACGAATTGGAGGCTGCAGGCTTTAAAACACTTCGCGGTCCGCGCAAAACCGGGGATGGGTACTATGAAGTCGAAACACTCGATCCGGACAATAACAGGATTGAGGTATCGGCATTATTTGTAGGATAAAGAAGTATTCTGGTCCGCGAAATGCTTCAAATCACACATCCATGAAGAAAATAGCCGCCATTATTTTTGAGAATGATAAAGAAGAAATTCTTCTTTATTTGCGCGATAACAAACCGGAAATCCCTTTCCCTGACTACTGGGATCTGATTGGCGGGCATGTTGAAGAAGGGGAAACTCCAGAGGATGCACTTGTACGCGAGGTAAAAGAAGAACTCGATATTGATCTTAAGGAATACTCATTTTTTAAAATTTATGAATGTCTTACCGGCGACGCTTATGAGAACATCAAATATATCTACACCGGGAAAATTAATATTCCGATTGAAGAAATGACTCTTCTCGAGGGAGTGCGCCCTCAATATTTTTCAAGGGAAGAGATCCCGAATGTAAAATTTGCCAATATTCTCAAATATATAGTGATGGATTATATTAACCACACGAATTCATTGAATAAGTAGAATATAAACATGGACAACTAATAATAAAACTCTAATGAAAAGAATGAATTGTTTTGTATTCCTGTTTTTAACTATCACCGGAGAAACAGCTTATGCTCAGGATTTTACAGTTAAATCACCTGATAAAAATATCGTTATTACCGTCAGAAATGGAGAAAAACTAAATTACTCAGTAACATATAATAACCGGAAGATTATCAATCCTTCACAACTTGGATTTGAGCTGAGGGACGAACCGTCAATGGCCGGGAACTTTGCCGTACTTGATCAATCAATCAAAAATTACAATGATAATTGGATTCCAGTGGTAAAATCAAAACACGCTGAAATACTTAACAATTATAATGAACTTCAGATTTTATTGAAGGAAAAATCCGACCCTATGCGGGAGTTGCAACTTTTTGTCAGAGCTTATAATGATGGAGCCGCTTTCCGTTATAAACTATCCAGAAGCGGAAAACCAGGTGACAGACAAATTTTAAAGGAATTAACAACATTTAATATCCCGGATAATCCCAAGGCATGGGTGGTCGAATATGGAGGTTATTCCTCCTCAAACGAATCTGAGTTTTTTGAACATCCATTGAGCTATCTGAACGAGAAAACTATTGCAGGAATGCCATTTTTAATGGATTATGGAAATAATTGCTGGGTGGCAATTACCGAAGCCAAAATTGACAATTATGCCGCCTTTTATATAGGCACAAATGGAACTGCAAATCAATTGACAACCAAGCTTGTTCCTGTTCCCGGAGAACCTGAGACAGGAGTCAAGGTACGGTTTAGCGATGAGATATATACCCCATGGCGGGTACTTATGATCGGAGAAACTCCCGGAACACTAATCGAATCAGAGATTATTCAGAACCTGAACGATCCCTGCATGATAAAAGATCCTTCGTGGATAAAACCAGGTATGAGCGCGTGGGACCATTGGTGGAGCGGTGAAGTGAAAATGGAAATGCCTGTAATAAAACAATATATTGATCTGGCCTCTCAAATGGGATGGCCATATATGCTTGTTGACTGGCAATGGTATGGAAAGTTTAATTCACCTGAGGCTGATATAACAAAATGGGCACCACAGATAAGCATGCCCGACATAATTGAATATGCAAAATCTAAAAACGTTAAAATTATTGTATGGCTTTACTCAAGTGATGTTAACAGGAATGCAGCTTATAAGAAGGCTTTCCCATTATATGAAAAATGGGGTGTTTCAGGGATAAAGATTGATTTCATGGACCGCGATGATCAGCAAATGGTAAACTGGTACCACGACATAATTAAATGCGCTGCTGAAAATCATCTCATGGTAGATTTTCATGGGGCATATAAGCCTGATGGCATTATCAGAACCTGGCCTAATATGATCACACGCGAAGGTGTTATGGGCAATGAGTATTATAAATTCTCGGAGAAGATGAGTCCGGAGCATAACGTAAAACTTGCATTCACCAGAATGCTGGCCGGACAGATGGATTATACACCAGGCGCTTTCCTGAATGTTACGAAAGAGCAATATAAAAACCAGACTCCTGCCGTTGTATGGAACACCCGTGCGGCAGAACTGTCAAAATTTGTGATCTATGAAAGTCCTTTGACGGTTGTTTGCGATCATCCCGATAATATTCTAAACCAGCCAGGTGCAGATTTCCTGAAAATAGTTCCGACTACATGGGATGATATTAAATTCATCGGCGGATATCCGGGTGATTATGTTGCAATCGCAAAACGCAGCGGAGATAAATGGTTTATTGGAGTCATGAATAACACTATCGGGAAAACTGTGGAACTGAATCTATCCTTTTTAAATGACGGAAACTATGAAGCTGAGACCTGGTCGGATACCAGAAACTCTGATAAGGAACCCAAAGAGCTAAAAAAAGCCAAACAGTCAATTAAATTTCCAGGAAAGCTTAAAGTTACAATGGCTAAAGATGGAGGATTTGTTGCGGTAATTAAGAAAATGTGAAATATTGATTATTTAAGTGTCATTTACCTTCCGGTATTAATTGAATTGCAATTTAATATTTATCTTTATTAACTTACATAGTTTTAATGTCTGATACTTGCAATTATGAGCAGATTCAGAATTTTACGGGTAGATCATTCTGATCCGGTCAGGATTGGCAAAAAAAACAGGATGCTTTTTGCAATTTACGGAATAATTCCAACCCTGTTTATTCTTTCATTTAACAGTATGACTTTTGGTGGATCAGGTTATGGGATCAGATTCTTAATATCTATTCCGTTACTTGGTCTGATCTATTATCTTCTCCTACGAAAAATGAGATCAACAACTGATAATCTTAAAACAATTGGCGAACTTGAGATCACTCAATCTTGTTTAAAGAAAAGGATAGGGGATTCCTTGTCGGAATATAGTTTTCAAATGATAAAAGAATTAAGCTTAATAAAACATATTCCCTCAACCAGGATCAGAGAAAGCAAAAACGGATATTTTTCTTACATTCTCAAAATTTCTTTTTATAACAGACCTGAAGAAACAATTGTAGTGTCAGACAGGTCTGTGGATCACGATCATAAAATAAGTATTGCTGATACTGTAAAAACACTTAAAAAACTCGTACCTTTTGATGTTATAACAGATTTATGATTTTATAAAATACAGATGAAAATAAAAGCGATTATCACGGGTGCAACAGGAATGGTAGGTGAAGGCGTTCTTCATGAATCGCTGTTAAATCCTGATGTGGAAAAGGTTCTGGTAATAAACAGAAAGCCATGCGGCGTAACTAATCCCAAACTGACAGAGATAATTCATGCCAACTTTTTTGACCTCTCACCTATATCAGAAAAGCTGAAAGATTACAATGCATGTTTTTTCTGTCTGGGAGTTTCATCAGTCGGTTTGAAAGAGGATAAATACTACTCTTTGACCTATACTCTTACAATGCAGATGGCCGGAATACTTGCAAAACAAAATCCTGATATGATATTTTGTTATGTTTCCGGAGCTGGTACCGATAGCACTGAAAAGGGAAGATTAAACTGGGCACGGGTTAAAGGGAAAACCGAAAATGACCTTATGAAATTACCTTTTAAAAAAGTTTATGCTTTCCGTCCGGGCTTTATGCTGCCATTAAAAGAGGCAAAAAACGCAAAAAGTTACTACTCCGTTTTCAGGATTTTTTATCCTGCTATTCATAAATTAATGCCTAAATTTGTTTCAACCCTTCAGGAAGTGGCAATAGCCATGATAAATGTGGTAATTAAAGGATATGAAAAATCTGTTATCGAGGTTAAAGATGTTGTTGAACTTAATAAAAAATAATTACTGAATATATGAGCCCATTCTCTACATTTACCAAATCAACGGCATGGACAGGAGCAGTAAGAAAAACCAGGAAAGTTCTCAGATGGCTTATATTACTGCTTAGTCTGGTGTTTGTAATCTTTATTTACTGGAAGTATTTCTATACCTACAGTGAAGGCTACCGCGCGGGTCTTTTACAGAAATTCTCAAGCAAAGGATCTTTATTCAAAACCTATGAAGGTGAGATGATACTCAGCAGTGTTTCCTCCAGCAGGGATGTGACCCTCGCTTCAGAAAAATTTCTTTTTACCATGACCAACAAGAACCTGATAAGGCAGTTTGATACCCTCCAGGGCGATAATGTCATTGTGCATTACAGGCAAAAGAACGGGATTCTTTTCTGGCGTGGTGATTCGCAATATCTTGTTGATAGTGTGAAAATTAAACGATAATGTTCGTTACATCACCTGATTTTTTTTCAACCTCCGATACTTTCCTGCTCAGGATCTCATAAGCACTTCCCCGGTCTATTGACTGGCTATATTTCTGTACCAGGCCTGATGATTGGTTGATTGAACAACGCCGCAATTTACATGTTTAACTAATATTCACCAAGAGGAATATTTTATAGTAAGAATTGTTTAACTTGAGTCGAATTCTTTGTAACCCGGATCGAATCTAAAATTAATATTATATGAAAATCAGGACCATCTTAATCGCTCTTATCTTATTTTTAGGATTTCAAACACTTACTGTAGCACAGGTGAAGGATGCTGAAAAAGCACTTAGAACCCAGCATGCTGATACAACACTGGGATGGAAAAAGGGAGGGGTTTTTGCAATTAACATGGCACAAACATCACTTACAAACTGGGCAGCAGGAGGTCAGAATTCCTTTGCATCAAATGGAATTTTTAGCGCTTTCGCAAATTATAAAATGGATAAGTCTGTATGGGTTAACTCACTTGACATTGGATATGGCCTTTTAAAGCAGGGGAAAAATACCGGTTTTCGTAAGACTGACGATAAGTTCGACTTCTTATCAAAATACGGGCGGGAGGCATTTAAAAGCTTCTATTATTCAGCACTTGTAAATTTTAAAACACAAATGGCACCAGGGTATATTTATCCAAATGATAGCGTCAAAATATCTGACTTGCTTGCCCCTGCGTATCTATTGGGAGCTCTTGGTATGGACTATAAACCAAATGCGAGCTTCAGTGCTTTTTTAGCTCCACTGACTGGAAAAATAATTATTGTCAATGATAAGGCACTTTCTGATGCAGGAGCCTTCGGTGTAAAGCCCGGGAAAAAATCAAAAACCGAATTCGGAGGATATATCAGAGTTATATATACCCGGAATAATTTCAAATCTCCATTTTTGAAGAATGTCTCTTTCACAACAAAAGCCGATTTTTTCTCCAACTATCTTGATAAACCACAAAATATTGTCGTCAACTGGGAAACATTGATAGCCTTCAAGGTGAATAAATATTTATCCGCCAACATCAGTACTCAGCTAATATATGACGATAAGATCAAAGTGCCTTTTGACAAAAATGGAATAAATGGTATTGAGCCCGGGGAGGCCATAGGATCATTGATTCAGTTCAAAGAAATTCTTGGGGTAGGATTATCTTATAATTTTTAACACTCAATAACTTAAACTTGATATTATGAAACTAGTTGATGAATTCAAAGCATTTGCCATGAAAGGCAATGTTGTCGATATGGCTGTCGGTATCATAATTGGAGCTGCATTTGGTAAAATTATTTCTTCAGTTGTGAGCGATATTATTATGCCTCCGGTGGGACTGCTTATCGGCGGAGTAACCTTTACAGATCTTAAAGTTATAATGAAGGCCGCGACAGATACACATCCGGCTGTTACCTGGAATTATGGTAACTTCCTGCAGGTAACTTTTGACTTTCTTATAGTTGCTTTTGCTGTATTCCTATTTATTAAAGCCATTCTGTTAGCCAGAAAAAAAGAGGAAACAGTACCGGCAGTCCCACCAGCTCCGACAAAAGAAGAAATTCTCCTTACCGAGATCCGTGATTTGCTGAAAAAGTAATACGCTGATTGCAGTCTTAACATCAGAAATGCTCCTCCAGAGTCATGCCTGAGAAGTAGAGTGTTTAATTATACCGGCATATTTTAGTATCAAAAACCTGAGTCCTGAAATCAATTAATGGAAAGGAATAGATTAATTTGCATTGTCGAAAACGGGACGAAATCATTTATTCCACGTCTTTAGTTAGAAATCTTGTCACAAAGAAGTAAATCAGATATGCCGGGGAGAAAATCGGTAGTTATAATAGGTGCCGGAATCGGAGGTATAGCAACAGCAGTTTATCTGGCTAAAAAGGGGTATGACGTTGAAGTTTTTGAAAAAAACTCATCACCCGGGGGCAGGTGTGGCCAGATGATCCGCG
>JANYJP010000103.1 GCA_025358455.1 Bacteroidales bacterium
GAAGCTACTACATACCCATGTATACTGAACGCTTCAAAACAAAATCCTAGTGTTACATTCAGATCGCTGACATTAAAAACACTTCAGTTTGAAAATGGCCTTAATTCTTATTTCAAATCTTTTGCCAATGAAATGTCAGTTTCAGAATTAAGTAGCGATACATGGATCATTAAAGACAGGGATGACCAAAAGTTAATATCCAGGCTTAAATTAACCTGTATTTCTCTTTCAGAATATATCGATGGTAAATCATTTAGAGGAATTTTAACTGGTTTGACTGAGGCTTTTTTAATTGATGATGAATTAAAAAATATTCTTATCAAGGAGGATGAAAAATCAGAAAAACTGATAAGGCCATTTCTTTTAGGCCGGGACATAAAACCTTATACAACAAGTAATGTAAATAACTGGCTGATATTGATTCCTAAAGGATTTACCATTAAGAGAAATCTTCCAGAATCAAGCCCGTTTCACATTTCAGAACCGACACATCGTTATGGTGATATGCCTTATTACGAAGCATGGGATTGGTTTAGACGTAGTTATCCAGCAATAGCAAAACATTTATTACCTTTTAAAAAGAAAGCAGAAGCAAGAACTGACAAGGGTGACTTTTGGTGGGAATTACGTGCATGTGATTATTATCTGGAGTTTAAAAAACCAAAAATAATGTATCAGGTACTGCAAGTTAAACCTTGTTTTATTTACGATGATAAAGGGTTATTCTGTAATAATTCAATGTGGTTTATTCCTTCCGAAAATAAAGCTTTACTTGGATTACTTAATTCAAAAATGGGTTGGTGGCTTATTTCAAAATATTGTACTGCAATACAAAATGGATATCAGTTGATTTGGAATTATTTTGGGCAAATTCCCATACCTGCTTTTACAGGAGTAGTCTCCGATAATTTATCTATAATAGTTGAAAAGATCCTCATCATCAAAAAAAACGATCCTACTGCCGACACAAGTGGTCAAGAATCTGAGATTGACCGGTTGGTTTATGAGTTATATGGATTGACTGAGGAAGAGATTCGGATAGTTGAAGTATTGTAATTGTATTTCTTATAGACTCTTTTATTAACTCAAGTTTTTTAAACTCACTATCCTTTAACTCTTCTTTGTTTTTTATTTTGTTTATAACATTCAATGAGGTTTTTACATTAGGCAAATCTGAATCGTTAATTCTGAGGATGCTTGAAAGCAGTAATGCTCTTTCTTCATTTTGAATAGGAATTTTGGTAGTTTCAATAATTTGATCGATTGCAACCAATCTTTCAAACGGATTTGATTCATAATTTGTGTTTTTATTCTTGTTACCATCAAATGTAGGTTTCATTAATTCATAGTAATTATTAGCACCTGATTAGCACCTACTAAATGAGGAAAGCCCCTATAAATCGAGGCTTTCTGTACCCGGAGCGGATAAAAGTTGCAACCAGATTTGTAAAATTGCTTAAAGATAAAATCCCTAATTTTGATTGGACCTGATTAATGGGAAGCCTACAGCACGAGTTCAGTAAGAAAAAATATAAAGAGCCTGTTTTTTGGAAAGTGGAACAAAATATTAGCTATCTTTCCAATAATTGTCCATAGTTCTTTACAATGAATTAAATATAGTTTAAGAGATGAAAACAACAAGGCGGAAATTTATCAAATTGGCTGCGGTACCTATGATCACAGCTCCTTTCATCATTCCATCCCGAGTTTGGATGTATCCACCCAGTAACAGAATCACAATGGGTTTCGTGGGTATGGGAAAACAATCGCAGTGGTTGCTTGCGAAATTTCTTCCCTTGACACAAGTTCTTGCTGTTTGTGAAGTAGACACCACTCGCCGCGATGACTCACAAAAGGTTGTTAATAAGTTTTACTATGATAATCAGGACAAAGGTGTTGCTGACTGCAAAGCATACAATGATTACCTCGAGCTCATAGATCGCAGAGATATTGACACAGTCTGCATTGCAACACCTGATCACTGGCACACCGAGCCAATTTTGCAGTCGCTTCGTAAGGGGAAGGATGTTTTCTGTGAGAAGCCACTGACTCATACTATTCAGGAGGCAATAGATGTGATGAAAGCTGTGGATAATAATAAGCGTGTGCTGCAAACTGGCTCAATGCAACGCTCAATGAAGGAATTCCGGATCGCATGCGAACTAGTGCGCAATGGTTGTATAGGTAAGATCGATCATGTTGAGTGCAGTTTCGGAGGACCACCTGTTCCCTGCGATCTTCCGGGAGAAAATATGGAACCTGGTCTGGATTGGAACCGATGGCTTGGCCCGGCGCCAATGCGACCGTATAATTCTATTTTGAGTCCCCGTGGAGTACATGATCATTATCCGGACTGGCGTTCATATAAGGAATATGGAACAGGAGGTGTCGGCGACTGGGGCGCTCACCATCTTGATATTGCCCAGTGGGGGCTGGGAATGGATGAGAGTGGTCCGGTTGAAGTTCGCTTTATAGGAACCGATGCTGCTCTGATCTACTCAAATGGTATTAAAGTTATTCGTAAGGAAAATGGATTTGGTGTTCATTTCTTTGGCAGCGAAGGTGAAGTAATGGTTAACCGCGGCACATTCAAAGTAATTGTAAAAAACCATACCGTTGCTTCCTTTACAGACACTGAGAGTAAAAATACCTCCTTCATGGAAGAGGTTGATAAAGCTGAAAAACTGCTGCTTAAGAACGCAAGGATAAAGCTTTATGAAAGCAATTCGCACTATGAGGATTTTCTCTCCAGTGTCAGGAGCCGTAAGAAACCGGTTGCAAACGAACAGATTGGCGGACGGACAGTTATTTGCTGTCATCTTATAAACCAGCTTTATTTTAATAACACTGCAATGAAATGGGATCCGGTCAATTTCAGTTTTACAGACGGAACGGGTGATCCTTCATGGCTTACAAACAACAAAAGAGACTGGACAAAAACCTGAAAAAAACAATATTATGAAAAAACTTAGTTTATTAATGTTTCTGCTAATGATAGCAGTGTTCTCATGCTATTCACAGAGCAAAAAGATCAATGTACTTGTATTCTCCAAGACCATGGGTTACAGACATAATTCCATTTCTTCAGGATTGAAAATGATGAGTGATCTGGCGCAGGAAAGAAATTGGATACTTACGGCCACCGAAAATGCAGATCTTTTTACACCTGAATTTCTGAAAACATTTGACGTAGTGGTGTTTCTAAATCCCACTCAGGATGTTTTAAATGATCAGCAACAGAAGAATTTTGAATCATTTATGGATACCGGTAAAGGATTTGTTGGCATTCATGCAGCTGCTGATTGTGAATATGATTGGGCATGGTATGGGCAATTATTAGGTGCATTCTTTAAAACACATCCGCCTGCTCAAACCGCGACTGTAATTTTCGAAGACACTGACCACCCATCAATGGTTCCTTTTAAAGGAATGAAGACTTATCGCACTTTCGATGAATGGTACAGTTTCAAGGAAAATCCGAGACCATTAGTTCACGTGCTGGCTCGTCTCGACGAGACTTCTCTTGATGAAGCCACTCTGAAAGACGACAAATGGAAAATGGGTGATCATCCACTAATATGGTCCAAGGAAAATGGGAATTCCCGTTCATTTTACACTGTTTTCGGGCACACTCCTGAAGCTTTTCAGGATCCAAAAGTTATACAACATATAGGTTGTGCA
>JANYJP010000001.1 GCA_025358455.1 Bacteroidales bacterium
AATCGAAAATATTGAAAAGGTTAAATGCCTTATAATAGGTTCAGGTCCTGCAGGATACACGGCAGCAATATATGCTTCGCGAGCTAACCTCAAGCCAGTTCTGTATACCGGCCTCCAATCAGGCGGTCAGTTGACAACTACTACTGAGGTTGATAATTATCCGGGTTATCCTGATGGTGTGACTGGCCCGGTAATGATGGAGGATTTTAGAAAACAGGCAGAAAGGTTTGGTACTGATGTTAGATTTGGCATAGCAGTTGATGCCGATTTTTCAGGAATAAAACACCGGGTTACTTTTGATGATAATAAAATAATTGAAGCAGATGCAGTAATAATATCCACAGGTGCAACTGCCAAATATCTGGGACTGGAATCAGAGGTTAAATATGCCGGCATGGGGGTATCTGCCTGTGCAACTTGCGACGGATTCTTTTACAAGGGTAAAGATGTTGCAGTTGTAGGAGGAGGTGATACTGCAGCCGAAGAGGCAACATACCTTGCAGGGTTATGCCGGAAGGTTTACCTTATTGTCAGAAGGGATGCCCTGAGAGCTTCAAAAGCTATGCAGGATAAGGTCTTTAATACACACAATATTGAAATATTATGGGAGCATCAGACCATTAATCTTTTTGGGGAAAACGGAGTTGAAGGCATTACACTTGTTAAGAAGCAGGGTACCCCGCGGGAGGAAACTGTTAAATTAAATATTGATGGCTTTTTTCTCGCAATAGGACATACCCCTAACTCTGATGTATTTAAAAAATACCTGGAAACTGATCAGGTCGGGTATATAAAAACAACTCCGGGCACATCAAGGACCAATATAGCCGGCGTATTTGCAGCAGGCGATGTTCAGGATCCTCATTACCGGCAGGCTGTTACCGCGGCAGGGTCAGGATGTATGGCTGCAATTGATGCGGAACGCTACCTGTCGGAATTATAACAATTCAGTACATGCCATTGCATGTCCCTACTTTTATCTTTTATCTTTTTCCCATTTCAAAATGAAAACTTTCAAAAAATCATTCAAAATAAACGCGGAACCTTCCGATGTTTATTCGGCAGTTACAAACCCTTATACTATAGAACTTTGGTCTGGGTACCCTGCACTGATGAGCACAGAGCCGGGGAGTGAGTTTTCACTTTGGGAAGGTGATATTACAGGAAAGAATATTGAGTTTATACAGGATAAAAAACTTGTACAGGAATGGGATTTCGGGAACCAGCCTGAGAAATCGGTTGTTACAATTTCAATAGCGCCTGACAGAGAAAATTCCCTGGTAACAGTAGAACATATAAATATTCCCGATGAAGAGTTTAATGATATTGCTGAAGGATGGAGAGAGTATTATATTGGTGCAATAATCAATTTTTTTAACCCTAATTTTTGAGGTAACTGGTTGAAGTATTAATTGGTTGTTTCTGTTCAAAAATTGAAAAGATATCTTCAGTGCATGCCAGAATCAGAGTGCCTATTCCTTTAAAACCCAAAGTCTTTGAGCGTGACTGGATCGTTTTATTCCATTCAGGTATCCATGACAAAATATGGGCATCAATAAATCGGTGAATCTCTTTTTTCATTTCTCCCCGGCAAGCTTCATCATCAAACTCGATATATTTCTCAACAAGAAGCGTGAGAAAAAGAAGTTCCACCCCAAGATGGTCATCCTTAAATTTCCCTCTGAATTTTGATTTCCACCCATATGTTTTATAAAATTCGGATACTCCGTCAGACTCTTGATTCATGCTGTAAGCTGATTTATAATTATAGAGCGATTCATAAGCGGGAGCGAGGCCAGGTTCATTAGGGGAAAATAGTCTTAGAAAATCTTCGTGCATCTCCTTTGCACAGAATGTAATATCATTACATGATTCCCTGAGTTGTGATGCCGCCATTATAAAATTTGGATTTGTACTCGATACCGGAAGGTTTTTAAGAATCCCCTTTGTCCAGAAATCTGTAATGCATTCTTCATTAGGTTCGTACATTATCATACTACCAGCAAAATAAAGGAGCATGTTATACCCTTTCAGTATGTTTTTATGTTGACTATTAATCTCCATATATCTTTGTTATATCTCTTCCAAGTAAAATTACAATGTAAAAATCCGAAATTTCCCGAATTGATCAGTGTATTGACGAATATAACCTAATTGATGCGTTTTTGTTCGAAAAAGTTATTAAAAAAACAGAGATCTGCAATGGCAAATCCCTGCATTTTTACTGAATATCATTTATCCTTTTTCTATCTTGGAAATTCAGCGAGCTTATCAGGATAAAAGTTATTATCAACTTTCGCTTTTATTTCCCGGAATGCTTTTACAGTATATTCTACGTCTGCTATGGAGTGACCCGCTGTGGGGATAAGACGTAACATAACTACATCGCGCGGAACAACCGGGTAGATAACCACCGAACAGAATATTGCATAGTTTTCGCGCAGGTCATATATCATCTGGGTAGCCTGAGGAACGCCGCTCTTCATAAACACAGGTGTAACAGGCGATTCGGTCTTGCCAAGATTGAGTCCGGCTTCCCTTAACCCTTTTTGTAATGCCCTGACAATAGTCCAGAGTTTCTCTCTTTGTTCCGGATGAGCCTGAATAAATTCGAGCCTTTTAATTGCTCCGAGAGTCATAGCCATTGGAAGAGATTTTGCATATATCTGTGAACGAAGATTATAACGCAGATAGTTAATTACATCTTTTGTGCTTGCAACAAATCCTCCGATACCGGCCATTGATTTGGCAAATGTTGCAAAATAAATATCAATGCCATCCTGAACCCCAAAATGCTCACCCGTACCTCCACCGTTAGCGCCCATGGTCCCGAAACCATGTGCATCATCGACTAAGAAACGGAACTGATATTTTTCCTTCAGCGCTGTAATTTTATCGAGTTTACCCAGGTCGCCTGCCATACCAAAAACTCCTTCGGTAATAACAAGTATTCCTCCTCCTGACTCTTCAGTTATTTTTGCAGCACGCTGCAACTGTTTTTCACAACTTTCTATATCATTATGAGGGAAAACAAATCTCTTCCCCATGTGAAGTCTGAGTCCGTCCATAATACACGCATGAGCTTCTGAATCATATACGATAACATCATGCCTGTCTACCAGGGCATCAATTATTGAAACCATTCCCTGATATCCGAAGTTAAGCAGAAATGCATCTTCCTTGTGTGAAAACCTGGCTGCCATTGCCTCAAACTTCTCATGATTTGTACTGTGACCCGACATCATCCTGGCGCCCATTGGGTATGCAAGTCCGTATTGAGCTGTATATTCGGTATCATATTTACGTATTTCCGGCTCGTTGGCCAGACCAAGATAGTTGTTGAGGCTCCAGGTTAACACATCTTTCCCTCTGAATTTCATGTGTGCAGCAATTTCGCCCTCCAGTTTCGGATAAGCAAAATACCCATGACCGAAATCCTGATACTGTCCTAAAGCACCTCTGTTGTTCTTGATTTTTTCAAATATATCCATGGTAATTACCCTTTCTAAAAATTTTCCCAAAATTACAGATAAAGAGGGTTACCTTAATACCTATTTATACCTAATTTACCATTAGCCTCTCTGAAACCATAATAAATGTATAATTATTACGTTTTTATGTCTGAAATGAAAAATTTTCAGTAATTTTGCGCAACAATTTTTTATATGAAGTTCAGATTATATATTGTCCTGATAATTTTAGTGTTGGTAAGCTCTTGCGGAGAATATGAGAAAATTCTTAAGAGCACTGACTATGATCTGAAGAAAGCAAAAGCAAAAGAGTATTTTGATGCAGGTCAATACGTTAAGTCATCTGAATTGCTTACACAGATTCTTCCCCGTTACAGGGCAAGTGCAGAGGCTGAAGATCTTAACTGGATGAATGCCCGGAGCTATTATGGCATGAAGGATTACATTATGGCTGGAAGTTATTATAAATCTTTTGTGGATCAGTTCCCATTCGGGGTACATGCTGAAGAGGCAAATTTCATGGCTGCCTACTGCGATTATAAAAGTTCTCCCCGTCCGGAACTTGATCAGGAAAACACCCATAATGCCATTGAAGGATTTAAAATTTTTATAAACAGGTTTCCTAACAGTTCAAGAGTTGAAGAAAGTAATAAATATATAAAGGAGCTTGAGGACAATCTGGTTGAAAAATCATATCTGAGCGCAAAATTGTACTACGATATGAAACAATATAAAGCTGCTGTGGTGGCTCTTACGAATAGTCTCAGAGATTATGCCAATTCAAAATACAGGGAGGAAATGATGTTTCTCAAATTAAATTCGCTGTATCTTTATGCTGTGAATAGTAATCTGATAAAGCAGAAAGAAAGATATCAGGCTACCCTCGATGACTATTATTCTTTCATGGAAGAATTTCCAAAAAGTGAGTATGCAAAAGATATTAGCAGCATCTTCGAGAAAACTAATAAATATCTGAAAGCAGGAATACCTGATAGCGGAATAAATAAGCAATAATTATTATGGATTACAGAAAATCAGTAGCACCAGTAACAACAGTTACAAGAAATCTTGACCTTATGACTCAGGGTACAGGAAATATTTACGAGACGGTAATTGTTGTTTCAAGGAGATCAAACCAGATTTCGGTTGAGATGAAACAAGAGCTTAATAAGAAGCTTGAAGAATTTGCATCTTATACTGATAACCTGGAAGAAGTCTTCGAAAATCGTGAACAGATTGAGATCTCTAAGTTCTATGAAAGACTTCCAAAACCAACCCTGATTGCATTACAGGAACTCGAAGAAGGTAAAATTTTCTACAGAAACCCTGAGACTGTAGCAAAACCGAAATAATATTTAGCGTAAAATGCTAAAAGGCAAACATATACTTATCGGTGTAACCGGAGGTATTGCAGCTTATAAAACTGCCAATATCATCCGGTTGCTTGTTAAGGATAACGCTGAAGTGAAAGTCCTGATGACTGATAAGGCGAAAGAATTCATTACACCCCTTACTCTTGCAACTTTATCTAAAAATCCGGTTCTCACAGAGTTTTTCGACGCGGGAAATGGTAACTGGAACAGTCATGTTGAACTCGGTCTGTGGGCTGATCTGTATCTGATTGCACCGGCAACTGCAAATTCGATTGGCAAAATGGCAAATGGAATAGCCGATAATCTGTTACTAACTACATATCTTTCAGCTCGTTGCCCCGTCTTAGTTGCTCCTTCTATGGATATGGACATGTTGAATCATCCCTCGACAATCATTAATATTGAAACTCTTAAAGCCTTCGGAAATTTAATTATTGAGCCTTCAACAGGGGAACTTGCGAGTGGTGTGACCGGTAAGGGACGAATGGCAGAACCTGAAGAAATTTTAAAGGTGATCAAAAGCTTCTTTGCTAAAAAAAAAACTATAAGCCTTTAAACGGTAAACGAATCCTTATCAATGCCGGCCCCACACGGGAACCTATCGATCCCGTACGTTACATAAGTAATTTTTCGTCAGGAAAAATGGGAATTGCCCTGGCTGATGCTGCAGTAGAATTTGGCGCTGATGTTGACCTGATACTGGGCCCTGTGAATATAACTCCTGCAAACAAGAATATCAACATAATTGATGTTACTACCGCCGAATCAATGGCAAATGAATGCATCTCCCGGTTCAACGATTGTGATATTGCAATATTATCAGCTGCGGTAGCTGATTTTACACCAAAAGAGGTTAGAAAAAGTAAGATTAAAAAAGACGGGAATGAGCTTGTTTTAAAATTAAAACCAACCACCGATATTGCCGCCACTCTTGGCCGGTCAAAAACAAAATCTCAGATAATAGCCGGGTTTGCTCTTGAAACAAATGATGAGATACAGAACGCAAAAGGAAAACTTGAGCGGAAGAATATGGACATGATAGTATTGAACTCTCTCAGAGAGGATGGAGCAGGTTTTGGATACGATACTAATAAGATCACAATAATTGACAAATACAATAATATTGATAAATTTGAGTTGAAATCAAAAGAAGAAGCCGCAAAAGATATTCTTAATAAAATTATTTCAATGCTTCAATAATTTATCATAATGAAATTATTGCGCTTTCCG
The DNA here is from genome assembly GCA_025358455.1 of Bacteroidales bacterium. Classification (GTDB taxonomy): domain Bacteria; phylum Bacteroidota; class Bacteroidia; order Bacteroidales; family VadinHA17; genus LD21. The sequence goes on from JANYJP010000001.1 coordinate 6,074, forward strand.
GAATATTACCTTATAGCTCTCCTGTTCTTTATACCAGGGATTGCCGGATCACAGGAACTTAACTGTAATGTCCAGATCTCTGCTCAGCAGATACAAGGATCTAATCGTGAGGTTTTTGAATCCATGCAGAAGGACATTTATGAATTTATGAACAACACTGTATGGACTAATCAGGTATTCAGTTATGCTGAAAGGGTTGACTGCAATATACTTATTAACCTTACTACTCAGTTATCTGCAGATGAATTCAAGGGTACCATTCAGATACAACTGCGCAGACCTGTTTTTAATACTACCTATAATTCCACAATGCTTAATTTCATTGACAACAGCTTTCAATTCAGGTATGTGGCATTTCAACCTTTGGAATTTGATCCGACCACACATAAGTCTAACCTTATTTCGGTACTTGCCTACTACACATATATAATTCTGGGTTTTGATTCTGATTCATTTTCTCCTCTTGGCGGCACTGAATTTTTTCAGATGGCAGAGAAAATTGTTACCAATGCCCAGAATGCTCCTGAGCCGGGGTGGAAGCCATATGACGCCTCAAGGAACCGGAACAGGTACTGGCTCGTAAAGAATATTCTCGAAAAGGAGTATGAAGGAGTGAGACAGTTCATTTATGAGTACGATATTAATGGACTGGACAAAATGGAATCGAAAAGTGCTGAAGCAAGAACCAGTATGGCTGAAAGCCTTAAACTTTTGCAGGAAGTATTCAGAAGAAAACCTGATCCGTTTATGTACTATGTGCAGATTGTGATGGAATCGAAATCAGATGAGCTCATTAATATTTTCTCAGAGGCTTTTCCTGAAGAGAAAAGCCGCGTGGTGCAGATACTTACAGAAATAGATCCTGCCAATAAAGCAAAATATGAAAAGATCACTTCAGCCAATATACCATAATTACCAGTTATGCTCCTAAAATTGTTAGTTCAAAACTATGCGCTGATCAGGGAACTGGACATTGAACTTGAAAACGGTCTGACAATCATTACCGGCGAGACCGGTGCCGGAAAGTCTATCCTGTTGGGTGCACTCTCTCTTATACTTGGAGCGAGGGCAGATACAACCGTTCTGCTTGATAAAAGTGAAAAATGTATTGTTGAAGGTACATTCAGGATTGAGGAATATGATCTTTTAGATTTCTTTAATTCGAATGAACTCGATTATGAGTCTGTTACTACCCTGCGAAGGGAAATTAATCCTGCCGGGAAATCACGAGCATTTATTAATGACACTCCTGTTACTGTCAATCTGCTGAAGGATCTGGGAGAAAGGTTAATTGATATTCATTCACAGCATCAGACCCTGATGCTCAATGATAATACCTTTCAGCTTAACTTGATTGACTCATTTGCAGGAACGGCAAAATTGAAAAGTGAGTACAAAATTTTGTATTCCAGCTATCTTAAATTAAAGAAAGAGTATACGGGTGTTAAGGAAAACGCCGATAAGAATAAAGCAGATCTTGAGTATTACCGGTTCCAGCTCAATCAACTGGAGGAAGCTAAACTGAAAACAGGCGAGCAGGAGGAATTGGAAACTGAACAGGAATTACTGGGACACTCTGAAGAGATAAAACTGGCGCTAAGCGGATCATCAAACCTCTTTTCAGGTGAGGGAATATCTATACTTTCCATGCTCCGGGAGATCAAAATGAATATTATTAAAATTCGATCCTTTCTACCTGACGGAGAGGCACTTCTATCGAGAACGGAATCCTCATTGATTGAGCTTGACGACCTTGCAGGTGAAATAGACAATCTGGCTGCATCAATTGAAGCTGATCCCCAGCGTCTGTTGCTTGTTAATAACAGGCTGGATACAATATATACACTCATCCAGAAACATAGAGTTAATAGTCTTAATGAGCTTATTATTAAGCAAGAAGAAATATTGAATCTGGTTAATTCTATTGTGTCAAGTGATGAGAGACTCTTCGGATTGGAGAAGTCCCTGGCAAATGAGGTCAATTCATTAAAGATCACTTCACGTAAAATGTCAGAAAAGAGAATAAGTGTATTGCCGGAAATTGAGGAGAAAATTACTGATTTGCTTAAACAACTTGGAATGCCAAATGCGAGATTCAGAGTTTCCCTCTCACAAACCACAGATTTCACTCCGGGAGGCATTGATCAGGTTGACTTTCTATTCTCTGCCAATAAACAAATTGCTCCGGAGAACCTTGCGAGAATTGCATCCGGAGGAGAATTATCGAGGGTTATGTTAAGTCTGAAATCATTGCTTACAAAAAATAACAATCTGCCTACAATAATATTCGACGAAATTGATTCCGGAGTATCCGGAGAAGTTGCTGATAAAGTTGGCAGGATACTTTCCGGTATGGGAAAATATATGCAGGTTGTTAATATAACTCACCTTCCACAGGTTGCTTCAAGAGGAACCAAACACTACCATGTTTATAAAGATGATGTTGATGATTCAACATTTACCAGGGTTAAGTTGTTATCTCCAGAAGAAAGAATACTTGAAGTTGCAAGATTATTAAGCGGGAGCGAAGTTACCGAAACTGCAATGAAGAATGCACGTGAACTTCTGAAAGCAGCAATTAATTAATCGGATTATTTTTTAGAAAGATGAAAGAAGGTTTATTGAACGGGAAGAAGGGACTCATATTTGGTGCCCTTAACGAAAAATCCATTGCCTGGCAGGTTGCCCTAAAAGCATGGGAGCAGGGCGCTGAGCTTGTTCTGACCAACTCGCCAGTTGCTCTCAGATTAGGAAATATAAGTGACCTTGCAAAAATAACCGGGTCTCAGGTTATTCCTGCCGACGCAACAAAAATGGATGAGATTGAATACCTGCTTACAGAAAGTTTGAAAATTTTCGGCGGCAAATTCGATTTTATTCTTCACTCAATTGGTATGTCACCAAACGTGAGGAAAGATATACCTTATGAAAATACCAGTTATGAGAACATGCTGAAAACCTTCGATATATCGGCACTTAGTTTTCACAGGGTACTTCAAACGGCATACAGGCTTGATGCTTTGAAAGAATGGGGCTCCGTAGTGGCATTGTCATATGTCGCGGCTCAAAGGACCCTGTCGGGTTATAACGATATGGGAGACGCAAAAGCGCTTCTCGAATCTATTGCACGAAGTTTTGGATATATTTATGGTCGTGATAAAAAGGTAAGGGTAAACACAGTTTCTCAATCTCCAACAGCTACAACGGCAGGAAGCGGAATACACGGGTTTGATTCCCTGATCGATTTTTCCGAAAGGATGTCGCCTCTTGGAAATGCAAGCGCCGAAGAATGCGCCGATTATTGTGTTTCACTATTCTCGGACCTTACTCGTAAGGTTACAATGCAGAACCTGTTCCACGATGGTGGCTTTTCAAGTATGGGGATGAGCCTGAAAGCTATTGAACAGTACCAGAAAAGTTTTGAAGATTGTAAGTGATATCACGGCCAGATAAGTATAAACACCTATTTTTCAGGCGACTTGCTATTCAGTGAGTCGCTTTTTTTATATTTGAATATACCTAAAAATAAATCTTATGATAAAGATTGTATTGTTGGTGATCTTCTATTTTGTATTTCCAGTTGTTATTATTTACATATGCAAAAAATGGTCATTCCTTCAAAAAATTGGTTCGATCGTTCTTGCCTATGGTTTTGGCCTTATAATAGGAAGCAGCGGAATTTTACCTCAGGGAAGTCCCGGGTATAAACTTGCTCTTCAGGGAAAGGGGTCTCTTCCTAAAGCCGAATTGGAAACGCTCATCAGTCAGGGCAAGGCAGGTAAAGATGATATATTTGTTAACCAGGTAGGCATGGTTCAGGATATTATCCCATCAGTAGTTGTGCCTCTTGCCTTTCCACTGTTGTTGTTTTCTCTTAATGTTAAAAGATGGATTCGCTATGCAAAAAAAGGTTTTATCTCGGTTTTACTGGCACTCATAGCTGGTGTTGTGATGGTAACTGCCGGATTTTTCATCTGGAAAGATACCATTCCCGAAAGCTGGAAACTGGCAGGAATGTTTGAAGGAATTTACGCAGGTGGTACTCCGAATTTTGTAGCAATCAAAATGGCTTTGAATGTCGATGCAAACCTTTTTGTGATCCTCAGCACTTATGATATGATAGTTGGTGCATTCCTTGTACTGTTTTTTATAACAGTTGCTCCACGTCTCTTCAGGTTTATCCTGCCACCATTTATAGAATCAAAAGGTATAAATGGAGATGAGAAAGAAATAGCAAATCTCACCGAAAACCTGGAGGACTATACAGGGATATTTAAAAAAAGTGTTTTCTTTCCTTTGCTGGGTGCATTAGGAATATCAGCATTGATCTTCGCCTTTTCTGGCGGACTGGCTTTACTATTACCAAAAATCCCCATGATGGTTGTGGTGATTCTCTCAATAACCACACTGGGTCTGTTGTTTTCCCTGTCAAAATCAATAAACCGCATTGAGAAAACGTTTCAGCTTGGAATGTATCTGATCCTGGTGTTTTCCCTTACAATTGCATCAATGGCAAATATCAGGGCTATGTTCGGTGCCGGAATGCTCAATCTTGTCTTATTTATTTCCTGGTGCTATTTCGGGTCCCTTATCCTGCATATAATTCTGGCAAAAATATTCAGAATTGATGCTGATAATTTCCTTATTACATCGGCCGCGTTCATTTTTTCTCCGCCATTTGTGCCACTTGTTGCTAACGCCCTTAAAAACAAAGATGTCATCGTAACCGGAATTACAGGTGGTATAATTGGTTATATTGTAGGTAATTATCTTGGTGTGGCGCTGGCATATTTTCTGAAAGGATTCTGATGAATCAAACAAAAAATATTATATTTTTTACTATTTTGAGTTCTAAAACAGATAATTCAATCCAATCGCGAATCCGATGTTTCCATCCTGTTCATTTAATGCCTTACCGATATCGATTGCAACTACAAAATTCTGATTCATTGCTAACATGATGCTTGTACCTACACTTTGATGCAATTTTTCAGTTCCGGGTTTAAAATAATTGTTGAAATCTTCCGATCCTTCATAATATGAATCGAAATTATTCCTAAGATTATCAGGCAGCTTTATGTTTTTTGTAACTCTTCCGAAATCGTAAAAGCCGTCTAGTCCCAGATAACATTCCTGTTTTAAGAATTTAAAATATAAGGGTTTCCATCGAAGTTCCACGTTACCCATAATGAATCCATCTCCCAATACCCTGTTTTTCAAAACTCCTCTTATTGTACTGGCTCCGCCAAGCCCTTCACTGGTAGCTCCTGTTAGCATTGAAGTAATTACCTGTGACTGGTAAAAGAAAGGAACATTTCCTGAAACAGTTGACTGGTACCCTACACGGTAGACCAGCGACAAATCTTTCTCTATTAGCGTAAAATACTGACGATGTATTATATACAATCTCGAGAATCCCCAATCATTTCCCATGAACTTTGGTGCCACCTCAAGGCCAATTTCTGTCCAGATACCTTTCATTGGATTTGGCCGGTTGTCGCGACTGTCCCACATCAGACCTGCCTTCAGAGTATTAACCCAACCGCCCTGTGCCTCATCAGCTTGAATTATCCCCAATGCCTGATAACGTTCAAAGAGACCCGGCTGGTCTGCAACAGTTGGCAGTTTATCTGATTTCCCTTTATTCAATTTATTAATGTCTACAGAACCTATCTTAAAATTCTGAAAAGCGAAACCGCCGCTCCATTTAAAATGTTCCCCTGAAATTAATCCCTGAAAATCGTTCTTGAACCTGAACTGGTTCTTCTGAAATCGATAAAACATTCTGGTTCTGTAAGGTGGGCTGGCCAGTTTATTATCCATCCAGGCCTTATTAAAAACTGCATCATAACCGTTAAAACCGTAAAAATGACTTGCCTGGTCAGGAAGATAACTAAGATCACTGGTCAGATGTACTCCGTGTATAAGGTGATTTGATTCATACATAAACCTGTAGATACCGCTTCCCTTGGTATAGTGAGATACTTCAGTATAGGTGTGATCAAAGAAATCAGGATTTCTGCTTCCATCTCCATAATTATAAAACTCAGCAAGGGCCCCATATTGAAATCCAAGGTCAGAGTCAAAGGAAATTGCAGGAAGTGCACCCCCGAATTTCCATCCGGTCTTTACCTTTTTTTCCTGGGCAGATACTGAAAGTACCATAAGTAATGCAAACAAAACAGAAAAGGTCTTTTTCATTGGTTCTAGGTTTGGTTCATATCGCTAAAGATAAAGAAAAATGGAAATAACGACCTCTTTTTTTAATATTTGCTACCTTAGGGCCTGAATTTTAAGACTAAATGCGTAGAGGTATACTTATAAAAAATATCAGATGTCTTGTTCAGACTGAAGATGTTCCGAGATTAAAAGTTTGCGGCAATGAAATGTCTGAACTAAACACAATTACCGATGCTTACCTTTATTTGAGTGACGGGGTAATAAGTGAGTTCGGAAAAATGAGTGACCTGGACTCCGGAAGAATTTCTTCTAATGATACAATGCTGCAAATTCTGGATGCATCAGGAAGATTTGTCTTTCCTTCTTTTTGTGATTCACATACCCACCTTGTTTATGCCGGTAGCCGCGAGAAAGAATATACCGATAAAATCCGAGGTTTATCCTATGAAGAGATTGCAAAAAGGGGAGGAGGAATACTTAATTCAGCATTAAGACTTCACGAAACATCGGAAGATGAGTTATTTAATCAGTCAATTTTAAGAATAAATGAAATTGTTGGTTTTGGCACGGGAGCTGTTGAGATAAAAAGTGGTTATGGACTGAATACCGGGGATGAGCTGAAAATGCTCAGAGTGATCAAACGAATAAGGAATTCTTCTCTTATTGAAGTGAAGGCAACATTTCTGGGCGCACATGCAGTTCCGGGGGAGTTTAAGAATAACAGGGATAAATATGTTGACATTATTATCAATGAAATGATTCCGGTAATAGCCTCGGAGGATTTGGCCGATTACATTGATGTTTTTTGCGATCAGGGATTTTTCTCTGTAGAAGATACTGAAAGGATACTCATGGCCGGAATTAAATACGGACTTACAGCAAAGCTTCATGCCAATGAATTGGGCTATACCGGTGGTATTCAGACAGGTGTTAAGTATAACGCACTTTCTGTTGATCATCTTGAATATACCGGTGATAATGAAATAGCTGCACTTTTAGGATCTGATACGATGCCTACATTGCTTCCGGGTGCTTCGTTCTTTCTGGGGATGCCCGAACCTCCGGCAAGAAAAATGATAAATGCCGGGCTGCCTCTGGCGCTTGCTTCTGATTATAATCCGGGGTCATCTCCATCAGGAAATATGAAGTATATTATGTCTCTGGGATGCATAAGACTGAGAATGCTTCCTGAAGAGGTAATAAACGCTGTAACAATTAACTCGGCTTATGCAATGGGCCTTTCTGAAACACATGGTTCAATTGCATTAGGAAAGGTGGCTAATGTATTTATTACAAAAGAGATACCGTCGTATGAGTTTATGCCTTATGCTTTTGGCAGCAACCTGATTGAAACTGTAATACTTAAAGGAAATATTATAAGTTTATGGGATAATAACAGGAAGTACATGGGGATTAACAATTAACAGAGATGTAGTAATATCTTTATTTTTTATGGAAAAGAAGATAATAGAATGCGTTCCGAATTTCAGCGAAGGGCGGGACATGGTTATCATAAAACAGATAACTGATGTAATTCAATCGGTTGAAGGTATTAAATTGCTCGATGTTGACCCGGGGAAAGGCACCAACAGAACTGTGGTTACATTTATTGGAAATCCTGAAGCAGTGTCGGAGGCAGCATTTCTTTCTGTAAAAAAGGCCTCTGAATTGATTGATATGACTAAACATCATGGTGAACATCCGCGCATGGGCGCCACCGATGTTTGCCCTTTTATACCTGTTTCCGGAATAACAATGGAAGAAACTGTTGCTTTTGCCCGAAAAGTTGGTGAGAGGATTGGAAATGAATTGGGAATTCCTGTTTACTGTTATGAGAACGCAGCTTTTAAAGAGGAGAGAAGAAACCTCGCAAGCTGCAGATCAGGAGAATACGAAGGCCTGAAAAAGAAACTCGCTGACCCTGCCTGGAAACCAGATTTTGGTTCTGCTCATTTTAATGAACATTCAGGCGCAACAGCAGTGGGAGCAAGGGATTTTCTGGTAGCATTCAATGTAAATCTGAATACTACTTCAACCAGAAGAGCAAATGCCATTGCCTTTGATGTAAGAGAGCATGGAAGAAAAGTAAAAAATGAGAAAGGAGAAAATATAAATGTACCAGGAACCCTTAGAAGTGTCAAAGCAATTGGCTGGTATATTGAGGAGTACGGGATAGCCCAGATCTCAATGAACCTGACAAATATTTCGGTCACTCCGGTTCATATTGCTTTTGACGAAGTTTGCCGTAAAGCCGATGCCAGAGGTATCAGAGTTACAGGATCCGAACTTGTTGGCCTCATCCCTGTTAAATCTTTGCTTGATGCCGGCCGGTATTTCCTTGATAAACAGCAGCGATCAAGTGGTATTTCTGATGATGAGCTTATTAATATTGCAGTCAGATCGTTGGGGTTGAATGAGATCCATCAGTTTAAACCTGAAGAAAAAATAATTGAATATGTTATGACAGAAAAAGGCAAGCCAAAACTAATTGACATGAACCTTAAGACGTTTATGGATGAGACTGCCTCTGAGTCACCTGCACCTGGCGGTGGTTCCATTTCAGCATATATGGGAACACTCGGAGTTGCATTAGGGACAATGGTTGCTAACCTTTCAGGACATAAAAAAGGATGGGATGACAGATGGAAGGAGTTCTCTGACTGGGCTGAAAAGGGGAAATCAATTCAGAATACCCTGCTGCAACTGGTTGATGATGACACTGAAGCATTTAACAGAATAATGGAAGCTTTTGCTCTTCCAAAAAAATCTGATGAAGAAAAACAGACGAGAAATGATTCAATACAGAGGGCAACAAGAAATGCGATACTTGTTCCGTTCAATGTTATGGAAACCGCTTATTCCGGTTTCGGATTAATTAAGGAAATGGCTGAAAATGGAAATCCGAATTCAGTAACCGATGCAGGGGTTGGCGCATTGGCACTAAGAGCCTGTGTTAAAGGCGCTTTTCTAAATGTAAGAATAAACGCATCAGGATTAACTGACCGGGATTTTGTAAACGCGATAATTAACAAAGGGGAAGATATTGAGGCAAAAACAATTGCTGCAGAAGAAGAAATCCTAAAAATAGTAAACTCCAAAATTAAAAATCAGTAAAATGCTGTCTTACAAGTTTTAAGAAGCAGGCGGCAGGTTAAAGCATAACTTGAACCCAGCATCTCAGACTATCTTTATTTCAGATAATTCTTCTTATTGTACGTAATTTGTGCGAATATTCCTTAATCTCTGCTTTGAAGATACCCTGATGATCAATTGAGTCAATCCTGACCCTTCCTGAACAATGAATTACAAGGCCTTTCGAAAATATCATTCCAACATGTGATATTTTGCCTCTGTCGTTGTCAAAAAAAACCAGATCTCCGGGAATAGTTTCATCAATAAAATCAATGCTTTTGCCGGCTTCAGCCTGCTGCCAGCTATCGCGCGGAATTGCAATGTGATGAATTTTATAAACTAACTGGGTGAAACCTGAACAATCGAGGCCAGAAGGTAATCGCCCACCCCATAAATAGGGACTATTAATGAATTTCATTGCGATGTCAGAAAGAGTGTCATTGCTCTCAGTGTAATTTTTGCTGAATTCATCCGGGGTCGTATACTTATTTGTACCAACCAAAAAAAATTTACTTTCAAAATCCGGATTAAATATTTCACAACCCGCTTCGAGAACCATTTTAGTTTTGTCATCTTTATAGCAGAGCAGTGCTTTGTTTAGCACATATCCACCAGAGTTACCGTAATACGGAGATTGCTGCAGATGATTGTAATCAATCCATCCCATGTATTTGTCAAATAAGGTCTCTATTTTTAACCAGGTACCCAATTTGTCTGCCACAGTATATTTTTCACCAAAAAGCAACTGACTAAGCATTTCCGATTTATGAGAGGGACCAGATCGCAACGGAACAAAAACATTCTCACATATATAACTTTCCATCAGTAGTATTTTTTTTCAAAATTAGTAAATATTGCGGTTACTGTTTTAAGTTTTCTCAGTGGTTCTAAAAGTTCACTTCAGGGGAGTTAATGTAAAATTAAACAGAATTATCGCAATCAGAAATTGTTATCGCAGATCGATAACCTCAACCCCTTTATATTTAGCGGATTGATATGTAAAAGTATCATTGGATATTTTTTGTTTCAGATCATAATCCAGAACATAAAGAGTAACCATAATTCCATCTTTTTTCTTGTATTCCAGGCTTTTGAGATTCATTACCTGTTTGCCAATGGAGATGCGTACTCTCACGATGTCGTTTTTTATATCTTCAGGATAAAGATCAATGATATAGGAATCTGTATTCTGTTCAATGATTCTGCATTTATATCCGCTTTTGTACATTGAGAAAATTAAAGATGGACGATTCTGAAAGGAATTATCCTTTTTGTCAGCTTTGTTAATTGTAACCTCTTTTTCGGCTGGAAGATAGCTCCATGATACGTCTCCATTAAACCATATGATATTATCGGGAAGATCTATCCTGTATTTATCCTTGCTTAAAATGACTGATCCTTTAAGAGTATCGTTGGTTTTTTCTACCTGGTTAATTGTTACAAGATTGAATTTCATTGAAACCGAAGGGGCGGCTGTTGCGTTTGCTGAGAACTTATCAAGTATTTTAATCGCGTCTTTATCAGACTGCCCTGATGCATTCAGTGTAATAAAAAGAAGTAACGAAAAAGAAAGAATGGATGTCTTCATTATTATAGCTTTACTCCAGACGCTTCAAAATCTGTTCCAAAGCAATAAAGTCGGAACAAAGAACTTCTCTTGCCTTGCTTCCTTCGAACTGACCAACTACTCCGGCAGCCTCCAGCTGGTCAATTATACGTCCGGCCCTGTTATATCCGATTGATAGTTTTCTCTGGATTAATGATGTTGAACCCTGCTGATGTTGTACAACAAGTTTTGCAGCCTCTTCAAACATTGGGTCCCTCTTGCGAAGGTCCACTTCTGCAACACCAGATTCACTGTCGTCAACATATTCAGGAAGATGCATAGCGTCGGCATAGCCCTTTTGTGAACCGATGAAGTCAGTAAGTTCTTCAATTTCGGGGGTATCGATAAAAGCACACTGTACTCTAACCGGTTCATTTCCTGAGGATACCAGCATATCTCCGCGACCGACCAGCCTGTCGGCACCTGTTGCATCAAGAATGGTCCTTGAATCGATTGATGAAAATACCCGGAATGCAATTCGTGTTGGAAAGTTTGCTTTAATAAATCCGGTAATGATGTTTGCAGAAGGTCTTTGAGTTGATATTATAAGATGTATCCCAATAGCCCTTGCAAGCTGTGCAAGTCTCCCGATCGGTCCTTCAATTTCCCTGCCGGCCGTCATAATAAGGTCGGCAAACTCATCAATGATCAGAACAATATAGGGTAAGTATTTATGGCCTTTTTCCGGACTCAGCTTTCTTGAAACGAATTTCTCATTATACTCTTTTATATTTCGGGACTGGGCGGCTTTAAGCAATTCAAGCCGGTTGTCCATTTCGATGCATAATGAGTTCAGTGTCTTAATAACTTTTTGAGTATCAGTTATTATAGCATCCTCTTCGTCTGGTAGTTTAGCAAGAAAATGCCTTTCAATTTTCACATAAAGCGGTAATTCGACCCGCTTGGGATCGATAAGAACAAATTTAACTTCGGCAGGATGTTTCTTATATAGTATAGATGTAATGATCGCATTTATACCGACAGATTTTCCCTGGCCTGTTGCACCTGCAACAAGAAGGTGGGGCATTTTGGTTAGATCGACAATATAAGGTTCATTTGTTATGGTTCTGCCCAGTGCAAGAGCAATATCAAATTTCGATTCCTGAAATGCCTTAGATGTTATAAGTGAACGCATGGAGACCATTTCAGGTTTCTTATTAGGTACTTCAATACCGACTGTTCCTCTCCCTGGAATAGGGGCGATTATTCTGATGCCCAGCGCAGACAGGTTTAGGGCAATATCATCTTCCAGAGATTTTATCCTGGCAAGTCTGACCCCTCTTTCAGGTACTATCTCATACAGAGTAACTGTTGGCCCTACGGTAGCGGAAATGCTTTTTATTGCAATTTTATGGTCGCCAAGTGTTTTAATAATATTTTCCTTATTCTCAAACACCTCATTATTATCAAACGCGCTTTCTGATTTATGTTCCTTCAGAATTGAAACAGGCGGGAACTTATACCGGGAAAGGTCAAGCCGGGGATCATAATTTTCCATTTTTTTCTCGACCTCCTGTTCTGACAGATGATCACCAGCATCAGGCCTGTTTATGTTTATCGGAACGCCATCTTCAGATGGCACTATTCGATTCTGACTGTCAAAATCATGTATTATTGAACCTTTTGGTATTACTCCAGTAATTTCTTCATCAATATCTTCAGGTTCAGGGTTGATGTTGGTGTTTTTGACTATAAATTCCACCTTTTTCTTATCTTCATAAGGCTGCTCATCAGTAGGCTCCTCAACATCCAGTTCAGCTTCAGAATCAGCTCCGGTTCCTCCTCCTGCTACTATATCACCGGTATCGGTGGTTTTTTTAATCTTCGTGAAAGCAGGCAATCTCATTCCGAAAGAAGAAGGCTTTACCCTCAGTGCGAAAACTAGGTATGATATTGTCAGGAATGCAAGAATAACACCGGTTCCTATCATCCCCATGAAAGCATTCGACCATCTTGTTACCAGGTATCCCTGTGCGCCACCCGGACCACTTATAAGATATCCTTTTGCCTGACCAAAAACGAAACTAAGAATGAGCGATAGTAATATAGTTGCAAATGTGAATTTTGCAATGAGGCTTAAAGGCCTGATCTTTGGAAAATTAAGAAGGTACAAACCAATGGAACCAAAGATAAGTGGAATGAAAAACGCACCATAACCAAATCCATATCCTATAATCAGATTGGCAAGAAAGTGTCCGCTTTTACCTGACCAGTTCTTAACTACAACATCTGCATTGGAGACTATTTCAGAGGCGGGAAGACTCTGATCTGTTTTCCACCAGAAAAGGTATGCTATGCATGCAATCAGGAGATATAATGCAAAACCTGCTATAAGTATACCAAAGACAAATTTTATCCTCTCGTCAGTCAGGAAGGATTTGGATTTTTTAGAATCTTTTGCAGTTTTAGCACTCTTATTACCAATCTCTTCCTTCTCTTTACTCATTTCTGCCTTTAATTTTATCTGCAAAATATCGTTTTTTTAACGCAACCCAAAGGTAATATTTTTTAATTATAAGGTTTTGGGCAACGGACTACCGGCGATAGGAAAAAAATAATTAGATGGGTTGAGTTAATCTGTTGTATTTCAATACTTAAGATCCAAAGCCCTATAACTTTTGCCTGAAGACTGATACCTGAAGCCTATAGGTTTATCATCTGATTAATAAACTTGTCGATATTCTCCCTTGAGACTCTTTCATATTTTTCTCTTCTTTCAAAAGTTTCATCAGGAATCTCTTTTTTATAAACTGTTTCAGCATTGAAATCAAGTTCCATTGGTCCCATTAAAAAGAAAAAGCTCATTAGTATGCCATCAATCTGATTGAACGGGGTGGATGCATTTGGATTTTTTACTTTGATTTCGTTCGTATACCAGATGTTATAAATCTTATTTCTGTCAGAAGGAAATGTAACTTCTGCATTCTTACAATTGAAATCACAAATAACTGATGTTTTTGATGTCTTTTTTATAATCATACCAGCCATGGCATCAAAACCAGGAAACATTTCCCCTGATTCAGCTGCGTAATAATATTTCTTTGTGAAGAAACTGAAGTATGTGTCAAAAATGTGCTTCTCCGGATTAGCCAGATTCAGGATACCTGATTTGCCGAATCCTAACATCTCAAAAAGAATCTTATCTTTCTTAAATGACACAATAAGATTTTGAGGCAGAACTTCTTTGGGCATGCCACCGAAATTACCTATATAATCTATATTGTAATGGATTTCACCCTGATCGAGATATTTGCCTCCCCTTTCTTTACAGGAGTATCCCGTCATTGCCAGAAGTACCACAATGATCAATACATAGCTGATTCTCACGTATATTGTATTATTATGAACTATGTAAAAGTAACATTTTTTTTTAATTTTGATTCCTTCTGATAAGATTTGTGCGATGTGACTGAGGGGAAATGTTATAAAACAGGAATGTTTCTACTCTCAATTCCTAAATCGCAGTAGTTTTAATTCTTTGGATTTTGGTAGCTTTGTGATCTTTGAAAGTTAATTAATCAGGTTTTCTGACATTGAAAAATTAAATTCAGGTTATCTATAGTCATTCAGTAACTTAAAATGAAAAAAAGACTTGCAGTTGTTGCTTTGGGAGGCAATGCATTATTAAGAGGCGATCAGATTGGTACAATTGATGAGCAGGAACAAAATACAACCGAAACTCTGGAAAATCTTGTTTTCCTGATCAGGGAAGGATATGATATTGTTATCACTCATGGGAATGGTCCTCAGGTGGGCAATATTCTTATGCGGAATGATGCCGGTGAACAATTGTATAAAATTGCTCAGATGCCAATTGATATTTGTGTGGCTGACTCACAGGGAGGAATTGGTTATATGATTGAGAGGATGTTCAGGAATGTACTTAACAAACATGGTATTGATAAAAACGTTATCTGTATAGTTACCCAGGTTCTGGTTGATAAAAATGATCCTGCCTTCAGTGATCCTCAAAAAAGAGTTGGTAAAATATATTCTAAGGAACAAGCCGATGATCTTGCTTCAAAAAAAGGATGGATATTCAGAGAGGAAGTAAAGATACAGGGAGGTTACCGAAGAGTAGTCCCGTCGCCGGTCCCTGTTGGTGTTATCAATGAATCTATTATCAGCGATCTGGCCAGAAAAGGAAATATTGTGATTGCAGCCGGTGGAGGAGGTGTGCCGGTTTATATTGATGAAAAGAAAGATGTCAGACCTGCAGAGGCGGTTATTGACAAGGATATGGCCTCGTCTCTGCTGGCAACCCAGATAGGTGCAGATGAATTCTATATTCTTACCGATGTTCCGTATGTATATATTAATTATAAACAGCCTGATCAGCAGATAAGGGAATTTCTGAATTATGAGGATACTTTGAAATACCTGAACGAAGGACAATTTACAAAAGGAAGTATGGCACCAAAAATTGAGGCCTGCCTTAATTTTATTAAACTCGGCGGAAGTAAAAGTGTTATCACTGAGGCTTTTAAACTGGCTGATAAGAAATATGGTTCAAAAATAACTATGGAATATGAGGATGACCGGAGGTAGATAAGAGCTATGCGACATGCAGAATTAATTTAATCATTTCCTGTTTCCTATTTCGACTTTACTGTTGTCTTTTAATTTAAGTCTTTTTACTTTTGTCTTTTATCTTTAAATCCAAATATGATGTCACAAAACCTTCACAACCGTAATTTTCTCAAGTTACTTGATTTTACACCTGAAGAAATAAAATATCTTCTTGATCTTTCTGCGAAGCTGAAGGAAGAAAAATATAAAGGCACTGAAATACAGCATCTTAAAGGGAAAAATATTGCGCTTATTTTTGAAAAAGCATCAACGCGCACAAGGTGTGCTTTTGAGGTTGCGGCTTACGACCAGGGAGCACATGTCACTTACCTTGGACCGACAGGATCACAGATTGGCCAAAAAGAGTCAATGAAAGATACAGCAAGGGTTCTCGGCGGTATGTATGATGGTATTGAATATCGCGGTTATGGGCAGAATATTGTTGAAGAACTTGCCCGGTATGCAGGAGTGCCAGTTTGGAACGGACTTACCAATGAGTTTCATCCGACTCAGATACTGGCCGATTTTCTGACAATGATCGAACACTCTGACAAACCCCTGAATAAAATGGTATTCTGCTATCTGGGCGATGCCCGTTATAATATGGGTAATTCTCTGATGGTCGGTTCAGCCAAGATGGGAATAGATTTCAGAATAGCTGCCCCTAAAGCGTATCAGCCTGCAGACGAGCTTGTTGCAACATGCCGGGCAATTGCAAAGGAGACTGGCGCTAAGATAACTATTACAGATAATGTTGATTCAGCTGTTAAAGGCGCTGATTTTCTGTATACTGATGTCTGGGTTTCAATGGGAGAACCTGATTCGGTTTGGGAGGAAAGAATCAAGCTGTTAAAACCATTCCAGGTAAATAAGGAGGTTATTGAAAAGACAGGAAATCCCAAGGTGAAATTTTTGCACTGTTTACCTGCATTTCATAACAGGGAAACAAAGACAGGTGAAGACATTTTCCGGAAATTTGGCCTCAATGGGATGGAAGTAACTGATGATGTATTTGAATCGGACTATTCATTAGTTTTTGATGAAGCAGAGAACCGGTTGCACACTATTAAGGCAGTAATGGTAGCGACGCTGGGAAAATAAAAGACTGACTGCTCACGACTGATGACACTAGGCTAAAAATTTGTATTAGATTATAACTTGCAACGTGCCTCGGGTGCCCTTCGCCCTAAGATATCCATTCTTTAAAAAAGTAGAATGTCATTATAAAGGATGCTGCAAGTTTTAGACCAATGCCGGTAAGAAAACCAAGCAGGCTTCCAAATCCGGCTTTTAATGCATAATTTATATCATCTTTAAAGAGCATCTCCCCAACAAAAGCACCAATCAATGGTCCTAAAATTATACCCAAAGGACCAAGGAAAAGCCCAATTATCAAGCCGACAGTGGCACCTCTTGTCCCGTATTTTGAACCGCCTAATTGACGGGTTCCCCAAACAGGTACAATATAGTCCATGATTGTTACTACCACTGTAATGACACCCATAGTGATTAAGGTGGGAGTTGAAAAATGACCAAACCGGGAGATGTGAAGCAGAATTAATCCGAGAAAACTAAAGGGAGGTCCTGGCAAAACAGGAACCAGACAACCGATTATTCCCACGATCATTAGAAGTATTCCTAATATAAGGAGTATATAATCAGACATTTAGAATTAAAAAAGAAAAATGAAAATTTAAAAAAGATTTTCTACTTCTTGCCCAGATCTTCAAACTCAAGGTTTGTAAACTCTTCAGTAGAGTGGATGCTTTTTTCATCTTTTACGTCAATCTCAACACTGGGATTGGGAATTATAAAATCATCATTGCAATTATCTATATATGTAACGGCATCTTTTAATCCGGCCGAAAATTTTTCAAAATCTTCCTTATATAGGAAAATCTTATGTTTCTCGTAAAATACCTTCCCTTCTTTGCCTAAACGTTTCTTACTTTCAGTAATGGTTAGATAATAATCATCCTTACGGGTAGCTTTAACATCAAAAAAGTAGGTTCTTTTCCCAGCACGTACTACCTTGGTGAAAATTTCTTCCTTAACTATTTTTTCCTCATGCCCGTTTATGACTTCTTTAATTCCGGCTTCTTCTTCCATTTCTAAGGCAATTAATGTTAGGGTTTTGTTTTATATTGTCAAATGTAACAATTATTTTAACAAATTAAAACGGAGCTAATTAATTCTACATAATAGTTTGTAAGATAACTGATTGTGTTCTGAATACTGTATTGATTTGAATGTCAGTAATTTACGTACCTAATAGATTTCCTTACAGTTAACGGAATAATCTAAATAATGCTTAGTTGTTTTGAGGGTACGGGAAAAAGAGTATTTTTGCAGCGGAAATTTGAGGTTCTTAATAAATGATAAGCAGAAGATTATTACGTATAAAAGCCCTGATGGCTCTTTATGCTTTTAACCGCAGGGAAGATGAAAATCTTGTCCAGGCCGAGACAGAACTTATGTTCAGCATTGGTAAGACTTATGATCTTTATCATTATCTTTTGCTGCTTGTTCTTGAATTGGCTGATATTGCCGGGGAGAAGATCGATCAGGCTCTACTGAAGAGGATGCCGACATATGAGGATCTAAATCCCAAAAGGCGTTTTATTGATAACCAGCTAATTGCACAGCTCAGAATAAATCTGGCATTTAAGAATTATGTATCTTCAAAAAAATTGTCCTGGGTAAACAATGCAGATATTCCCCGCCTTTTGTACAATAAAATGATTGTATGGGAACCCTATGAGGAGTATATATTAGCGGAAACTAATAATTATCAATCTGATAAAAAGTTTATTATAAAGCTGATAACAGTTTTATTTTCAGAATCGGAGGATCTTCAGTCAAATCTTGAAGAGCAAAGTATTTATTGGAACGATGATATGGAGTACATATCAGCGATGGTTGAAAAAACTCTTAAAAAATTTAAAGCTGAGTCGGACGAAAATATGCAGTTGATGGCATTGTTTAAAAATGAAGAGGACGAAGAGTTTGTAAAAATCCTTTTCAGAAAAGCCATTCTGCATCAGAAAAAATGTTCTGAACTTATTGAAAAAAATACTACTAACTGGGAAGTTGAACGAATTGCCCTGATGGACATTCTTGTTATGCAGCTTGCAATTACTGAAATTCTTGAGTTTTCTGAAATACCCATAAAGGTTACTCTTAATGAATACATAGAGATTGCCAAATACTATTGTACTTCAAAAAGCAGTACCTTTGTAAACGGAATTCTTGACAACATCGTAAAAGAAATCCGGGAGAAGGGACTTTTTAATAAATTTGGAAGAGGATTAGTCGGAGAAACATTAACCGATGAAGACTGATTCGCTGAATAGAATATTTTCTATGAAAAAGATTGTATTTATTTTTTTTGTAATCATAACTTTCATGTTATCCGGTTGCGGCAATAATACAAATATTAATGCCCACAATTCCGGACTGAATAATGCACAGAACGGGACAGCTCAGATAGTGTTCAAAGAATATGAACATGATTTTGGCAAAGTGAAAGAAGAAGAAAAGATTTCTTATGTTTTTACTTTTAAAAATAAGGGATCATCTGATTTGGTTATAACATCTGCCACAACAAGTTGCGGATGTACAGTTCCCAAATATGACACAAAACCCATAAAACCGGGGGGTGACGGAAACCTCGAAGTAGTTTTTGATACCTCCGGCAGAAGCGGAATGCAGACTAAAGTAATCACTGTTAAGTCAAATGCTTCAACCCCTGTGGTTTTATTGAAAATAACTGCAGATGTTGAAACTAATATCAATTAATAATAATTAATATTTTAAACGATGACCAATTTTGCTTATTTATTTTTAATGGGCCAACCTGCCGGAGCTACCGGACAGAGTAATCCACTTGTTACATTCCTTCCACTAATCCTGGTATTCGTTGTATTTTATTTTTTCATGATCAGGCCTCAGATGAAAAAACAGAAAGAGATGACAAACTACAGGAGCTCACTTAAAAGAGGGGATAAGGTTATAACCACCGGAGGAGTTTATGGCAGAGTGTACGAAGTTAAAGACAACTATGTGACAGTTGATGTTGGTGGCGACATCAAACTTAAAATTGACAAAAGCGCCCTTCTTAAAGATCCTTCAGCTGATGAATAGGCTATAGAGCTTTTCATTAAACTTTTTGTGAACAATAGACATGCGACACGGACAGGGCTTTCGAAAAAGGGGGTAAGTGACATCAACAGAGATGTTGTAATTTTTACTTTCTTCCTTTTTCTGTCTTTTATATTCTGGTACCTCAATTCTCTGGGCAACGAGGTTGAAGCAGAAGTCTGGTATCCGGTAAAATACACTAACCTTCCTCGTGAAAGAGTAATTAACAATGAATCTCAGGTAAAGCTGAACCTCTACATGAAAGGTTCCGGCACTTCGATATTAAAACTTAAACTATCAGGGAATAAAGCTCGTGTAACAATAGATATGTCAAAGGTCAGTTATAAAAGAGTTTCCGGGAGCAAAAATCTTGATTACTATATAGTTACAGCTGGTTTGACAAAAAGCCTCGGTATTCAGATGAGAAATGGATGCGAGATCACATCTATTAAACCTGATACACTCTTTTTTACTCTTGAGAAGACCCCTTTGAGCTCAGGCTCAGGTTTAACTGAAAAGAATGGTTCCGTTAGCAGAAAGAAGTAAAATTTGATTGGTGGAGAATCAATGGTGAAAGAGTATAAATCAGGAATGAAGCTTGGCATTACAGGCGGTATCGGAAGTGGTAAAACATCGGTCTGCAGGGTTTTTAATGTACTTGGAATACCTTCTTTTTCAGCTGACCCTGCAGCAAAAGATATTATGGATAATGATAAGAGTATAATCCGTCGTATTAACTCTATTGCTGGCAGGGATCTTTACAAAAACGGAAGCCTCAATCGGATGGAGCTGGCTGAGATTATTTTTAATGATAATTCCATCCTGGCAAAAGTCAATTCACTTGTTCACCCTGTGGTGCTTGATCAATTCAGAAAATGGGAAATGGAACAGGAGGCTCCATATGTTATAATGGAAGCTGCTATTCTGTTTGAAAGCGGAGCTTCAAAACTGGTCGACAGAATTGCCACTGTCATAGCTCCGATTGAGCAGAGGGTAGACAGGGTTATCCACAGGAATAATCTCACGAGAGAACAGGTTATGGAGAGGATGAGGAATCAAATGGATGATGAAGCAAGAATAAAGCTATCTGACTACATAATTCATAATTCTGAAAATGATATGATTATCCCGGCAATTCTGGAAATTCATGAAAACATTTTAGCATATATTAAAACTGTTAATTGATTATGGGAATTTTTGGTAAATGGCTGGGTGGTGGTCTTGGCTTTGTTATGGGGGGTCCGATCGGGGGACTGTTGGGATTCCTTGTTGGTTCCATGATTGATAGCACTACAGTTCAATCTTCGACATATTCAACCGGAACCGCCAGAACAACCCAGGGAGATTTCGGGATGAGCCTTCTGGTTCTGGTTGCTGCAGTGATGAAGGCAGACGGGAAGATTGTGAAATCAGAGCTCGACTATGTAAAACAGTTTTTTATAAGACAGTTCGGACAGGAATCTGCAAAACAGGCTGTCCTGATGCTTAAAGATATTCTTAAGCAGGAGATACCGGTAAAAGATGTCTGTATCCAGATCAGAGGTAATATGGATTACTCTTCCCGGCTACAGCTCCTTCATCTGTTATTTAATGTTTCACTTGCGGATACTTTAATACATACTTCTGAAATTGAGATCATTGAAAAAATTTCATCCTATCTTGGAGTCGCTTCAGGGGACTTCCTCTCTATAAAAAATATGTTTATACCTGAAACAGATTCTTCTTATAAAATTCTGGAAATAGACAAATCCTCTACAGATGATGACGTTAAAAAAGCTTACAGGAAAATGGCAATGAAATACCACCCTGATAAAGTAAGCCACCTTGGCGATGAGTACAGGAAAACTGCTGAAGAAAAATTCAAGAAGGTAAACGAAGCATATGAAAAGATAAAAAAGGAAAGAAATTTAATCTGACCTGTTAATCTGAAAAAAAAATCCCTAATAAAAACGGACTTTACAATACAAGAACTAAATTTGTAAACAAAAGCGAAAAAATGATTTTAAAAGATATTCTGGCAATTTCAGGTGAACCGGGGCTTTTCAAATTTATAGCCCAGGGGAAAAATGCAATTATTGTCGAACACCTTGAAACAAAGAAAAGAAGTAGTTCTTACGGTTCAGCTAAAGTAAGTTCGCTCGAAGACATTGCTATATTTACCGAAAAGGAGGATGTTCCTCTCGGTAAAGTATTCGATTTGATTCACGATAAGGAAAACGGTGGACCTGCAATTGATTCAAAATCCGACGCAGGTAAACTTAAAACCTGGTTTGAAGTGTTACTCCCTGATTATTCAAAGGATAAAGTATATGTCAGCGATATTAAAAAGGTCGCGCAATGGTACAATATTCTTCATAATCTTGGACTTCTCGTAAAGGAAGAGACTGAAGCCATTGCCGGCAAAGAACCTGAACAAGTGTCAAAAACTGAAAAGGCTTCTGCTGTTACTGAAAAGAAAAAGAAGAAAGCCAGCCCTAAGCCGAAGGCTAAATAATACAAGGTTAAAAACCCTTTCATATGAATTTTGGTGGTAATGAGGTGGTATATGATTATAATGAATCCGCGATAATCATTTTGCCAGTACCATATGATGAAACAAGCACATGGATGAAAGGGGCGGATAAAGGGCCCGATGCTATCCTCGAAGCTTCGGTTAATCTTGAATGGTATGATGTAGAAACCTCTTCTGAAGCTTATCTTAAAGGAATTCACACCGTCGATCCTGTTCTCGAAAAAGAAACACCCGAAAGTCTTGTTAATGCTGTATATGACAGAACATTATCACTTATCGCTGATAATAAGTTCCCTGTAATAATAGGTGGTAATCATACTGTTCCTATTGGTGCAATCAGGGCATTTTCAGAATCATTCAATGATCTTACTGTTCTTCAGCTCGATGCACATACTGATCTCAGACCTGAGTATGAAGGATCGGAATTCAATCATGCCTGTGCCATGGCAAGAGCCCGCGAATTTGCTCCGATAGTCCAGGTTGGTATCCGGAGTATGTCCAGGGATGAAATTCCTTATGTTGAAAAAGACAGAATATTCTATTCACATGAGCTTTATTACCATAAAGCTTTGTATGGGAAAGCAATCGATAAACTGACAAAGAATGTTTATATAACAATTGATCTTGATGTCTTTGACCCTTCAATAATGCCATCGACGGGAACTCCGGAGCCCGGAGGACCTGATTATTTCGAATTGATGCATTTTCTCAGAGATGTAATAAGGAAGAGGAATGTAGTTGGTTTCGATGTGGTTGAATTGTGTCCTTCCAAAACAAACAAGTCACCGGATTTCATTGCCGCAAAAATAATTTATCAGCTTTTGAGTTACAGATTTGCCATGTAGGGAACAGTCGCGACGGTTCCCTGCATGGCAAAAATCAATCCTGCTTCTTAGCCTCTTCCCAGATAACATTCATTTCATCAAGACTCATATCGTGAAGAGAGATGCCTTTTTTAAGTGTCTCATTTTCAAGATAATTAAATCGTTTGATGAATTTTCTGTTGGTTTTTTCGAGGGCTGCCTCCGGATCAATTCCATATAATCGTGAAGCATTTATTATTGAAAACAATACATCTCCCAACTCTGATTCTATTGATTCGGTATCGTGTTTCTGTATTTCTTCCCTGAGTTCGGCAATCTCCTCAGATACCTTATCCCATATCTCTTCACGTTTTTCCCAGTCGAATCCTACTCCACGGACCTTTTCCTGAATTCTGTTGGCTTTTATAATAGCAGGCAAAGTGGCAGGTACCCCTGACAGAACAGCTTTATACCCGTTATTCTCTTTTATTTTAAGTTGTTCCCAGTTTTCTTCTACTTCCGATGCACTCTTAACCTTGACATCGCCAAACACATGAGGATGCCTGTAGATGAGTTTGGTGTTGATGCCTTCCAGTACATCTGCCATTGTGAACTGACCATTTTCGGATCCTATTTTTGCATAAAAAACAATATGCAGCATCAGATCACCTAATTCATTACTTATCCCTGCATTGCTTCCTGAGAAAATAGCTTCTGATAATTCATATGTCTCCTCAATAGTCAGTTTTCGCAGACTTTCATTCGTCTGTTTCATATCCCATGGACATTTTACCCTGAGTTCATCAATTATGCCCAGGAGCCTTTCAAACTCCACGAGACTTTTGGTTTTATCATTCATCAGTAATTATTTTAGAACAGACGGTTTGGAGAAGGAGCTTTGTTTGCGACATCAACACGTACAACAGAACCAACTGTAATACTCAGCAGTTCCGAAACATCAGCTCCGTTTATGGAAATTTCAAGTAATTCAAACTGGTTAAATCTTGCAAGCAGTTCACCAACAGATACGTCGCTGTATTTTTCTGAGATCTCGTCAGTGTAATTTTTATTGCTTTGAATAAGAATCCTGTAAGCTTTATTTTCAAAAACCCGGGAAAAAACTTCTCTTGTAATATTTGATATAGCATTACCGTATGAGTCAATGAAAATAATACTTCCAATGATCACATCTTTATCAATGGTTGCTCTGAGCGGAATTTTTTCACTCAGTGTTTTTACGGATATTCCCAGATCAGAAGGCAATTTCCCTGAAAGGAGATCTGCAGCTGCTTTTGCAAAGATTTCCAGTTCATCAGATATTCCCTTATGGTTAATCCTTACAACCTCGTCAGGCTCAGCATTAAGTATCAGGTTGAAGATTCCGTTGTCAGTGCCGATAAAAAAATGATCCTTCGCCTTTACTATTAAATGCTCCTGATCCTTATACGCCTCCGAATGGACACATATGATATGAATTGAACCTTTAGGGTAGTTATTATAAGTATTCCTTATTATAAATGAAGCATGAGAAATATTAAACGGAGGAATACTTCCGGCATTATCTATAATAATTGCTCCGGGACACAAAGTGCTGAGCTTTCCTTTAATGATTCCATAATAGACATCATCAGGTTTCCACTCTGTAGTTAAAGTAATTACCGGCATAATAAAAAACTTATTACAAAGATAATCTTCTAAGCAAAAAATATCCTTACTTTGTATTGTTCTATGAATTTATTTATAAACTATTTGCCACGATCATCGGATATTCTGGCAAGCAGAGTGACACAACCCAGATTGATCTTCCAGGGAAAACTGATTCCGGACTTTTTATGGCAATGCGCATACTGCAAAATATAGAAGGTATCTCAATCATAAAATTTGATGAACGTGATATTGTTCGTCATAAATTGGTGAAGAGTATAGTTCGTGCTTATGAAAAAGAAGAAAAGGAGACCGATAAAACTAAAAAATCAATAAAAGATCAGTTAACTAAATAGAAATGGCAAAGACAATTTTTACTTCAAACTACAACTTCCCCGGTCAGAAAGGTATTTATAAGGGGAAAGTCAGAGATGTTTATAATATTAACGATAAGTATCTTCTGATGATCGTGTCAGACAGGATCTCTGCATTTGATGTGGTACTTCCCAAAGGCATTCCTTATAAAGGGCAGGTTCTAAATCAGATTGCAGCGAAATTTCTTGATGCTACAAATGATATTGTACCGAACTGGAAAATTGCAACACCCGACCCTACAGTTACTATTGGTTATAAATGTGAACCATATCCTGTCGAAATGATTGTAAGAGCCTATCTTACAGGAAGTTCGTGGAGAGCATATAAGTCGGGTGCCAGAGAGTTCTGCGGAATTAAACTTCCGGATGGGATGAGAGAACATCAGCGGTTTGTAAAACCAATCATAACACCTACAACCAAAGCTGAACAGGGAAAACATGATGAGGATATCTCACGTTCCGAAATAATAAACAGTGGCCTGATACCCGAAAACGAGTATAGCTTAATCGAAAAGTATACTATGGAGGTTTTCATAAGAGGTTCAGAAATTGCCGCCAGCCAGGGTCTTATCCTTGTTGACACCAAGTATGAATTTGGGAATAAAGACGGGCAGATCTACCTGATCGATGAGATCAACACCCCTGATTCCTCGCGCTATTTTTATGCTGACGGATATCAGGAGAAGTTTGATAAAGGTCTTCCACAAAAGCAGTTATCCAAAGAATTCGTAAGAGAATGGTTGATGGCTAATGGTTTTCAGGGTAAGGAAGGTCAAATTGTCCCGGAAATGACCGGGAGTTATGTAAACGAGGTTTCTGAGCGCTATATCGAACTTTATGAAAAGATCACAGGAGAAAAGTTTGTTAAGGCGGACATAACTAATGTTCCTGAAAGGATTGAAAAAAACTGTATGACTTTTCTCAAAACTTTGTAACGTCGGAACTGACTAACATTTTTGTGATTGTGATGATGCAATGAAATTGCAGGAAAACTTAAAATGTTCTTACTTTTGTTGCCGGAATAAAATAGTATTTAAAAGAATGAAAATTAATATCGGATTGAGAACACTTTTATTATTAATAATACTGGTAATCGTTAATAATAATGCGTGGTCACAGGTTGTGGTTGAGCGATCAAGGGACAAAGTAACTATTTCGGGAGTACCTTATTATATACATCAGGTTAAAAAGGGAGAAACCGCGTATTCAATTTCAAGAGCTTACGGAATTACGGTTGAAGAACTTACTAAAGAGAATCCTCCGGCTGTTTATGGTGTTAATGAAGGACAGTCACTTAGAATTCCTGTTAAATCAGTCGACGGGTTTAAACCTGCAGAACCTGTTACAATAAAGCCACAGCTAAAAGATGAAACCAGATTTATTTATCATACTCTGAGACCCGGGGAAACAGTTTATTCTCTTTCAAAAGCTTATGGCGTTTCAGAGAACGAAATAATCCGGAGTAACCCCGGAATTGATATAACAAAACTTTCTGTTGGTACTGAAATTGCCGTTCCAAAAAGAGTATTCATGAGCGACCAGCAAAAATTTGACGAACAGGAGAAGAAATATATTTATCACAAAGTGCTTAATGGTGAAACTCTGTCATCAATAGCTGAAAAATATGGACTTACAGTCAGGGTATTGAGAAGAGAAAACCGGGACCTGCGGTTCCCACAGGTTGGCGATTTCGTAAGGGTTCCGGCGACCAACATTCATGAAACGTCTCCGGTTCAGCCGGGCCAGATTGATACGCTGGCTGTTGAGGCTGAACAGCCATTAATAAAGGCGGAGAGACCCGCAGGCTTTACTCCTGTAAATAATCTGAGAGGTTCATTGAATGTTGCAGTGTTGCTGCCATTCTATCTTAACCAAAACTCAATCAGGACCGAGATTGATTCTAAACAAACCAAAAGGCCGGATGAATGGATATTTCCCGGGAGCCTTGATTTTGTTGAAATGTATGAGGGTATATTACTGGCGGCGGACACATTACGATCTTTGGGTTTGGACATTACTCTTTCAACTTTTGATATCAGAAGCGATACTATTGGAATTACCAAACTTATTGAATCAGGGAAACTTTCCCAAATGGACCTGATTATTGGGCCGGTATATTCACGAAACCTGACAATCGTTGCTGAATACGCCAGGAGTAAAAGTATTCCGGTAGTATCACCGGTCACGCTTAAAAATAATTTAGTTCTTGTTAATAATCCAACTCTTTTTATGGCAAATTCTTCCCTCGAGGTTGCCCAGAAAGCACTGACAAAGAGAATAAGTGGAAACTATGATAATAATCTGGTTTTCGTCCATGCGGATTCATCAGGAACTGATCCGGATATAAAAAGATTTAAAAACATGATCTTCTCTGAGTTGAGTTATAAGATGCCTTATGAGGATATTAAATTTAAGGAATTTCTGAGCGGGTCAATATTTAATAATGATTCAATTAACAGGCTGAGCCACGCCTTATCGGAGCATTCTAAAAATATCGTTATTATAGCATCTGAGGAGTCTCCCATAATAAGCGAAATAGTCAGGAACGTCCACGGACTGTCTAAAAAATATGATGTGAAGGTTTTCGGATATCCGGCTATGAGAGAAGAACTTGATAATCTTGAGCAGAAGGTCCTGTTCGATCTGGATATTGTCATTTATTCTTCTTTCTGGATAGATTATAGCAGGAAAAATATTCAAAGGTTTAATTATTATTTCAAGCAGAAATTTCTGACAGAACCTTCCGAAAAAAGTTATGCATGGCAGGGTTTTGATATAGGATATTACTTTATGAGCGGATTGGCAATTAATGGAAAGAATTTTATTACTCATCCCGAGAAACATAACCCTGAATTGTTACAGACAGAATTTGATTTCGAAAGAAAAGGCGCTGGTTATGGATTTGAAAACCAGAAACTATTTCTTGTCAGATATACAAAAGATTACGAGGTCAAACTGGTTGAAGAAGATAATTTACTGAAATAATATTTAGTCTGTAATACCATTTCCCGGTTATGGATAAAATTTTTGTGTTAATAAAAATTAACAATCGGGAATATAAGCTTCCTTCTAATTGTCTATATGGTGAAGTATGATTAAAGAATCGTACAATTTAACTGATGAAACCGAACTTGTAAAGGCATCACTGGCCGGCGATAAAAGGGCATTCGGACAGATTGTGACCCGATACCAGAAGATGGTTGCCCGTACGGTTAAAGGGATGTTGGGAGACTCCGTTTTTACTGAAGATGTCGGACAGGAAGTATTTATAAAACTTTATAGTTCTTTATCAGAGTTCAGGGGAGAAGCCAAGCTGTCAACATACATTCAGAGGATTGCAGTGAACCTTACACTCAATGAAATAAAAAGAAGAAAAAGGTTCTTCTCAATGTTCTCTCAAAAAGGGAATAACGAAATGCATGAATTTGAAGTTGCTGATCAGAATACAGAAGAAAGAAGAGAAGCCTCTGAATTGGTTAATAAAGCATTACAGGCTATGGATCCTAAATTCAGGATAATAGTAACAATGAGAATGCTGCAGGGTTATTCCACTAAAGAGACAGCAGAAATACTTGATCTGCCTCTGGGGACTGTTCTTTCCAGATTATCAAGAGCACAGGAGCAATTAAAGAATATTTTGGTAAAATTATAAATGATATGAATCCGTCAGAGATCAAGAAATTGTTAATCAGCTCGCTGGAAAGTGATGCCGATCCTATTGAAGTCTCCAACAGACTTGAAGAGGAGGGGGTAACCTACAATTTCAGCAAAAGCTTTAGCGATAGAGTTATAGACAGGGTTTTTTCAACAGGATTAATTGTAACCCATGAAGTTGAGTATGTGAAAAACCTGAGTTTTGCGTTTTACCGCATTGCTCTTACCGGAATTGCGGCAATAGTTCTGTTGCTGATTTCTATCTTTTTGATGGAAGGATCCATCACTTTCAACTCACTTCTTGGATTGAGCAATAGTCATGATGAAAGCATTGTTTGTCTGCTAACCGGAAATTAGAAAAGTATGAAAACTAAACCAATAATACTCGTCATTGCAACTCTGATCATAGGATTTATTCTGGGAATGCTTACCTCAGCTCAAATAAGAAATCAGAAGCTGAAACCGGTCAGAGTATTCTTTTCCGAGCAAAGATTCAGAGAAGGCTTTTATAAGACGATACAACCTGATGAACAACAAAAAGTCAAAATTGAACAGATTCTTAATAAGTATGCTAAGATAAATGGTGATCTTCAGAACAACTTTCGCAGAGATCTTGATGCAAGCATGAAAGAATTCCGGAAAGAAATTGACTTAAACCTGACAAAAGATCAGATTGCCCGACTAAAAGTGATGGACGAAAGACGTCATCAGATGGAAAGACAGAATTGGAAGAATCATGAAAGTGATACTCTTAACAGGAGAAATGACAGAAGACATGATCTGAATGGAAGATCTATACCGGGAGGACCTCCGGCAGGATATGAGAGAAATGATACAGGCAGTTTAACCAATCATAAATAGCAGATAGTCCAGAAGAATAGGCAGATCATCAGGGTTAACCCCTAATAATAAGAGCAGAGGTTTGTCTTCTGAAAAGATGGAAAGGAATTGTTCTTTAGTTAATTCACCACCTACCATACTTTGACGGTAAAAATCAATAGCCTCCTTTTTATTTCCTTTACAAAGTGCAAGGTGGCCCTTGTTAATCTGATCGTGTGCGGTCAGTTTGTTTTCTGAGAGACGATCATAGTATTTTTCGGAATCATCAAACCGCCCGAGCGCAAAATAGCAATATGCTATTGGTCTCAATATCTTAAAGTTACCTGGTTCGCTGTACTCAACTCTGAAATAATATTTTAAAGCCTGCTCATAATTTTTAAGATCAAGATAGCAGTGGGCTATCATTATAATTGAATGAATATTATCAGGTTGCATATCTGAAGCCTGAAGATAATATACAAGGGATTCCTCATTTTTGCCCAGTCTCCGGAGGCATAATCCTATTTTCTTTACAGTCCATACTTTTCTATCAATAAGTTCAGCCCTTCTGTAATAATTAAGCGCTTCCTCAAAGTTGCCATTATCCTGATAGCAATACGCGATTTTTTCATATAACTGAACTTCTGAAGGTTTTTCACTTACATGTCTGAGGTACAGATCAAGAGCATCTTCATAAAAATTTTTGCTGAAAAAGTAATCAGCCAGGCTTGCTTCAGCATCTGACGCTTTAAAAGTCATTCTGAAGAACACTGAGTTATAAATATCGAGTTTACCTGTGAACAGATCCTCAAATTCCTTTTTGTAGGGTGAAAGTTTAAAAAACCTGTATATATCCTGAAGATATTGGGTTACATTAATCCTGAAGCTCTTATAGGGATCAGTACCTGATTCTTCACTGTTAAGTTCCTGCATCCCTTCAAGCTCCATCCGGAATACTTTTAACATCATACTTTTTTGTGCTGAAGGAAGATATTTAAGGTTCAGAAGTAATGAATATTTGTCACTATTACATATAAACGGGGTCTTATAAAGCGCCTCCGCCAGTTCATTTGTACCTGGTCCAAGGATCTCATCGTTGTAGATCTCATCAACTGTCTCATGATCGGGATAAAACGGAACAAACCAGTTCTGGAAGTCTTTAAAGAAGTCAAAGTGCTTCATATTGGCAAACGCCGACATATAAACATCAGCTCCTTCCATCTGAAGTTTTGTCAGTTCTTCCATTGTTTTGAAGATCTCTTCAGAATCATTGAACATATCAGACCAGTCGGGATTTTTCTCCTCATTTTTATCGTGGGGAAGAATATTATCCAGGTCGAGTTTTTCCTCGATCATAGGTTTAAGCTTTTCAACCTGAGGCAAGATCTCATCATGTAGTTTCTTCCCAAGTTTTTCAGTTTCCCTCGATCTGATGGTCTGTAAAACGATTATCCGGCAATGTTCCCTGAAAGTGCCGTCGTGGCTCATTTTTTCTATTCTGTCAGTTATATCCGGATACAATAAGACTCTTCCATTGTAATAATGAAGATTAAGAATCAAACCCGATAAGGCTCTTTCCATTACCTGTAACTGGCCTGCTTCATATATGGCAATAAGATGAAATAGCTTATCCTGTTGCCATGTTCTGAGAGAACTCAGTGTAACAGCAGTGGTGAAAATGCTGGCTTCATGCCATTTGAATTTACCTGATGTCAGGATTATTTTTATCAGGCTGCTCTCTGCTTCGCCATAATAGTCAGTTAACCAGAGATGGTTGAAAATGTTTTTAATAAGTTGCCTGTGTTTTCTTGAAAGTTCAGATTCTGGGTCAGGGTTTATCTCATTTGTTAGTTTAAGCCACTCATCAAGTTCTGATTTAAACACAAGGTCATCAACCGTTTCAACTATTGTTTTGCCACTAAGTTTTAACTCTTTTTCAGCCTGTTGTTTAATCCAGTATGTATGCCAGCCCGAATAATGTGACAATATGTCCTGTCTCACCCTGTCGGACAGGCCAAGCAAAGATTGTATAAGTTTCAGATATACTTTATTACGTTCAGGATCTTTAATCCCATCGATAGTATAAGACAGCATATTCCTGTAGGTCATAACAATATTCTCATATTCGTCGCGGAAATCACCTGAAGATGAGCTGGTAATCATATCTGAGAGTATATCAAGACTTTGTTTAATACGCCTTTCGGATATAAGATTGCAAAGCCTTTTATGTTGTTGTATCACTTTTGCTACATCCATTTTTTCCTTCTTTAAATAACTCTGACAAATAGTAACCTTTGCCTGATAAACTCATAACTGCAACAATCAGGCCGTATTCTGCAAAAAATAAAGAGCGCGAGGAAGTTTATAATGAGAGAGATTTTCAGATCAGAAATTATATCCTATACTGACATATCCTTTGATTTTGCTATCAATTTTATCGTAACGCTTATTGCTAAACATTATTCCTGTTTTTACCGGTCCAATTATCGATAGGTAACCCAGTCCGAGACCATAGCCTGTAAAAACTGAATAGTTATTATGTTTTCCCGATTCCTGGATTAAGAATGTACTGGTCATAATATTCAGGTGGATATTCCTGAAAATTTCAATATCAGTTTCTGCACCAAGTCCCCCGAACTTTTTCGATACTATCTCATTGGGATTAAATCCGGTCATAGCAACTGATCTCCGGCCTGACTGCTCAAAACCCCCGATAAGAAAGAAATTATTCTGATTGGATAAAGTATCGGTTATAACTAATCCTTCAGCAGAAATACCGAAGGTCCATCTTTTCCCCAGCGAAAAATAATGGTGAAAACTGACCTGCAGTGTATAAAACCTGTTAAATGAGTAATCTCCCATGTTGGACTTTGTGTACCTTGTCTTTAAAGTACCTGTATTAGTCTTTATTGATAGTGGCACAGATGTACCGGCAGAAAAAAATGACACATCTCCTCTGTTCGGAAAATGTTTGGAGTCAAGTGTATTAACGGAATAATTAAATGAATATGTCAGAAAATCAGATGCAATGCTTTTCATCGATGCATCGAACATCCTGTTGGGCCTCAAATCGAATCTTTCAAAACCGGCAGAAAGACTGAACATCTGGTTAAGTCCAATTCTGTCCTGCAGCATCAGAGTATAATATGAGTTAAAACTATTAAATTCGTTTATCCTTCCCGAAAGGAATAATCCGGGCAGGAAATTTTTATCCACATAAATATCAGCAGCCATGTCGTATTTTTCATTCCTGTCGATAAATTGCAGATATTTGAGTTCATACCTATAGTATTGGCCTACTAAAGCATTGATATTTATTTTTGATCCCTGGTTCAACAGGTCTTTTCCGGAAAACCCTAAAATAATTCCTGCATTAATGGCATTGTCATAATGAATTGAACTGGTAAGAATAGCTTTGGGTTTTTCATAACATTCAAGAATGAATATTGAAGAATCATTTCTTTGTTTTACACTATATTTGACTTTGTCAAACCATACCTTTCCGAATAAGAGTTCAATTTTCTCATTTAAGGACTTATTATTCACTTTATCGCCCGGTTTTATATCCAGTATTCCAAGGATCTGATTACTGGTATTTTGATCACTTCCTGTAATCTCAATTTTATCGAAGGTGTAAGTATTATTACCGAGTATGTTTTCAAGCTTGCTCTGGGGCTCTATCATATTCAGGGAATCAGCCAGTTTTTTAAAATATGGTTTAAATGGAAGTGCAGCTCTGTACCCTCTGTCAATAATAGAATCGACTTCTTTGAAAGAGACCATTGAAAATCCTTTGAGATCAGGTTCAATTAGCACATCTACAAGTTTCATCTGCTCTTTCGCGTCGTAATATCCTGCATAAAATCCGATCTGGCCCATAATTGCTGCAATGGAATTCAGCTCGTCGGTTTTTAAGAGTTTTTCACCTGTATAAGAGCCAATTACTATATCTGCGCCCATTTCTTTTATCTCAGAAATGGCAAAATTTCTTACCATACCTCCATCAACAAACACAATACTGTCAATTTTTATAGGTGTAAAGACTGATGGAACAGCCATACTTGCTCGCATTGCATCGGCCAGGTACCCTCCTTTAATATCAACTTTTTTACAAGTAATGATATTGGTACCTACACAAATAAACGGGATCGGTAGCAGTGAAAAGTCATTAATTTTAGCTGCGGGCCAGGTATACCTGCTCAAGGCACTTTCAATCTGTTGTCCCTTGATCAGACCGGTTGGAAATCTGATTTTATACTGCGTAACCGGTAATGACAAAATATTGTTATCGAAATAATGCTTTTCGAGGAATATCACTTTGTTCTCAAGAATATTATCGGATAAGATAAGGCTCCAATCAATACCTCTTACAATTTTTTCAAGGCTGTCAGCACTGTAACCAATAGCATATAAGCCTCCAACTATACTGCCCATGCTCACTCCGGATATCATATCGGGTCTTAACCCTGCTTCCTCCATTACTTTTATTACACCTATATGAGCCATACCTTTTGCTCCTCCTCCGCTCAATGCCAGACCCACCTTTGGCCTTTTGACTGAAGACTGGGCATTTATTTCAATATAAGGAATTGTTAAAAGGAACGAAAGGACAATAATTGCCAGATAGGAACGAAATGTGGTAAAGTCGTGTAACCGGTCGGAATAAAGCAATGTCATTTCAGAAAGCAGATATCATGTCCAATTTATCAAGAGGGCTCACTAAGATAGTAATTTTAAGTAATTTTGCCATGTAAAACAGGAATATGATGCAAAGCGGTTGGCTTCCTGCGAGCAGGAAAGAGATAGAACTCAGAGGATGGGATGAGATTGATGTTATCATTTTCAGCGGAGACGCTTACGTTGATCATCCGTCGTTTGGAACAGCAGTAATCGGGAGAGTTATTGAAGATGAGGGATTCCGTGTAGCTATTGTTCCTCAGCCTAACTGGAAAGACGATCTGAGGGATTTCCGCAAGCTTGGCAGACCAAAGTATTTCTTTGGTGTTACAGCTGGTAACATGGATTCAATGGTAAACCATTATACTGCAGCCAGGAGATTGCGATCAGATGATGCTTATACTCCGGGAGGTAAAGCCGGTTTCAGGCCCGATTATCCGACTATAATATACACTAAAATACTTAAAGAGATTTACCCCGATGTCCCGGTAGTTATAGGGGGCATCGAAGCATCAATGCGAAGGCTCACGCACTACGATTACTGGAAGGACAAACTTGAACCTTCTATTCTGGTCAGCAGCAGCGCTGATCTGTTAATATACGGTATGGGTGAACAACCCTTAAGAGAATTATTACGGCTTCTGGCGAAAGGAATTCCCTTTTCCTCACTTAAAACAATCAGACAGACTTCCATAGTTATTGCAAAGGATGATTCAATGCCTGTGCATAACCAATTTAAAGATGTTTCCCTGAACTCATTTGAAAAGTGCCTGAAGGACAAGAAGTTGTTTTCAGAAAATTTTGTAATGTTCGAGAAAGAATCCAATAAAATTGAATCTGCCAGACTGAATGAAATAACAGGTGATTTAAAAGTAATAGTTAATCCGCCATTTCAACCAATGGGAGAGGAGGAAGCTGACCGCACGTTTGATCTACCATATAAGTATATGCCACACCCGAGGTATAATAAGAAGGGCGACATACCTGCCTACGAGATGATCAAATTCTCGGTGAATATACATCGTGGCTGCTTTGGTGGATGTAGCTTCTGTGCCATTGCAGCCCACCAGGGGAAACAGATCGTCAGCAGATCAGAAGAGTCCATTCTGAAAGAAGTCAGGAAAATATCAGAGCTTCCTGATTTTAAAGGATATTTGTCTGATCTTGGTGGCCCTTCTGCAAATATGTACCGGATGAAAGGTAAAGACATGAGGCTTTGTAAGGTTTGTTCAAGACCCTCTTGCTTATGGCCTGCGGTATGCAGAAATCTCAATGCAAACCATAAACATCTTACAGAACTATATAGAAAAGTTGACAGTATAGAAGGTATTAAAAAATCATTTATTGGCAGCGGTGTCCGTTATGATCTGTTGTTTCCCGAATGGAATAAAAATGCAGGAAGGGATGAAGGTGAGTATCTCGAGGAACTTGTTACAAACCATGTATCCGGGCGACTGAAAGTTGCACCGGAACATACGGCGCCAGCTGTATTAACACATATGCGTAAGGCGCCGTTCGAACTTTTCAGGAAACTTAAAAAGCGATTTGATAATATCACATCCAAAAAAGGGCTTAAGTATGAAATAATTCCATATTTTATTTCATCTCATCCGGGCTGCACTGAAGCTGATATGAAAGAACTGGTGGCTGAAATGAAAACTCTTGGAATTAAACCTGAGCAGGTTCAGGATTTTACACCCACTCCAATGACCCTTTCAACATTAATGTATTATACAGGAATTGAACCCTATTCCGGTAAAAAAGTTTATGTGGCAAAGAATATTGAGGAGAAACGAAGACAAAAGGAGTATTTTTTCTGGTATAAGAAGATCTCTAAAAAATAGCCTTTTGGGCTTAATGGAGCTTTACCCTGCATGCGCTCGATGCTTTACACAAATGCCGGGGGGCCAAACAGGCTCTCTGGTGAAATCAGGATATTCACAGATCACGAATAACGGTGGTAAGTGCATAGAAAAAGGTCAGGTAAACGGATGTAGTGCAACACTTGTCTTCAAGCTTGGCACTACATACCACATGAAGTCCTCTTTATTATGGTTAGTGATTACATTAAAAGATTTTGGACTTCTTCTTTAAGTTTGGGTAAATTGTTGATCACGATACTCCAAATGAGATCATCTGATATCTTATCATAACCGTGTGCTATCCGGTTTCTAGTCCCTATTATTTTCTGAGC
>JANYJP010000005.1 GCA_025358455.1 Bacteroidales bacterium
TTCTACAACAAGAACGGTACCAGAGGGTAATGAATCTGGATTAAGATACTGTGAGGAATGAATCTGATGTATACTTTTATCCAAATCTTTTGCAAATACTGGTATACGTGGTTGCGGATTAGTCCCTGTAGCAACAATAACCTTATCACATTTCAAGATACCTTTATTAGTAGTTATTTCAAATCCTGATTCCGCTCTGGAGAAAATGAGATATAAGAATAATTCTTCAATCGATTCCGTAAAGTAGTTGGCAGGTGGGTTTTTCCAGATAAAAAAGGGTCAGAATATGTTGTGTATATAATATTGATTTCAGATGAAAAAAAATTCAATGTTTATTAAAATAAAGGAAAAATTCCAGATGAACTTTAATTAGTGTATTTTGTTATAATACAATATATTTTATTGAATTGCAGATCCAAATAAGTCGTTAAGAAAGAAGTAGAATTAAGTAATAGAATATTGATAAGTTGAGTTGCCTATTACGCTGCATTACTCGCGGGGGCTAGTTTTGGAATATGGATAGGATTTAATCCATTGAATTTATCGTATTAAAAAGACCTAATCATGGATTCAACAACAACAAGTATTTTTGTATTTGGCATTTATTTAATCTTTGTCGGGGCAGGCTTCCTTTTAATTCCGAATATATTACTGCCCTTATTCAGATTTCCTAAAACTGATGAACCATGGATTAGAGTTATGGCAGCTCTTGTACTGGTTATTTCATTCTTTTACCTGGTTGCTGCACATCATAACATTAAGCCAATATATTGGGCAACAATATATGGAAGGCTTTTTGTTTTTCTAAGCTTTATTGTGCTGGTCCTTACAAAAAGAGCTCAACCTATGTTATTGGTTTTTGGTATAGTTGATGCTCTTGGTGCCATGTGGACACTGTTGACATTGCTCTCATAAAATTGATATCAAAAGTGATAAACCGAACATGAAAATTTGATAAAATTCCGGGAAATGCAGATTAAATGATTATAAAATTCTGTCAGGATATATTTCGGGAAAAGCTACTTCAACATTATAACAACACACGAATCTTATTCTTTTACACTATAACAAATTAATCATGATACGACTTTCTTTGACATTAATCATTTCTTTATTTGCTCTTGTTTCCTTTGGACAAATCAAATCAAATAAAGATAGCTTAAAGATTAATGACCAGGTTATAATAGTTACATTGCTTGGTACAGGTACCCCACAACCGATTATGGAAAGATTTGGACCCAGTATTCTTGTCCAGGCCGGGGGTCAATCCTTATTATTTGATGCCGGACGAGGTTGTTTACAGAGGCTAAGCCAGGTCAATCTGGCTTATGATAAATTAAATGCTCTGTTTCTTACACATCTCCATTCAGATCACATAACAGGATTACCAGATTTGTGGCTTACAGGATGGCTTATATCAAGGCGAAAAGTACCATTGAATGTATTTGGCCCTATAGGTACTGCTAATATGATTAAATATTTGCAAATGGCATTTGTTTTTGATCTTAAAATAAGAGAGGAAGATGATAAAGCGGAAGAGGAGGGCAGTAAACTTTTAGTTACCGAAATTCAACAGGGCACTATTTATGATAATGATGGTGTTAAAGTAATTGCATTTGAAGTAGACCATTATCCTGTGGTACCTGCATTTGGATACCGTATTGAATACAATGGTCATTCCGTTGTTTTATCTGGTGACACCCGATATTCGGAAAATTTAATCAAGTTTGCTAAAGGAACAGATTTGCTAATACACGAGGTAGCTATTGGTCCCGACACATTAAGTAAATCAGATTCCAGATATAATATATTAGCTCATCACACAACTCCAGAACAGACAGCCAGGGTTTTTAATGAAGTAAGACCGAAGCTTGCTGCATACTCACATATTGTAAAACTCTACGGAGGGACTGAACAAGAAATCTTAAAGCGAGCTAAAGCAAATTATTCCGGACCAATAATTATGGGAGAGGATTTAATGAGCTTTTCAATTGATGATAAGGTGTCTGTAAGTGCCTGGCAGAAAAAATAACTTTTCCTGACCTCCCGCCTTCGCTAAAATTGCCCGGAAGGCCCTGAACCTCCCCAACTAAAGGTAACAATTTGTGACCTCAGGATTTTTAACAATCACGATAAATGGAAAGCCAAGCGATACCTTGTCACAGTTTTTATTGAACAATATTTTTAAACAAGCTGGGTGGAAATGATTTTTAAATATAATTTAAAGTTATGCGGACAGTTACAGTAAATATTGATTGGGAAAACAACTACGGGGCATACAGCGAAGAAGTATCAGGCTGCGTGGCAACTCATAAAACTTTGAAAGGCGTAAAACAAGCCTATACTGAAGCCCTCGAATTCCATCTGGAAGGATTGCATAAAGACGGTGATGAAATTCCGTCAGTAATTCAAGGCAAATATAGACTTGATCTTGTTCTTAATGTCAGGGCTTTACTTCATTATTTTGAAGGAGTACTTACTCGTTCAGCTCTATCCCGTGTAACAGGCATAAATGAGCGTCAATTGGGACATTATATTACCGGGCACCGTAAACCGCGTCCTGACCAACGCAAAAAGATTGTAGAAGGTCTTCACCGTATTGGCAAAGAAATTAATTCTGTTATATAGTTGAAAGAGCCAAGCTCTTTGACCACTTCAAAATCCGAACAACTTACACTTCCTACACCTAAGACTTCAACAACTATTTAACTCCGGTTTGGGGGAGGTCAATTAAATCTGGACAATTACATTAAATCGATAAAAGAAACAAAACCTCCGGACAGAAATGGGATATGGGAAGCAGAGATAACAGTTTTCTCGCCAACAAAAACAGAGAATTCTCAAAAGTTTCTACCCTATTCCCGAAGTCTTGGAAACCAACTGAATTTATGTTTGAAATACATTATGCAATTCAAAAAATGGTTAAAAAGTCAAGTTCAGATTATATTGTAGAAAATAAAACCAAATCCGGAATTCCTGTTGAGATAGTACTGAAAAATGATAAAATACTTTCAGTTTACCCACTGTATTCAGGTACCCGACTTGATAAGTAAATTGCTACAAAACCTAACGCGGACGGTTTGCTTGAATTGCCTTCGTCAGACTGGACAGCTTTGCGATGGCCCTTAAACACCATGCGAGATAATTTAAAGCCACTGATCAAACTTTTGCCTGACGTTAGATGCCCTGCCGTCATTGGTTTACGGGGTTTGCTACTTCTACTGGGGTCAATCCTCTTATGAAAAACCATATACCTGTTCTGATTGAGATGATCCTAAAGAAGTATGGGGCCAGTGTAGTTGCTCTTAGGTAATAAAAAAACAAGGAAGCTATTTTTGGCTTCCTTGTTTTTTTAAAATTGGCAGCAGACAATCGTTCCTGAGTTATATCATAAATAATTTGTTAAGTATAAGAAGGATGGATTATTCAAATTTTCGGCAGCAATTCTTGTTTTGCTGCCGAAAATTTGTTTAACTTTAACAAAAATATATCATCTTCGAAAAGAAATTGTACATATCACAACTTAAAGAAAGGTTTGAAAACAACTTGTTTTTCACCACTAAAGATATCCTTTCATTCTATAGGGAGTCGGAATCATCCATTCCATCATCGACAGTTAATTGGAGAGTTTACAGTTTAGTAAATCTTGGGGTTTTAATTCGTATCGGGAAAGGAAAATTCAAAATCGGAAAGGGTTCACTTTATATTCCGGAAGTAGATAATAGAATTATGAAGATTAGCAAAATTGTAAAGGAGAAATTTCCCTTTATTCAATATTGTATCTGGGAATCATCCTCAATAATTGAATTTGGCCATCATATCCCAAGAACTAATATAGTTTTTGTTGATGCTGAAAGAGATTCAGCTGAATCAGTTTTTCATACTTTAAAAGAAGAATATAAGGCTGTGTTTTATAGACCCAGTAAGGATCTTTTTGATAATTATATCAATGAACTTCAGGGAGTAGTAATTGTCCGTGCATTAGTCTCCGAAACTCCTCTACAATTTATAAAGAAAGTACCTACAGTAACCATTGAAAAGATCCTTGTCGATGCTCTGGTTGATGATGAATTTGAGTTTCTGAAGGGGAATGAAATCAATCATGTCTTTATAAATGCTTTTGACCGGTATTCAATTAACATCAGCAAGCTGATCAGATATGCAGACAGGAAAAGGAAGAAGCGAGAGATTTTGCAGATATTGAGAACCAATAATTTGGCAGCAGATCATTATTTGCTGCCGTAAATTTGAAGTATGATATCAAAGAAAACCTTAACTAAGGAATGGCTCGAAACAGTTTCAATCAGGAACAATAAAGCTGATAAGACACTGATAGAGAAAGTAATCCGCGCATTGCTGTTATTAGAAGGGCTCACAGAATCCAAATTGTCATTTGTCTTTAAAGGCGGAACTGCACTTATGCTAATGTTTGGTAGTATAAGGAGATTGTCAATAGACATAGATATAATTGTTCCTGAAAAAAAGGATCTTAAGAGCATTTTTGAAAATATTGTTAAATCCAAATGGTTTACCCGTTATTCAGAACAAGAAAGGATTACAAAATCTGAAATACCAAAGGTCCATTATAAATTTTTTTATACTCCTGTATATAGTACTTCAGAGACTGAACAGTATATCCTTCTTGACATCTTATTTGATAAGACTCATTACGAAAACCTTGTAAGAATAAATGTGGATTCATCATTTGTAGAACAGGAAGGTATTCCTGATGTTGTATCTGTCCCGTCTTTTGACGATATACTTGGTGATAAGTTAACAGCTTATGCTCCAAATACTACTGGAATACCTTATCAAAAGAGCGGGCACAGCCATACAATGGAAATAATTAAACAATTATATGATATCGGATATTTGTTTAATAGTGCCGAAGATCTTTCAGCCGTTACAAAGACCTTTAATGAATATGTGATAGTAGAATCTGGATACAGAGGTGTTAAATCAACCTCAAAAGAAGTTCTTGATGATATTTTTCAAACCTCTTTACTCCTTGGCACAAGAGGACTGGATGGGAAGGGAGAATATCCTGCTCTTATTGAAGGCATTACCCAGATTAAACAGTTTATTTTCTCCGAATCTTATCATATTGAAAAGGCGATCATTCATTCAGCTAAAGCAGCATATTTGGCTACTGCTATCGAAAAGAAGATAACGGTTTTAGAGAATTACAAGGAACCTTTGCAGGTTAAAGATTGGATTATTGAACAACCATTCTTCACTCGATTGAATAAGCTTAAGAAATCAAATCCGGAAGCATTTTTTTACTGGTATAAAGTATATGACCTAAAAAAACAATAATAATATTCTAATGGCCCGTTCCACAATATACTACGCAGATAACAAAACGAACAACGCTCTAAAGAAGCTGCATAATAAACTCCCGCCCCGGGCATGATCTCCCAGCTTGGCTACCCCCGCATTCCCTCTCCATATTACAGTAAATCAATTGGTTATATAACAGTGTCAATTCCCAGAGAGAAATTCTGGCTAAAAAATCTCAGAAATCGACTTTTCTGTAGCTCCACAAAAAAAATTGGCACAATTTCTCAAGAAAATATTGAAAAATGAAGAGGTTGCTTATTATGAATGTAAATAATCCATTCCAATTCATAGATATTTTAAATTTTATTGTTTAATTTTAATAAGAAATGTGATCGTTATAGTCAGATAATAAGCATAGTACGAATCTGTATTAAAACATATTATGTCAAAATGCTTATGTAACTGATGGGGCTGTGCTGTAAGAGGTTGTTAGTAAATTAGTAACAATGAATATTCTGAATGCTAGGTTTATCTGACCTGAAACTTTGTAATAATATGAAATGTTCGATTTAAGTAATAAACTTACCGCTGTCTGCACTCTTATGAATTTACCATGACTATTTCCAAACGCAATAAAAAAGTTATAGTTAATGCCGTAATATCCTGCACGTTAGAGAATAACCTTTACTAGCTTTTTTTAAATCCCACAGCTATGAAAAACCGAAAGAAACTCTTTTATGTATTAAAATGGATTGCACTGTTGTTTCTTATTTTCATTACTATCAGTGAAAATCACTCCAAAATTATCATGTTTCTCCTTATTGGATTTGTAAGCATAATCTTGATTTGGGAAGGCATTCAAGATTTTAGAAAGAGTAAAACATGACAGATTCCAGACCATGATATAAAAATGCACTAACTATAACTCGGACAGTTTGCTGAAATGCCTTCGCCAGCCTGGACTGTTTTGTAATGAGCCCCCAAAGTCTATTAGATTAAACTTTCATCCATTTATAAAATCCTGTGCACCTTGAATGTTTCATCTACCGGGATTAAGTCAGGGCAGGCTACCGCCAAATCACCAAACCGCCGGCTTGATATTCCCTACTTTAAGTAGTCTTCTTTATGGGTCTTACCTAGTGTTATTGCGGGGTGGTTTGTTCTTTCAACCAGTTGTGCATCTGTGTAGAGGACGCGTCCAGACACAGTTTCAACCGGCTCTTGATATAATAAATATCGTGAAATCGAAAGAGAATGTCAGAAATACATTAAGATAAAAAAGGATTACCTTATTGAGAAATCAACATTCTACTACGAAAAGGATTATCTGTTCTATTTTTGCTTAGGAACCGCAAAGAACGATAAAATAGTAAGAGATTATCTGAAGAAATAAGGAGGCAGGTATTTGTAATAGGTGATATATCTATCCCTTTAAACGCTCATTATGAAATTATTCTGAGCTTAAAGAAAGGTGTTAATTACCACTTTCTTTGTTTATTTTCAAAAGGGTCATTTGGAATCCCCCAAAAGCCTGGTAATAACCTGGCAACAAAATATCGTCTTGCGGTCTTGCAGTCCATGCGGTCTGTATAATAAACAAAATACTCAATGGTAGCTGCTTTTGATCCGGATTTGAAAAGTAATATGCAACTTATCTGAACTAAACGACTTCAAGACATCCAGACTTCAATACCTCAAAACAAAAAAAGCCGCAATTGCGGCTCTTTCTAAGTTGTCCCGTCAAGTCTCGAACTTGAACTCTTCTGATCCAGAATCAGACGTGTTGCCAATTACACCACGGGACAATTTTGAGGTCACAAATATAGAAATAATTAAATAAAAATGCTTACAGCATTGAAAATGTCTTTTACCAAAATAAAGGTATGAGGAGTGAGGTATGAGGTATGAGGCATGAGCCTCCTTCGTGAAACCTTCGGAGGCTGAAAGGAGTGAGGTATGAGGAGTAAGGTATGAGGCATGAGGTATGAGGAAAATAATATTGATGGCTATTTGGTCACATACGATTAATGCACCATTGTTCAGGGCTGTTAATCATAGATATCAGCATCTTACGTACTTCATCATAGCCTGATATCAACTTTTCAAATTCATCTTTTGAAATATATTCACAATCAATTGAATAATCAAGCCAGCCTTCTGTTTCATACTCCTCTCCTAAAGAGTCAGTTAATTTATTGACAAATGCTCTGATATATAATCGTTTTGCCCATGACTCTGCAATGCATGAACTAACTGATCTTGAAGATCTCCTTATCTGATCAGTCAAAGAATATCTTTCTTCTTTTGGGAATTTCTTTGATAGTTCGAAGATATCCATTGCAAGCTTATAAGCCTTCTGATAAACAATAAGTTCTTTAAAGCTATTTACCATATCTAACTGATATCTAGTTAAATCCAATCCATCACACCTCACTCCTCACTCCTCACACCTCACTCCTCACACCTCACTCCTCACACCTCACTCCTCACACCTCATCCCTCACGCCTCACGCCTTACACACACACCTCACACCTCATTTATTAATCTTCGCCCATGTATCCTTAAGCGGTACTGTCCTGTTGAAAACCAAGTTTGTTTCTGTAGAGTCGTAGTCTACACAGAAATAGCCAAGTCTTTGGAACTGAAACTTTTCGAGTGGCATGGCAGATTTAAGCGAGGGTTCAACCTTACATCCGGTAAGCGTTTTCAGCGATTCGGGATTAAGGAATTCCCTGAAATCCGCACATTTCTGACCAGAAGGATCTTCATGACTGAATAACCTGTCATAGAGCCTTACTTCTGCATCAACTGCATGCTTCGCTGATACCCAGTGAAGAGTTCCTTTAACTTTCTTGTCCAATGTATTTCCGCCACTTCTTGTTTCAGGGTCATAAGTGCAATAGACTTCTTCAATTTCACCTGTCTTTTCATTCTTCTTAAAACCCTCACATTTAATGATGTAAGCGCCCTTCAGACGAACTTCGGTACCCGGTGCAAGACGAAAGAATTTATGAGGAGGTACCTCCATGAAATCATCATGTTCAATATAGACTTCACGGCAGAAAGGAACAAGTCTTTTACCCATAGTTTCATCCTCGGGGTTATTAATGAGTTCGACATTTTCCACCTTCCCCTCAGGATAATTTTTTATAATAACTTTCAATGGATTCAAAACTCCGAAAACCCTGGGAGTTCTAATGTTAAGATCCTCACGGATTGT
Source organism: Bacteroidales bacterium (assembly GCA_025358455.1). Classification (GTDB taxonomy): domain Bacteria; phylum Bacteroidota; class Bacteroidia; order Bacteroidales; family VadinHA17; genus LD21. The sequence goes on from JANYJP010000005.1 coordinate 8,502, forward strand.
ATGTTCAAGAAGGGAGATATCATTTATAGCCTCTACTTTGGTATATCCAATCAGATCAATGAATCTTTTTATTGATTCGGGGGTATAGCCTCTTCTTCTCAGTCCGCAGAGAGTGGGCATCCTCGGATCGTCCCACCCATTTACTTTTTCTTCCCTGACCAGATCAAGAAGTTTTCTCTTGCTCATAACGGTATAGGTAAGATTAAGGCGGTTGAATTCGATCTGCCGGGGTCTGTAGTCCGATGTTTTAAGCTGGTCAATAAACCAATCGTACAATGGACGATGAACTTCAAATTCGAGGGTACAAAGCGAATGTGTTATCCCTTCAAAATAGTCACTCTGACCATGTGCAAAGTCGTACATCGGATAAACCATCCATTTACTACCTGTACGATGATGAGATGATGTAATTATCCTGTAAATAATCGGATCGCGCAAATGCATGTTGGGTGAGGTCATATCTATTTTTGCCCTCAGTACATGACTTCCTTCATCAAATTCACCCTTATTCATCCTGTAAAAAAGATCAAGATTTTCGTCAACTTCTCTTTTTCTGAATGGACTCTCCTGACCAGGCTGAGATGGGGTGCCTTTCTGTGTAGAAATTACTGCTGCAGTCTGATCATCTACATATGCCAGGTTCTTCTTTATTAGTTCAACAGCAAAATCAAAAAGCCGTGCGAAATAGTCCGAGGCATAATATTCACGTTCTTCCCAATCGAAGCCAAGCCAGTGTATATCGTCTTTTATAGCGTCAACATACTCAACTTCCTCTTTCACGGGATTGGTATCGTCAAACCGAAGATTGCATTTTCCGCCGTATTTCTGAGCCATACCAAAACTGAGGCAGATAGCTTTTGCATGACCGATATGCAGGTATCCGTTTGGTTCAGGCGGAAACCGTGTATGTACCGGTCTGCCGTTATTTCCTTCTTTTAAATCTTCGGCAATAAATTGTTCGATAAAACTTATTGAGGGTTTTGGTTTGTCATTTTCCCTCATATTGTCATCACTCATCACTGATAATATTAAGATTACAAAAATAGAATGAATTTGAGACCAACCATCTATATTGTAAAAAAAAAGTCCCGCGACTTGCGGGACTTAATCTTTTATTGTTTTAAATCACGTGGAAGTTTTCCTTCTCTCCAGTGTTGTTCAATTTTCTCAAGTGTTACATTCTTGGTTTCAGGGATGAAGAAATAACCCCATATTATACCCAGAATTCCAACTAGAGCGTACAGGTAAAATGCCCCGGCCGGATTGCCAAGATCCTGCCCTTTAAGCACAATATCGGTACCCGGCATAGTCAGACCTTTTACAATTTTGAAAAAGGTAAACGCAACCACACCATTGAATAACCAGTTTGATAAAGCTCCGATACTTGAGCCAATACCTCTGACACTTAACGGGAATACCTCTGATATAATCAGCCATCCCAGCGGACCAAGGCTGATTGCAAAGAATCCGATATAGATCCATACTAAAGAAATCGTAACCCATTTAATTGAATCACCCAGAGTTGCCTGAAGTGCGAAACAGGTTCCCATAGCTATCAGGGCAACAACCATTCCGGATAATCCGATAAAATAAAGTTTCCTGCGACCAAGTCTGTCAATCATGAATAATGACAATATGGTAAATGCAACGTTTACAACGCCCACGCTCACGGAAGCCCAGACAGCTGCCTGTGCATCAGCGAATCCTGACATCAGAAATATTTTCGGACTATAATATATTATGGTATTGATCCCTGTAAATTGCTGTACGAACATAATACCTATAGCAATAATAAGAGGAACTCTCAGCCATTTTTTAAATATCATGGTCCAGGATACTTTGCTATTTTTATCAGCTTCCAGGTCAGATTTCATCCTGTTGATAACATCATCTACCAGTTGAGGTTCTTCAACCTTTTCCAATACTGCGCGACATTCTGCTTCGTGACCTTTACTTATGAGCCACCTGGGAGTTTCCGGCAGGAAGATCATTCCGGTAAACATTATCAAAGCAGGGATCACTCCAACATAGAACATTGCTCTCCAGCATGTTGTAAAGGCAGGATCGCCGTCAGGCACTGCAAAAGCGGAATCACTCAGGTAGGAAACCATTATACCAATGGTTATCAGCAATTGAAACATTGACACCAGTGTTCCGCGACTCTTGGTTGGTGAAATCTCCGCGATATACAATGGAACTGCAAAGGAAGAAACACCAATCGCGATACCAAGAAAGAAGCGGGCAAATACCAGCATCATTGCACTTTGTGAAGCACCCGACCATACTGCTCCGATAGAGAAAATAATTGCTGACGCAAGAATAACTTTCTTTCGACCTACAATATCAGCAATTCTTCCACTGAACATGGCTCCGATAACTGCTCCGACCAAACCGGAAGTTGTAATTATTTCAATCCAGCTATCAGATATGCCAAATGATTTTTGAAAAAACGGGATTGCTCCTGAAATTACCCCCGTATCGAAACCGAAGAGTAACCCTCCGGTAGCAGCCACAGTAGCTATTACTACTACCAGGGCTTTGTTCTGTTTGTTGTTTTTTTCTGCCATAAATTTAGACTTAAAGAATGTTAGATTTAGTCAAATAGGTTCTAAGATAGGTTATTTTTGTTATTGTACATACACTATGAAATTATCATTCAAAAGCTGATTAAAATATTTACTCAGATACCCGCGTTCAGATTTTTATCTAAGGAGTTATAAAAATGGCAGAAAAAAATATATCCGCAATAGAAAATTGAAATAAAATTATCTAATAATCAATTTAGATAAAAATAAAAGAACAAAAACAGGACGAGTTTGACTCCTCCTGTCTTTAGTACTTTATTAATCCACCTTACACAACCTGATATGTGTAATTGAGCATGGTGGATTAATCCGGAATATAATCAGGATTCATCACCCCGTTTAAAATAACCTGATAACGCATTGATATAATTATTAAATGCCTCCAAACCCTTTTTGGTGATTGAGCAGCTCGTGAGCGGATAATTATTCCTAAAGCTTTTATTCACATCAATGTATCCTTTCTCTTTCAATTTTGAAATCTGAATACTAAGGTTCCCGTTTGTCGCTCCGGTCTTCTCAAGAAGCCAATTGAATTCGGCCGATTCCACATTGATCAGCAACGAAACTATTGCCAGACGTAATTGAGAATGGAGGATGGGGTCGAGTTCTTTAAACTGTGTCATGGTCAACTTTTCTTTTTAACATATATCCCGGAATCAAGTATCCTGTCAGCATTGCTGCCGGAGTTGCCAGTGTTGCTATATCGGGACCTGCAAAGCGAGAAATGAGTGCAAAGACCCAGAAAATTATTCCGCCAAATATCAATGGCCTGAATTTAATGATAGATCCGGAAATAAAAGTAGGAAGACCAGCAAGTAACAAAATATACGGGCTCACATTTTGCAGTTCTTCTGACATAATAATAAATAATACTATTGCGGCAGCAAGAAATCCAATCCATGTCCACATATAAAGCATACCGGCATAGGTGTGAACCTTAGCTTTTCGTCCGGTAACAAAACCATAGATCATGGATACAAATGCTCCGGGAATAGTAAGGTACCAAATATACCATGGGTTTGATATGTCAGTGAATTTGAATAGAATATATACTGTGAAACTGCAGAAAAATAACAACCATCCCCAGAATAGGAGGTGAAAGCTTCCCTGTTGGACATTGATTTTTGTTCTGTTGATCATGTCTGTAATAATCTTCAGGCTCTCTTCGCCTGTCATAACTTTTTCATCGTTTTCCATAATAATGATTACTTTTATAAATAAGTGTATACGAATATAAATATGTTACAAATGTAAACTAGTTTATAACACAAACCAAATATTTAAGACAGTATTTTTAGGATATTTTGAATTATAAAATGTATTACGCTGATATTAATGATGTTATATTAAAATATTTTTAAATGGGACTCATTCAGATTGAAAACATGGAATTTTACTCATTTCATGGCCATTTTAAAGAGGAGCGTATTGTGGGAAATAAGTTCCTTGTTGACCTTACTATTGAAACTGATATGAAGATTCCTGCTGAAACCGATAATTTAAAGGATGCCGTTAACTACCAGAGAATTTATGAATTAGTAAAGCAACAGATGGAACTTAAATCCCATCTGCTGGAGCATATTGCCCGACGAATACTTGATTCTATTTTCGATGAATTGAATGGAATCTCAAAGGTTACGGTAAAGGTTTCAAAAATGAATCCGCCGATGGGAGGGAAAATAGGTTCTGTAAGTATTGTTATGAGCAGGTAATAAACCGAATAAATATTAAGTTATTAAGATTTTCGTTTTTTAAAATTAATAGAATATGAAGCAGTCAGGAACTACTCAAATACGTTGTAAGTTAGTCTTGTTTTTAGTTTTATTATCTTTTGAGGCCATGGCGCAGAATGAACAGGAAAAACCTCTTCGCCAGTTTCTTTTTCCAAATTTTGCCGAAGGGATCATACAAACAAAATCAGGGAGTACTCTCGATTTTATCCTTAATTATAATATGGTTGAACAGGATATGATTTCACAGCAAACAAACGTTTACAGGGTCGTAAAAAACATTGACGATATTGATACCATCCTTCTTCAAAACAGAAAATTTGTACCATTCGAAAAAGTATTTTACGAAGTTCTGGTAAAGGGTCACGTTCCGTTCTTTCTGCAGAATAAAAGTCTGATGACCTCTGCAGGAAATTCAGTCGGTTATGGTTTGAGGTCCCAATCAGTTGGTCCGACAGATATGAAAAGGTTTGAAATGGGATCTGATGTAGTTTCCATTGATCTTCCTTCGGATGTTATTATCAACTCCGCATCTGTTAACTGGGTAAAAAAGAATAACGAAATGGAAAAGTTCAACAACGCGAGACAGCTCATCAAGATATTCCCGGAATATGAAAAAGAAATTAAGGAATACATCGTAAAATATAAACCTGATTTCAAATTGCGGGATGACATTATAAAACTTGGAATATATTGCAACGGTCTGATTAAATAAAGAATTATTTATATATGTAACAGACTATAGAGGTTGTAATTAAGGCTGCGAGGCAGGTCGTTTTAACGGTAATGACATCTTTTTTACCGGCAAATTCTATGATATAACCGATATTTTTATTGAATAATAAGCTTTATTGAATTCCTTTGCAGATTATTGCAATTGAATATGAATAAAACCCCATCACAATCTTCAAACGAAAAGGTTCAAAAGCCCGGCATATTTAGTTTACTGAAACCATACTCCGGTATGGTTATTATATTAATTATAATAGCTTTGCTGGGTAGTGGCATTAATATGCTGATCCCTAAACTTATTGCCCGTGGTATTGATGCTTTTTCGGCAAATCATTTTGATCTCCGGGCTGTAATCATTCAGTTTCTGGCAGCAGCAGCCGGAATCTTTATTTTTTCCTTCCTTCAGAACATTATTCAGACATATGCATCTGAACGTGTCGCTAAAGATTTGCGTACACAGCTTTCTGATAAAATATCACGTCAGAGTTATGCCTTTGTGCTAAAATCAAACCCCTCAAAACTTTTAACAAACCTTACCTCTGATATCGATTCTGTCAAGATGTTTGTTTCCCAGGCATTAGTTATTATAATTTCCTCGGTTTTTGTTATAGTTGGCACGTCAATATTGCTCATACTCATAAACTGGAAACTGGCATTGGCTGTTATCTCAATAGTGCCTGTAATTGGAGGAGCGTTTTTTATTGTATTAAGGAAAGTGAGAGTGCTTTTTAAACGCGGAAGGGAAGTTATCGACTCGCTTAACAAAACTATAAATGAAACCATCATAGGATCAGCATTGATCAGGGTACTGAACTCACAACAACCTGAAAGTTTAAAATTTCTTGAAACCAATCTGGAATCGCGGAATTTGGGTATGTCAATACTCAGATTGTTCGCAACACTGATCCCTGTTATTATGTTTGTTTCAAACCTTGCTGTAGTAACAATACTAGCCCTGGGGGGCCATTTTGTCATTGCAGGCAAAATGTCACTGGGAAATTTTGCTGCCTTCAACAGCTATCTTTTACTCCTGATATTTCCTATCCTCATGATAGGTTTTATGAGTAACATCATAGCTCAGGCCACTGCTTCGTATGTAAGGATAAATGAGATATTAGAAGCACCAGAACCAAAGGAATCAGGCACAATCAGCAGTAATATTAAAGGTAATATCCTCCTGAAAAATGTATCGCTGTTTTACGGAGAGAAACCCATATTAAAGAATATTTCATTTTCAGTGAAAGCCGGAAGTAAAACAGCTATTATCGGGCCCACTGCAGCAGGAAAAAGCCAATTGTTATACCTGTTAACAAATCTGATCCCACCCAATTCGGGTTCAATAGAATTCGATGGCATAAGTATAGATAATTATACCAGGGAAGTATTCCATGGTCAGATTGGTTTTGTTTTTCAGGATAGTGTAATTTTTAATATGAGTCTGCGGGAAAATATTGCTTTTAACGATAAGGTCACCAATGAGTCACTTGAAAAAGCAATAGCAACCGCGGAATTATCAGATTTTATTGAATCATTGCCTCAAAAGATCGATACTATTGTTTCGGAACGAGGCACCAGTCTTTCCGGAGGACAAAAACAGCGGATAATGCTGGCACGTGCACTGGCTGTAAATCCGAAAATTCTACTTCTTGACGATTTTACTTCCCGGGTTGACAGGAAAACCGAGAACAAGATCCTGTGTAACCTCGAAAACAATTATCCCGATCTGACGCTTATTTCTGTTACACAAAAAATTGCTCCTGTAAGACATTTTGAACAAATCATCCTTCTAATGGAAGGTGAAATAATTGCTATAGGCACACATAAAGTATTAAAAGAGAGCTCTCCCGAATACATTCAGATTTATAACTCTCAACGAAGCACACAGCACTATGAACTATAATTTAAATAAAGCATCGGATAAAACTGAACAAAAAGTCTCCAATCTTGCTTCGCTTCGCAAATTGATCAAAATTATAGGGGAAGAGCGACGTAACCTTACGATTGCTTTTGGCGCCATTTTTTTAAATGCAGGTTTAAGTTTACTGGGCCCGTACATGGTTGGATATACTATCGATACATATATTCAGGCAAAGCAATATCATGGTTTACTGGTTTTTTCAGGAATTCTGCTGGCGCTTTATATTACTGCTTTTCTTGTTAACTATGTTCAGATGAGAATGATGGGTGGCATCGGACAACGGATGCTGTTCAGCTTGCGTAATGCAGTGTTTAATAAGCTTCAGGAGCTGCCCGTCGACTTTTTCAACCAGAACAAGGCCGGCGATCTCATATCGCGCATTAACAATGACACTGATAAGGTAAATCAGTTTTTCTCGCAATCTCTTATGCAGTTTATTGGAAGCATTTTCACAATGACCGGGGCAGGCATTATCTTGTTGATCATAGATCTTCCGTTGGGACTGGCAGCCCTGGTACCTGCACTTATAGTATTGATATTCACCAAATTTGTTTCTCCATGGGTTAAGCGCCGGAATGCTGACAATATGAAAAGTACCGGTAGCCTGAGTGCTGAAATACAGGAAAGTCTCGCTAACTTTAAAGTAGTTATTGCCTTCAACCGCCGTGACTATTTCCGAAAACGATTTGAAGAAGCTAACCAGCATAATTACACCAAATCCGTTCAGGCAGGAATAGCAAATAATGTCTTTACACCGGTTTATACGCTGGCTGCCAATATCGGACAGCTGATAGTTCTTGCTCTTGGGATATATTTAATTCAGCAAGGACATTTTTCGATAGGGTTGCTGATAAGCTTCTTAGCTTATATTTCAAATTTCTACAACCCGTTACGTCAGCTTGCGGCTTTATGGGCCAACTTTCAGGTGGCTATGGCCGGGTGGGATCGCATTTCGCAATTATTATCACTTGAGCCCAATTTAAAGATGGAGGAAGATCATAAATGTGAATCTGTCTCATCATTCCTCCATTTTGAAAATGTTTCATTCAGGTATCCAAATGGTAAAGAGGTGTTGCATAAAGTGAACTTTGATCTGGAACGGGGAAAGACATATGCATTTGTTGGACCAACTGGTGGAGGTAAAACCACCACTGCATCACTGATAGCCAGATTATACGATCCATCAAGGGGATCCATATTACTGGATGGCAAAGATATCCGTTCTTACAAGCCCGAAGAGCGGACAAGGAAAATAGGATTTATTCTTCAGGAACCGTTTCTGTTTTCGGGTTCTGTACGGGATAACATATTATATGGTAATCCGGAGTATAAGAACTTCTCTAAAGTACAACTGGCAGAGGCGCTTTCAGAAGCCGGACTCGAGAGTTTGCTGGAGCGATTCGATCAGGGTCTCGACACTAAAGTACAAACAACCGGGGATGGCATAAGCCTGGGACAGAAACAGCTTATTGCTTTCATGCGAGCAGTACTTCGTAAACCTGAACTGCTTATACTTGATGAGGCCACTGCAAACATTGATACAGTAACTGAACAATTGCTGGACAGTATATTAAAAAAGCTTCCTGAATCAACAACCCGTGTAATAATAGCCCACCGTCTGAATACAATTGAAAATGCCGATGAGATTTTCTTTGTTAATACCGGTCAGATTATCCTTGCAGGGTCATTTAAAGATGCAATCAACCTGCTTCTGCACGGTAAGGTGGAAAGCTAAGCCGCCTCCCGGTGCCAGTTTCACTATTCTTTGCCATTACTTCAGATTTCTTCAGTTTGTAATCTTCCGATAATATAAAACTTTGAAGTAGTCTATCTGACTTCATATATTTAAATCATCAAACAAAAAGGCACAAAAAGTTAAAGTTATCTTAAAAATGAACAAAAAAACTTCGATACTGTTACAATTTATGTAATGAATCTAGTAATTATTAAATTTTAATGTCATGAAAAAGAGTTTAGTTTTTGTACTGATGGTATTGTTAGCGATACCATTATGGTCGCAGGATGACGTGTTTTTATTTGAAAAACCGAAAGCTCAGGAGGACAGAAACTTCCGCATACCATTAATTGGGGAGACAGCTCCCTCCTTCACTGCCGAATCGACAAATGGCAGGATTACATTTCCGGGTGATTATGGTACCAAATGGAAAATACTTTTAAGTCATCCTCAGGACTTTACACCTGTTTGTACTTCAGAAATTCTGGAGATTGCCAATTTGCAGAAAGAATTTGAAAAGCTAGGAGCACAGGTTGTAGTTGTCTCCACAGACGCCCTGGAGACTCATGAACAGTGGAAAAAATCGATGGAAGGGCTTGCCTATAAAGACAGGAAGCCTGTGAAAATTGATTTTCCTCTTGTTGATGATAAAGATCTGTCTGTATCGAAGGAGTACGGTATGATACACCCGGCATCGAACACTACCAGAGCCGTGAGAGGGGTATTTATAATAGATCCTGATAACGTAATTCAGGCAGTTTATTTTTATCCCATGAATATCGGACGTAGCACAGATGAGCTTGTCAGAATGCTGACTGCTTTGGAGAAAACCAAACAGGACAACGTTTTGACACCCGTTAACTGGAAAGCCGGAAATGATGTACTTATTCGAATTCCTCCCACTACAGCCGATAACTCAAAAGTACCTGATGGTTATTATAACCTTGCATGGTATATGTGGTTCAAGAAAGAAAAGTAATACTTTTTTGTTCCAGAATTGAGTATCAGACAGATTGCGGATGAGTTACAATCTGAAATTTAAGAGGCCGGGTTTATTCCCGGTTTTTTTTGTTTCAGAGTTAATTGTTATAGCAGTGGCTATTAGCGATAACAACTTATCCGATTACCTTAATTATTCTGAGTATTATTCTGAAATAAAATCGAAGAATATTGTGCTTTAATTGATCTGTTTACTTCTTTTTAGCATATTCCATCGGTGTTACTCCATGGAATTTTTTGAAAGCCTTATTAAAATAAGAAATGCCGTAAGAGCATTAAACGTGCGGAAAAAAGTGCTGTCCGGAATCGTACTGTTAAGGGTTTAGAGGCAGCGCAAAAACTTCATACAATAAAGAAAAAGCCTCTGCAATTGTTACCCTTTATAAACAAAAAGAGTCGATCAACTTTATCGAGGGAACGCAAAATGGGCCGACCTTAAATACAACAACGAAAAAAAGAAGATTATCAATTAAAAACTAAATTAACGTACGTTTATATTTGTTTATTACGTACGATAAGTATACCTTTGTAAAAACATAATAATATGATAACGCCATCAAAATTAAGGCATAATTTATACAATCTTTTAGACCAAGTGATATTAACAGGGAAACCTATTGAAATAAAAAGAAAAAACAAGATCTTGAAAATTATTATTGAGCAACCAAAACTAAAGCTTGATAACCTTAAAAAAAGGGAAGTTATGAACTGTAAGCCTGATGAAATAATATACAACGATTGGGAGAAGGAGTGGAAGGCATGATTTTTTTAGATTCACATGCGGTAATTTGGTTATATTCTGGTCAGCTTGACCTGTTTAACCCAAAAGTATTAAAATTGATAAATACAGAACAGGTTTGTATTTCACATATTGTAAAATTGGAAATCCAATATTTGTTTGAAATTAAAAGGGTAAAATATGAACCTGGCCTTATTATCGATACATTAATTGGTGAAATAGGATTAATGTATAGCGATAATAACTTTGAAAGCATTGTAAGACAGGCAATACATTTATCATTTACTCGTGACCCGTTTGATAGGATTATTGTTGCGGATGCCTCAATTAGTAATTCTATGCTAATCAGTAAGGACAGAAATATTAAAAAGCATTATAAAAATACAATTTGGTAATCTCACAAAACGCAACTATTGAATTTTATTTGTAAAGAATTACACACATATTTATACAGGATAAAACCGGGGAGAAAGATTATAATTAGCCCCGGAAGTTAGACAACAGGTTTAATTTGATAATAAATGATAAACTTAGTTGTTATGAGTAGAAAAAAGCACAGTTCAGGGCTAAAGACCAAAATAGTTTTGGAGGCCTTACAAGAAAGGATTAGTATCCAGGAATTAGGAAAGAAGTATGATATTCATCCTAATCAAATAAGCACATGGAAGACGCAATTTTTAAAAGGGGCGATCGGCATTTTTGAGAAAGGTGTTAAGGTGGATGACGATTCAAAGGAAAAAGAAGGACTATTTAAAAAGATCGGCCAGCTGCAAATAGAGAATGACTTCTTAAAAAAAGTGTTGGGGAGATAGCCAAAAGCGATAGAATGGAAAAGATAAACAGAGATGATAGCCTAAGCATAAATAAGCAGTG
>JANYJP010000035.1 GCA_025358455.1 Bacteroidales bacterium
AGAAATGATTCATTGTTCATGGGCCTCTATTTTGGAATGCCTGAAAAGGAATTCTATCTGCATTGCTGGAATCTCAACAAGAAAGGGTTAATAAAACAAGGCGAGAATAATGTCACAGTCCTTCACGAACTTAAAAATGAATTAAAATTTCCGGCATTTATGGACTTCTATCCAAAATTCAACGATGGTAAAATAAGCGAATTGCCGGTAAGGTTCAAATACACAGGCTGGGCCCCCTGGAATAAGGAACTTACTTCTCAAAAACTTCAGGCAGATATAGTAAGATATTGTGAAAAAATCTTTGGTGCCCAATTCTTAGAGGTGAAAGATCCGAAAAGAGGCTCAGCATTCGTAACTATTAAGGGAAATCGCCGGATATCTGTGTTTATACAAAGTGATTTGTATGTTTGGGCAGTATTTACCGATATGCTTGTAAAAAACAACTGGAACAGTTCTCTGTCAAATGGCGCTATTAGTCCTGTTGATACAACTAAAATTCAAAAATAACAGAATGCTGCCGATAATTAGATCTAAATTGGTTTACATCAGTGTTACCTTACTGATATTATCCTTATTAACTTTCTCCTGTAAAAGAGAGACTGATAAGCAACTTTTTACTTCCATGCCTGCTTCAGTTACCCATGCAGATTTTATTAATAAGCTTGACTATGAGAGGCAGCTCAAAAGTAAATTCAATGTTTATACCTTCCGTAATTTTTATAATGGCGCCGGAGTTGCCCTCGGCGATATTAACAATGATGGTTTGATTGACATATTCATGACATCGAATATGGAAACCAACAAGCTATACCTTAACAAGGGTAATTTTGTGTTTGAAGACATATCAAAAAAGGCTGGTATAGAAGGAAAAGGATGGTCGACAGGAGTAAGCTTTGCTGATGTCAATGGAGACGGTTTAACAGACATTTATGTCTGTAAGTCGGGAAATGAAGATGGCATAATTAATCATAATGAACTATTCATTAATAATGGTGATCTGACTTTCACAGAAAAGGCAAAGGAATATGGCATAGATGAGTCCTCTGGAAATTCCACTGAAGGAGTATTTTTTGATTATGATAAGGATGGTGATCTGGACTTGTTTCTTCTTAAAAACTTCCCACAAGCTATCGGTAGTTTTAATCTGAAGGAAAATCAGCGTAATGTAAGAGATTCGGTTGGCGGAGATAAGCTTTTCAGGAATGATGCCAACAAATTCACCGATGTAAGCGCTTCTGCAGGAATATATGGAAGCATGATCGGTTTCGGCCTTGGCGTTGCTGTAGGAGATATCAACCAGGACGGATGGATGGATATTTATGTATCGAATGATTTTTTTGAAAGAGATTACATCTACATCAATAATCATGATGGTACTTTCACGGAATCACTTACGGGAATGATGCCATCAATTTCAGCCGCGTCAATGGGGGGAGATATGGCCGACATAAATAATGACCATTATCCTGACGTATTTGCTACCGACATGCTTCCTGAGCACAACGACCGGCTGAAGACCAAAACAACATTTGATGACTGGGCAAACTACAGATCCAGTGTCGACAATGGTTACTGGCATCAGTTCACCCGCAATGTGTTGCAATTAAATAATGCTGACGGTACATTCAGTGAAATAGGCCGTTTTGCAGGAGTTTCTGCAACAGACTGGTCGTGGGGAGCATTGATAATGGACCTTGATAATGATGGCCTGAAGGATATTTTTGTAGCCAATGGGATCTACAAGGATCTTACAGATCAGGATTATATACAATATTTCTCAAACCGTGATATGGTGATGAAGATTGTAGCGGGCAACAAGGTTGATTACAAAACCCTTATTGATGGAATTCCCTCTGTTAAGATTCCAAGTTATGCTTTTAAAAATATGGGTAACTACAATTTTCAGAACTTTGCCGAAAAATGGGGTCTTGGAAAACCAGGTTTTGCAAACGGTGCAGCATATGGTGATCTTGATAATGATGGCGATCTTGACCTGGTTATTAATAATGTGAATTTGCCCATGTCAATTTACCGGAATAATTCAAATATACAATTGCCTGACAACCATTATCTTAAGGTAATATTAAAAGGTGAAGGCAAGAATACACAGGCTATCGGTGCCAAGGTAACAGCAAAGAATAAAGGGAAGTTTGTATATCTGGAACAAATGCCAATGAGAGGATATCTTTCAACTGTAGATCCGCGCCCTAATCTGGGTCTGGGACCATTAACAATGATTGATTCTTTAATTGTTAACTGGCCCGACGATCGAACCACAATACTCACGGATGTCAAGACCAATCAGACAATAACTCTGTTTCAAAAAGATGCTTCGAAGATCTCATATCATGTTGTAGATTCTGTGAACTCACAACATGCTTATTTTGAGGATATCAGCAAGGAAAACAGAATAAATTTTGTGCATAAGGAGAGTGATTTTAATGACTTTGAACGCGAACCTTTGCTCTTTCATATGATGTCGACAGAAGGACCACATATGTGTACCGGTGATATAAACGGTGATGGTCTGGATGACATTTATATATGCGGTGCGAAAGGACAACCGGGTGCTCTTATGATTCAGCAAAAGAATGGCACATTTGTTTCTGTTGACAAAGCATTATTTGAGCAGGATAAAATTTCCGAAGAAATTGACTGTGCTATGTTTGATGCAGACGGAGATGGTGATCTGGATCTATACATTGCCTGCGGAGGAAATGAATTTCCTGAAAGTTCATCAGCTTTAAATGATCGCCTTTATATAAACGATGGGAAAGGCAATTTTACAAAGTCGGCCCAGATATTGCCAGCAGGTAAATATGAGAGTACCTCATGCGTCCGTCCTGCCGATTTTGACAAAGACGGGGTAACGGAATTATTTGTAGGAATACGACTGAAGCCTTTTGCATATGGAGTGCCCGTTAATGGTTACATCCTGGAAAATGATGGAAAAGGACATTTCACTGATGTTACATCTAAAATAGCTCCGGAACTGGTGGGCGTAGGAATGATCCGTGATATGTTGTGGGAAGACGTTGACGGAGACGGGGATCCTGATATGATTATTGCCGGTGATTGGATGCCTTTAAAAGTTTTCATAAATGATAAAGGAAAATTCAGGGAAAAAAAGGATGCATTCGGTACTGTGAAAACTGAAGGATGGTGGAATTGCCTTGCAGCCGGTGATTTTAATCACGACGGATATGTCGATTTTATAGCCGGAAACCACGGACTAAACTCGAGGTTCAAGGCGACACCTGATAAACCGGTAGACATGTATGTAAATGATTTTGACTTAAATGGCACAGTGGAGCAGATAATATGTACTTATGATGGTGATAAATCGTACCCACTGGCTTTAAAACATGACCTGACAAAACAAATTAAAGCATTAGAAAAAAAATATCCGAAATATAAAATGTATAAAGATCAGCAGATAACGGATATATTTACTCCTGAACAATTAAAGAATTCTATTCATCTGGATGCCACTCTGCTTGAAACATCTGTTTTTTTAAATGATGGGACAGGCCATTTTACCCGGAAAACGTTACCACCTGAGGTACAATTTTCACCGGTTTACGCGATAACAACCGGCGATTATAACAATGATGGAAACCTTGATATATTACTTGGTGGAAATCTTTACAATGTAAAACCAGAGGTTGGACGTTATGACGCCAGCTATGGATCTTTTTTAATTGGTGACGGACAAGGAAACTTCAGATACATACCGGCAAAAGAATCAGGTTTTCATCTTGACGGAGAGATCCGCGATATTAAGGAAGTAACAACATCGAAAGGTAAAATTCTTGTAGTTGCCAGAAGCAACGATTCATTACAGGTTTTTAAAGTACAAGGCAGGTGAAGCATTAGTATGAAAAACTTAGCTTTCATTATTTTTGTAATTGTAGTACTAAACTCCTGCAAGCCTGAGGATAAAAGGGGTCAATTATTTACTCTTCTTCCCTCCTCCTCTACTCATGTAGAATTTAAGAACCAGCTCACAGAAACAGAGAACGTTAATATAATTGAATACCTCTACTTCAATAATGGTGGTGGCGTTGCAGCCGGAGATATTAATAACGACGGACTGGTTGATTTATATTTTACTTCCAATCAAAATAAAAACAAACTATACCTTAATAAGGGAAATTTTCAATTTGAAGATATAACCGACGCTGCCGGTGTGGCAGGAACAGGCGACTGGAAAACCGGTGTTACAATGGCAGATGTGAATGGTGATGGGTTACTGGATATCTATGTTTGTGAAGTCGGAAATTACAAAAGTCTGCATGGAAGAAATCAGCTTTTTATAAACCAGGGAAATCTGAAATTTAAAGAGGAAGCACATGAATATGGACTTGATTTTCAAGGTTTTTCAACCCAGGCTGCTTTTTTTGACTATGACATGGATGGTGATCTTGATATGTATCTTCTTAATCATTCGGTACATACATCTCGTAGTTATGGTTACGTTTCCCTGCATTTCGATCGCGATTCCCTTGCCGGAGACAGGTTATTCCGGAATGATGATGTCGGCGGAAAAAGAGTTTTTCATCAGGTTACACGCCAGGCAGGAATTTACAGCAGCCAGATTGGTTATGGTTTGGGAGTTAATATTTGTGACATTAATAATGATGGTTTTCCGGATATCTATGTTTCAAATGATTTTCACGAAAATGATTATTTATATATCAATAATGGCAATAGTACCTTTTCAGAACGATCTGTGCAATCGTTTGGTCATACCAGCCGGTCCTCAATGGGGAATGATGTTGGAGACATAAACAATGATGGACTTCTGGATATTATGGTGCTTGATATGCTGCCGTTTGATGAAAAAATCAAAAAACAGTCAGGGGGTGAGGACGATTATGATCTTGCTGAATTAAAATTAAAATACGGCTATAACTACCAGTTTGTACGAAATACGCTTCAGCTGAATCTTGGCGGTGGTATGTTCAGTGAAATCGGTGCTTTTGCCGGGGTTCATTCAACTGACTGGAGCTGGTCACCTCTTTTCTGTGACGTAGATAATGATGGATGGAAGGATCTGTTTATTACAAATGGAATTTATCGCCGGGCAAACGATCTGGATTATGTAAAATTTCTTACCGGGGGAAATAGAAGCTTGCCAGCAAATGATATCAGCAAGGTTTCTGACAAGGATCTTTATGAAAAAATGCCTCTGTACCCTAATAAAAGTTTCATATACAAAAATAATGGCGATCTCACTTTTACCAACATGGCTAAAGAATGGGGATTCAATACCCGGTCCTTTTCAAATGGTGCAGCTTATGCTGATCTTGATAACGATGGAGCCCCGGACCTGATCGTTAATAATATTAACACTAAAGCTTTCATATATAAAAATAATGCGCGCACTGTTACAGGTAACCATTTCCTATCAATAATACTAAAAGGTAAGGGAATGAACACACGTGGAATAGGAGCTCGCGTAACTGTTTACACCACCGGACAGGAACAGATTGCCGAGCAATTTCCGACCAGGGGTTTTTTATCAGCAAGCTCTGATCTACTGCATTTTGGTCTGGGACAGGCTCAAAAGATAGATTCACTGAATGTGCGCTGGCCTGATTTGTCAGAACAATTGATTATAAATGTTCCGGTTGATACAAGTATTACATTGGAAATGACTAATGCCATACAGCCCATAAGAAAAGATATGCCGGTTAATAATAAACTGTTCTCCCCTGTCCTGATTCCCGGTATTGCCTTCACACACAAAGAAGATGAATGGGTTGATTTTTACCGCGAAAAACTGATTCCTCATAGTCTTTCATCAGAAGGCCCGGCTCTTGCAGTTGGTGATGTAAATGGAGACGGTTTGGACGATCTATTCATTGGCGGAGCTAAAGGGCAGCCGGCTAAGATATTTGTTCAGCAAAGAAACGGATCTTTCAAAGCTTTGGATATTCCGTTGCTGGCCAGGGAGAGGTTTGCAGATGATGTTGATGCAGCCTTTTTTGATGCTGATGGCGATGGTGACCGGGATCTGTATATTGTACGGGGAGGAAATGAGCTTCTTATTGGAAATCCTTTACTTACCGACCTGTTACTCATAAATGATGGAAAAGGAGGATTTACCAAAGGTGAATTACCTTTTATGTCACATAACGGATCATGTGTAAGTCCATGCGATTTTGATGGTGATGGAGATATCGACCTGTTTGTAGGTTCGAGATCTGTACCAGGAGCCTACGGGCTGTCACCTAATCAGTTTCTTCTTGAAAACGATGGACATGGCCATTTTCAGATTGTAACAGATGATAGAATTAAAGCGTTTAAAAATGTTGGTATGGTGACTGATGCAGCCTGGATGGATTATGACAAGGATGGTGATCAGGATCTAATATTAACAGGTGAATGGATGAAGGTCTGTATTTTCCGTTATGATAAAGGGCATTTTACAGATGTAACCGATAAGGCTGGTCTTACTGAAACATCAGGATGGTGGAATTGCGTTAAGGTTGCAGATGTTAACGGGGATGGAGATTTGGATTTAATATGTGGAAATCTGGGGCTTAATTCGATGTTAAAGGCTTCGACAAAGGAGCCGGTTCAAATGTATCTGAATGATTTTGATAACAATGGATCAATCGATCAGGTGATCTGTACATATCAGGACGGCATAAGCTACCCTTTTGCTTCATTTGATGAGTTATCAGGTCAGATAGCCGGTTTAGAAAAAAAGTATCCCAGTTATTCTGATTTTGGAGGTAAAACTGTGGTTGACATTTTTGGCAAAAGCGCAATCGATAATTCAATCTTAAAAAAAGCAGAGCTTTTTGAAAGTTGTTTGTTCCTAAATAAAGGTGATGGGACTTTTGAAATCATAAAATTGCCAACATACGCACAATTTTCACCTGTCAGGGATATTCTTGTTAAGGACATTAACAACGATGGTAAAAAAGATTTAATACTTGCAGGAAACGATTACGCGGTAAGACCATCATACGGCCGTTACGATGCAAGCTTCGGATGGTGTTTAATTGGTAATTCAAATCATGAATTTACTCCGCTTCTGCCTATTAAAAGCGGACTCAGAATTAACGGGGATGCAAGGAAAATGGGGACAATCGATATAGCAGGAAAACATTATCTGGTAGTTGCAGTAAATAACGGAGATCTTCAGGTCTTCCAATTATTAAAATAATAACAGGACAAAAGATGCCTGGGAGGGCAGGGCAAAAGCTTCGCAACCAGAAGACGCTTTTATATAACTCAAAAGTCATCTCCCGATCTAAACCAAATTTTTTAGGTTTTGTTTATAAATACAGGTAGGTTATCTTTTGCAGAGCAGGACAGGCATGCCAACGTTAATTTGTAAATATTATGCAGACAATAACTATAGAACTTACAGGAAACAACTCCTTAAAGGCTTTAAAGGATT
>JANYJP010000112.1 GCA_025358455.1 Bacteroidales bacterium
TTATCGGGGCACTTTTTATTCCTATTCTCTCCGATCGGTACAAAAAAAGAGTTCCGTTTATAATTATTGCCCTTACCGGAGCTACTCTTGGGCTAACGGGTATCACCTTTGCTACCAGTTACTGGCTTCTGCTTACATCAGGTATGGTATTGGGATTCTTCCTCCTCAGCTCGGGACCGATAGGCTTTCAATATGGTGCCGAAATAACCTATCCGGCATCTGAAGGAACATCGAATGGGATGCTATTACTGATGGGACAGATTTCAGGTATTGCATTTATATTCGGAATGGACAGCTTCAAGTCTTCGATTACAGGCTCAATGACAAGATCACTTATACTCATGATTGGTTTATTGGTTCTCAGCATATTAATATCATTCAGATTGAAAGAATCCAAAATTCTGGGCAGTACAGAAAACCAGTAAATTCTCTGTTAATTTTCCAGTTAATAGATGCCTGGAATCAGCTTCCTGGAATTCGTCTTGTACGCTAAGTATTTTAAAAGAAAGTTCTGTGGAAAAATAATGGAGACATAAAAGTAGTTTGCAACACCTATTGATATTGCAACCATAACATTGAAAAGTATACTTTTTCCAAGAGTCCAGTTAACTTTTGGAACCAGTGGCTCAATCAGATATTTAAAAATAATCAACATGAATGATGTTACCAGACCAAAACCAAATGTAACAAATATCTGTTGTGCCGGCTTTAATTGGGTAATTCCGAATGGCTTGAATATGTATAGAAAAAGAAAGATAAATAAACCAAAAATCAGGATTGAGACAAATTTGCCTCCGGATTTGTCCACCTCTTTAAATGGTTTATTAAATGGATTTACCATTACGAATATTTTTCAGACAAATCTATATAATATTTTGTAAGCCAAGATCGCAATTTTGTAGTGAAAGGTCGCGACCTTTCACTACAAAATGGTTTTTGCGATCGCCTCAGCCGCCCTCATCCCGTCAACGGCGGATGAAACGATACCTCCGGCATATCCCGAACCTTCGCCACAGGGATATAACCCCGATACTCTTATATGGTGCAGTTTTTCAGGGTCCCTGGGGATCCTCACAGGAGAAGAGGTTCTGGATTCAACACCAAGAACAACAGCTTCGTTTGTAAGGTAACCGTTCATCATATGTCCGAAAAGCCGGAAACCGTCCCTGAGCCGGCGCCCTATTGCTTTCGGCAGCCAGTTATGAAGAGGCGATGATGTAACTCCGGGGAAATACGATACTTTAGGGAGACTGGCAGAAGATTCTCCTGAAACAAAATCAGCCAGGCGCTGTGCCGGGGCCCTTTGTGTATGTCCACCGTTTTTCCAGGCTTCACGTTCCAGTTCCTTCTGAAATTCAATACCTGCCAACTCGCCGTGACTACTATATTTAAGAAGATCTTCCGGTTTTATTTCAACCACAATCCCGGAGTTTGCATATGGAGAATTTCTTCCTGAAGGAGACATTCCATTAACAACTACCTCTTCCTGCGATGTAGCTGAAGGAACAATAAATCCGCCCGGACACATGCAAAAAGAATATACTCCTCTCCCATCTATTTGTTTGGCGAAATTATAGGTTGCGGCAGGCAGGAATTCGCCCCTCGAGTTGCCATGATACTGAATGGTATCGATTAATTCCTGCGGATGTTCAACCCTTACTCCCATTGCAAATGGTTTCATCTCTAATTCAATTCCGCGGTTATGACATATATCGTAAATATCTCTGGCAGAATGCCCTGTAGCAAGAATTACATATTCAGATTTATATTTTTCATTATCCGCTGTTACAACACCCTTAATTTCATTGCCTTCAATTATCAGGTCAGTTACCTTTTTTTCCAGAATAAACTGACCACCAGCATCGGTGATCGATTTCCGGATATTTGAAATAATTCCGGGCAATTTATCTGTACCCAAATGAGGATGTGCCTCATACATAATATTATCATTGGCTCCATGCAAACAGAGCAGTTCGAGAACCCTGGTATTATCTCCCCTTTTCTTTGATCGTGTATATAGCTTGCCATCAGAATAGGTACCCGCGCCTCCTTCGCCAAAACAATAATTGCTGTCGGGATCAACGATCTGTTCACGGCTTATCCTGGCTATGTCTATTTTGCGAGATGAAACATCACGGCCCCTTTCAATTATAACGGGTCGTAACCCAAGCTCTGTCAGCCTCAGGGCTGCAAACAGACCTGCCGGGCCGGCGCCGACAATAATTATTTCCTTAGCCTTTGTGACATTCAGGGGAATATACTGACCTGGAACAGGTACTGATGAGGTATCCCCTGAAAAAACTTCAACAGTAAGATTTACCCGGATATTTTTTTTACGGGCATCAACCGATCGTTTTATGACTCTGAGACCAGAGATTTCATTTTGATCAATTCCTGCAAGAGTTGCTGAAATTTTTCTTACTGCAACTTCATCAGCTGCTGCAGCAGGAGTAAGATTTATCTGAACTTGTTTTACCATTTCTATTCAAAATGAAAAGAGAGTACCCAAATCTGCGACTTCATTTTATCTATGGCTTTACTAAATTCAGCGTGTCCGGGATATGCATCATTAACTAACACATTGCGAATCCCGTTTGACATCTTCAGTTCAATGGAAAGTTTAAAGTATGTAAGATAAAAATCCATTCCTGCTCCCATTTCATAATACAGATCAGGTCGCTTAAGTCTTATGTAGATTGGTTTTTCTGCGTCGAATTGTTTTTTGCCGGCAAGGTCGTACCTGTAGTTAAGACCGCTGATAACATATGGTCTGACATTATTCAACCTGTTGCCTTTAAATTTCAGCAGAAGCGGAAACTCGAGAAAAGATGATTCGAGCTTTTGCTGATCATTATATAGGATCTTGTTTTTATAATACCTCACGTTCCTTTGTCCAAAGCTGACGCCGGGAAGAAACCTTAAATCAAAATGGTCATTAAGACGCAGATCGCTTACAATCTGAATATTTATCCCGGGATTCAATTTACTGACATCAGGATAGAGGGCTGTGGTGTCAGGGTAAACCTGCGAGGGAGTAATTTTAAAATCCATTGTGTTGAAACCCAGACTGAATCCGAAATGTAAAAGCTTATCATCGTACCACGATTCGTTTTTTGGTTTCTGTTTCTGTCCATATAAGCTCAGGTGCAGAAGCAGAAAAATCAGAGATAAAATAATATTGACCGTTGATTTTTTCAATCTGTACTTGTCTTTTGGTTTTGGGCACACAAGGTAATAAACTGCTTTGAATAATAATTATTGCATTTATAAATTGATTCCGGTATAAATACTTGCCACACCGCCTGTCAGTTTTATCTGCTTCGTTTCAGAGAATCCGGCCAATGTTAATAAACTGAGAAACTCCTCATTATCCGGGAATTTCATAACCGAATCAGGCAGATAATCATAAGCTGCTTTATCTTTGGAAAACAGTTTTCCAAAAAATGGCAGGATATTCCTGAAATAAAAATTATAAACCGGTTTGAAAGGGAACCCTGAGGGTTTGGAGAATTCAAGTACCATAATCATTCCCTTTCCCCGGAGAACTCTCTTCATCTCGGTAAGGCCTTTTAAAGGATCTGAAAAGTTTCTTACTCCGAATGCAACCATAACAACATCAAAACTACTATTGCTGAAAGGAATGTTTTCTGAGTCTGCCTGTAACATATCAATTTTTCCTGAATATCCTTTCCTTTCAATCTTCGTTTTACCGATCTCAAGCATGTTTTTCGAAATGTCAATACCTGTAATTTTTGCAGGATTGAGTTTCATTGCAGCAATTGCAAGATCTCCTGTGCCCGTGGCCACATCAAGAATAACCGGATTTTTATGTGATTTTGAAATTATCCTTATTGCCTTTTTTCTCCAGAGACGATCAACACTGAATGATAAAAAATGATTTAAAAAATCATACCTCCAGGCAATAGAATCGAACATTGATTCGACAACAGCTTTTTTATCTTCCTTAAATTTCTGAGACTGATCTTCCATGTATCAAATAAAATGCAAAGATAGAGATTTTTACCTCTCATAAAACCTCACCCCAAACTCCTCCCTCTAGGCTTCATGTGCTCACCCTCTTTTTCAGAATAATTTCCTACTTTTACGTGAAACTAATACAACCCATCTGAATGAATAAAATAATAATGGTAACCGGTGCAACTGCAGGTTTTGGTAAAGCTATTGCCATGCTTTTTGCTAAACATGGATACAATATCATAATCTCAGGCAGAAGAAAAGAAAGACTTGATGCCCTCGAAAAAGAGCTTCTCTCCTTTGGGAAGATTAAAGTATTATCTCTGAATTTTGATGTCCGTAAACAGGACGAGGTGGCTTCAGTGATCCAGAACCTGCCGGCAGAATGGAAAGCTATTGATATTTTAGTGAATAATGCCGGTCTTGCAGCAGGATTGGGACATATCGATACGGGATTGATTGATGACTGGGACAGAATGATTGATACAAACGTAAAAGGGCTCCTCTATGTCACCAGGGCTGTAGCACCTCTCATGGTTGCAAGGAACAGCGGACACATTTTCAATATCGGTTCAATTGCCGGATTGGAAGCATATGAGAACGGAAATGTTTATTGCGCCACTAAATCTGCAGTAAACTCACTCTCAAAATCAATGCGTATCGATCTTCTTAAAAATAATATTAAAGTAACGCATATTGCTCCGGGCATGGCTGAAACAGAGTTCTCACTTGTCCGTTTTAATGGCGATGACGAAAAAGCCAAAACCGTTTATAAAGGAATAGACGCCCTTACTGCAGACGATATTGCCGATGCAATCTATTATTGTGCCTCTCTTCCGGCACATGTGTGTATAAATGATCTGGTTATAACCCCTGTTCAGCAAGCAAGTGCGTATTATAGCAACAGAAAAGTATGAGGTTTTCACCTGTGGTTGTGGAAAAAGCAGCGGCGATTCGCCTTATACAACGAGCTCGCCATGTTATTCCGGGCGCCAGAGGGATCCCCTTCACCTATTTTGATATTTTGATTTAATTCCAATTCAATTATTATTCATTCCGGATACTCATAATGTTTTTAAATATTCTGGACATTCCCATTTATTTTCACATATTTCGATATATTTCAAAATCAATTACACCTATGAAAAGACTATCAATTCTCAGTATCTTCCTGCTATCATTTATGTGTTTTCTGCCGGAAAACTCATTAGGAATAAATACAAAAGACACCAGGATGCTTTCGCAACCTGCAATAAGCGCCAGTCATATTGCATTTATCTATGCTGAGGATCTCTGGATAGCAAATCCTGATGGTTCAGATCCGAAGAGGCTCACTGTTGATGAAGGTGTTGAATCTGATCCATATTTTTCACCCAACGGGAAATTAATCGCGTTCAGCGCTCAATATGATGGTAATACCGATGTTTACATAATTCCCGTCGAAGGTGGCGTGCCCACAAGAGTTACCTGGCATCCCGGGGCCGACCTTGCAAGAGGTTTTACTCCTGATGGCAAAAATGTTCTGTTTGCTTCGCAGGCTTCGGTTTTCTCCGGAAGGTATTTTCAGTTATACACAGTCGGAATATCCGGAGGATTTCCTGTAAAGCTTGATATCCCTAATGCCTGGGCAGCAACATATTCCCCGGATGGAAAATTTATGGCATATAATCCTCTCGGTCCACAATATATGCAATGGAAAAACTACAGGGGAGGAACAATTTCGAACATCTGGATCTACTCATTTGCTGATCATTCAGTTGTTAAAATTCCACAGCCTGAGGCTGGTTGCAACGATGCCGATCCAATGTGGCTCGAAGGAAAAATATATTTTACCAGCGACCGTAATGGTGAGTTCAATTTATTTTCGTACGATCAGGCCACAAAAGATGTTAAGCAATTATCGTCCTTCACTGATTTTCCAATAATTAAAGCTTCCGCAGGAAACAATTTAATAGTTTTTGAACAGGCGGGATATCTGCACACATTTGATGTGGCAGCAAATTCACTGCAGAAGGTAACGATAGGAATTGCCGCTGATCTGCTGGAACTGCGTCCAAGGTATGCCCAGGGAAATAACTACATACGCTGGATTGATATCTCACCTGGCGGGTCGAGGGTAGTACTTGATTTCAGAGGAGATATAATAACTCTGCCCGCGGAGAAAGGCGATCCAAGAAATATAACCAATACAACCTCAGCTCATGAAAAATTTCCTTCCTGGTCACCCGATGGCAAGTCAATAGCATACTTCAGCGATGCTTCCGGTGAATATTCTTTAAATATAAAATCACAGGACGGGAAAGGCGATCCGAAATCTTTCAAACTGAACGGAACAGGATTCTATGCCTATCCTGAATGGTCGCCTGACAGCAAAAAAATCTCATATGTTGACAATGGCAGAAATCTTTATATCCTTGATATTGAAACGAGTGTAATTAAGAAGATTGATACTGACGAATTGTATGCCCCGGGAGCATTCAGAAAAATGACAGGTGACTGGTCATCTGATTCAAAATGGATACTCTATACAAAAATAATCAAAACATATTTCAAGGTAGTATATCTGTATTCTGTCGACCAGCAAAAATCATTCCCGGTAACCGATGGAATGAGTGATGCTTCTGATCCTGTTTTTGATCCGAACGGAGAGAACATATATTTCTTTGCCTCAACTGATGCAGGTCCGGTAATAAACTGGTTCGACCTTTCCAACCAAGATATGAGGATGACGAACTCGATTTATCTTGCAACTATCCGGAAGGATATAATATCTCCGTTTGCTAAGGAGAGCGATGAAGAGAATGTAAAACAAGAAAAAACCGATCCGGAGAAACCGGTTAGTCCGCCCGTACAGGAGAAACCCAAAATTTTAAAGTTTGAAACTGATGGTATTACTGACCGGATAGTTAATGTTCCAGTCAAAGCAGGCAACTATTCAGACCTTGCTGTCGGAGCTACAGGTGAGATCTTTTATATTGTAAGACCATCAGACCCCTCCTCGGGCTCAATGCTGCATAAGTATGACCTGAAGGAAAGGAAAGACAGTGAAGTTATGGAACTCGATAACTATGAAATATCTGCAGACAGGAAAAAGATGTTTTATATGAAAGGTCAGGTTTACGGAATAACTGCAACAGGTAAAAAACCTGAACCCGGGAAAGGAATCTTAAACACAGCCGCAGTTTCAGTTAAAGTAGATCCTACTGCTGAGTGGCCTGATATATTTGACGAAGCATGGAGAGTAAACCGCGATTATTTTTATGATCCCGGAATGCATGGTGTAGACTGGAATGCCATGAAAGTCAAATACTCAAAATTTCTTACTGATCTTGCCTGCAGAAGCGACCTCAACAGGGTAATTCAATGGATGTGCAGTGAACTTGGGGTTGGCCATCACCGGATTACTTCGGGTGGAGACAGGCTTTTTGATCCGAAACAGGTCGGAGGAGGATTGCTAGGAGCTGATTATTCAATTTCGGGTAACAGGTACCAGATTGCCAGGATTTATGGTGGACTGAATTGGAATCCTGATCTCAGATCGCCTCTGACTGAACCCGGATTAAACATAAAGAAGGGAGATTATATTCTTGCTGTAAACGGAATTGACATAACAGCTGATAAGAACTTTTTCAGCTTTTTCGAAAATACAAGCGGAAAAATAATTGAACTCACCATTAATGATAAACCTGATTATTCAGGATCGAGAGTTGTAAAAGTGGTACCTGTCAGCAGTGAATATTCATTACGTAACCGTGACTGGGTTGAAGGGAACCTGAAAAAAGTCACCGAGGCAACAAACGGACAGGTTGCCTATGTATATGTGCCGAATACTTCAACCGCGGGCCACGATTATTTCAAAAGATATTTCTTCCCCCAGGCAAACAGGAAGGCAATCATCGTGGATGAGAGATTTAACGGTGGCGGTTCACTGGCTGATTATTATATCGATATACTTCAGCGTCCCCTGCAAGCTTACTGGAATATGAGATACGGTATGGACCTTAAATCTCCCAGCGCATCCATCCAGGGACCAAAGATCATGATCATCGATGAGACAGCAGGTTCAGGGGGGGATATGCTTCCCTGGATGTTCAGAAAATACAAAGTTGGCACCATTGTTGGAAAACGGACATGGGGCGGGCTTGTCGGTATACTTGGTTTTCCGGAATTCATTGACGGTGGATCAGTAACGTCACCTAATGTTGCTATCTGGACAAAAGATGGATTTATAGTTGAGAATGTGGGTATTGCCCCTGATATTGAAGTAGAACAATGGCCGGCAGATGTTATTAACGGGAAAGATCCTCAGCTTGAGAAAGCAATCGAAGTTGCATTAAAGGAGTTAGAGAAGAACCCTCCGGAAGAGCCTGTACGGCCACAATATCCTGTGAAGTTTAAGAAATAGCAAAGAATGACAGGGAGACAGGGAGACCTGCAAAAATCAGGACGAGTCAGCGGGAAATATAATTATAAAAATTAAAAATTAAATGGCTATGTATCAGTATAATTATCTTTTTGATTTTACCAGGAGTGTATTCATGAAAATGGGATGCAGTGAGAATGACTCAATAATAATTGCCAATGTATTTCTTGCTGCTGAACTAAGAGGTCATGCTTCTCATGGAATGATACGGATAATGGATTATTATGAGTTATGGAAAGCTAAGAGAATTAATACCACTCCCCTGGTTAAAATAGTGCATGAATCGCCCAGCACAGCCGTTGTTGACGGTGATAATGCTGTTGGAATGATAGCTGCCCGCAGATCTATGGAGATTGCTATTGAGAAAGCAGAAAAAGCCGGCACAGGATGGGTGGCAACAAGGAATTCCAACCATTTTGGTATAGCAGGGTATTATTCTATGATGGCGCTTGAACATGATATGATAGGGATCTGTATGACCAACGCCAATCCGCTTGTAGCACCCACTTTTTCGATAAGCAGGATGATGGGCACCAACCCGATAGCAGTAGCAATACCCGCAATGAATCAGCCGCCATTTATCGCTGATTTTGCAACAACTCCGATTGCCAGGGGAAAGTTGGCTGTTGCTGAGAAAAAAGGAGAAAAAGTGCCTTTCGGATTCGTCCAGGACAAAGATGGATCTCCTTCCGATGATCCTACAATACTCAAAAGGGGAGGATCAATGCTTACTCTTGGTGGTGACAGGCTTCATGGCAGCCATAAAGGGTATTGCCTGTCAGCAATTGTTGATATTTTTTCAGCAGTATTCAGCGGCGCCAATTTCGGCCCTTTTGTGCCTCCCAGCGTTGCTTTTCTGCCTGTGCCCGATAAAAAAACCGGGGAAGGAACCGGACATTTTTTCGGTGCAATGAGGATCGACGCCTTTCAACCGGCAAATGAATTCAAAGCAAAAATGGATGAGTGGATTGAAACATTCCGGTCTGCAAAACCTGCAAAAGATCAGGAGCGGGTATTAATTCCCGGAGATCCTGAAAGAGAATCTGAAGAACGTATTATGCGAGAAGGGATAGATCTTGTTCCTGCAATAAGAGAGGATCTTATAGAAATTGCTGAGAAACTGAAAATTGATTTTGTAATCTCATAAATCCCTCTTTAAGCTACCTCCTAAATCTCCCAAATGCCTGCCTGCTGCCTGCCTGCCGGTAAACAGGGTCGTCAGGGGGGGTTGAAAGCAGGGGCTTATTGCTCCATAAATCCCTGGTCCTTCAGTACCTGCAACAGGACTTTTGAAAAGTGAATATTATCTTCCTTTTTATATCGGATGTCTGTAAATACCTGTGCAAGAGTCTCTTTGTGATTTTCGATTACGAACTGCTGAGAATCTGCCCTACCCTCCTTCTCTTTATAAAACATCTTAAGACTTTCATCTGAATAATCTTTATAGGTTTCAAAATGGGTTACCGCCGACAATGGTAACCTGTCGACCTGATCGGGTTTATCACCCGGCCATCCTATAGTAATTGTCGTTACAGGAACAACTCCCCGTGGCAGTTTGAGGATCTCAATGATTTTATGTGCCATATAAGTTGTAGTACCAAGATAGCATATGCCAAGTCCTTTTGACTCAGCAGCTATGCAGACTGTCTGGGCAACAAGGAGAGCGTCAATAGCTGCAGTAATAAACGAAAGAAAATTATCATAACCCGGTTCGGCGTGCCTCAGCCTGCACCATTTTTTAAACCTGTTGAAATCAGCACAGAATGTAAGTACAACAGGAGCTTCAGTAATCATTTTCTGATTGAAATGACATGGGGCAAGTTCTCTCTTTTTCTCCGCGTCCTGTGATATAATAATACTGTAAACCTGCATATTACCTGTAGTGGAGGATCTGCACCCCATCGTAAGTATCTCATTAAGAAGCTTATCAACTACCGGTTCCGATGAATATTTTCTTATTGTCCTGCGGTTAAGTAAAAGATCTGATATATCTGCCATTTTTTATGTTGTAGAATATATTACAAAGTAAGTAATTTCCGGTATAAACTGAAGACTGAATGAAAAGGATTTTCTTAACTTAGCATACATCTAAAAACCTAATCTGTTAATCTAAATCACTATGAAAAAAGGTCTGTTTATCACATTTCTTCTTGGATTTGTTCTTTGCAGCAATTCCGGAACAGCACAGAAGAAAAAAGAGGCAACAAAAGATCCTGAGAAAAAAGAAACAGGACTTACCTCATCAACATTCGGTGGATTATCTTTCAGGAGCATTGGCCCGGCATGGGCATCCGGAAGAATCTCAGATTTTGCAGTGAATCCTAAAAATCATTCTGAAATTTATGTTGGGGTGGGTGCCGGAAATATATGGAAAACAACAAATAACGGGACTACCTGGTCGCCGGTTTTTGATAAATACGGAGCCTATGCGATCGGATGTCTTACAATTGATCCTGAAAATCCGTCTGTAATATGGGCCGGTACCGGTGAAAACACACATCAGCGTCAGCTTGGTTATGGCGATGGTGTTTATAAATCAGAAGATGCCGGTACAACCTGGAAAAATATGGGTTTGAAGGAATCAAGGCAGATTGGCATGATAGCTATCGACCCACGTAATACCGATGTCGTTTATGTTGCGGCAGAGGGATCTATTTGGGGACCCGGAGGTGAACGGGGTCTGTACAAAACAACAGATGGCGGTAAAACATGGAATAAAGTACTGGATATCAGCGAAAATACCGGTGTTAATAATGTAGTTATTGATCCACGGAATGCTGATGTAATATATGCTACCTCGGAACAGAGAAGAAGACATGTTTTTACCAAGATCGGTGGCGGACCTGAATCAGCAGTTTATAAATCAAATGATACCGGAAAGACATGGAACAAAATAATGACCGGCCTGCCTTCAGTTGATATCGGTGGAATGGGTCTGGCAATTTCGCCTGTTAATCCTGATGTTTTGTACCTCATTATGGAAGCAGCCGGCGAATCAAGCGGTTTCTACAGATCAGTTAACAGAGGTGTTTCCTGGGAAAAAATGAGCACTTACGCCTCAAGCGGACAGTACTATAATGAGATAACCTGCGATCCGAAAGACGTAGATAAAGTCTATAGTACTGAGACCGTTTCAAAAGTAACCCTTGATGCAGGAAAAACATGGACTGCAATAGGTAACAACCAGAGGCATGTTGACGATCATGCGATCTGGATTGACCCAAATGATACAAAACATCTTTATATAGGTGGCGATGGCGGGATCTATGAATCATTCGACGAAGGGAAAAATTATATCTTTAAATCAAATCTTCCTGTTTCACAGTTCTACAGGGTAAGCGTTGATAATGCTCTTCCATTCTATAATGTGTATGGTGGCACCCAGGACAATAACTCAATGGGAGGTCCATCGCGTAATATCAACAGGGATGGTGTGGTAAATGCTGACTGGAAAGTTACTGTTGGTGGTGATGGTTTCTGGGTTGCTAATGACCCTTCTGATGAAAATATTGTATTTACTGAATCTCAGTATGGCAATGCAGCTTTATGGGATAAGAAAAGCGAAGAATCGGTAAGTATCAGACCTGTGCCGCGCAAAGGTGAAAAAACATATCGCTGGTATTGGGATACCCCTATCGTTATAAGTCCGCATCAGAAAGAAAGGATCTATATGGCGGCAAATAAAGTATTCAGGAGCGATAACCGCGGACGAAGCTGGGAAGTAATTTCCGAAGATCTCACCAGAAACGAAGACCGTAACCAGTTCAAAGTAATGGGCAAATACTGGAGTGTTGATGCTGTTGCGAAAGATGTTTCAACTTCGCTCTGGGGTCTTATAGTTTCACTTGCCGAATCGGGAGTAAAAAAAGATCTCATTTATGCAGGAACCGATGACGGTGTAATTGCTGTAACCGATGACGGAGGAAAAAACTGGACAAGAGTGACCACCTTCCCGGGTATTCCTGAATACACTTATGTCAGCGATATCCTTCCTGACAAATTCAATGAAAATGTGGTATATGCAACATTCAATAATATGCTGAATGATGATTTCAAACCATATATCCTGAAAAGTAATGACAAGGGAAAAACCTGGACAGCAATTACTAACAAACTTCCTGCAAACGGTACAATACACACAATACAACAGGATAGCAAGAATCCTAACTTGCTTTTTGCAGGCTCCGAATTCGGATTTTATTTTTCTGTTGATGCCGGCAATGAATGGATTGAATTCAAGAATGGGTTACCAACTATTGCTGTTCGTGATATAGCTTTACAGGAACGTGAGAATGACCTGGTTATCGGCACTTTTGGCAGAGGTATTTATATCCTTGATGATTACTCCCCATTACGTAACTTTAAAAAAGATATGCTTGACAAAGACGCATATATATTCCCTGTCAGGGATTCAAAAATGTATATTCAGACAAGCGGGTTTGATAACCAGGGTTCAACCTATTTCAAATCGCCCAACCCGGAATTTGGCGCTACATTTACATATTTTGTAAAAGAGGTCCCGAAAACTGCAAAAGCAATTCGTCAGGAGAAAGAAAAAGCATTGTTTGAAAAAGGAGAACCAATTCCTCAACTGTCTGTTTCTGATCTGGACGCAGAATCAAAAGAGATAAAACCTTACCTTACATTTACAATTACGGATGAGAGTGATAACATAGTCAAACGAATTTATAAAACAGCTACGAAAGGGGTTAACAGAGCCACATGGAACTTCACATATGAAAGCTTGTCTCCCGTAACCACAATCAAGTACGAGCCGATCCCTGTAACAACAGGACGAAGGGGTGGTGGTGGTGGCATCCAGGCAATGCCCGGATCATATAAGGTTTCTATGTCAATATTTGCAAAAGGGGAAATAAAGGAACTTGCAGGCCCGGAGCCATTTGTATGTAAACCGTTAGGTCTCTACCAATTCGCTGCAACCGACCAAAAAACAAAATATTCCTGGATTGGGGAAGCATCTGAATTCTCAAGAAAAATTTATGGTACAATAAGTTACACGGGTGAACTTGTGAATAAAGTAAATGCTGTGATGCAGGCAATTCATCAGGCACCGGCCGCATCAGCAGACCTGATGAAAGAGGCTGAAAGGATAAATGATGAACTGGATAAGATCATGTTCTTATTTAATGGTCCCGAGGCAAAAGCCAGCGAGGAGGAACTTCCGCCAATGGATATGGCTCTTTCACGTAGATTGGGTGAAATGGCATCAGCCAGTTATGGTACAAGTGGTGATATCTCAACCATAGCAAAGGAACAGCTTGATATCCTGAAATCGGAGTTTCCTCCGGTTCTGGCAAGAGTAAAAAAGGCAGGAGAAGATCTTCAGAAACTTGATAGGCAACTTGATACTGTTAAGGCACCATGGACCCCGGGAAGAGTACCAGAGTTATAGCGAGTTAACCAGAATAATTTGTATTGTTTTTTGGAGAATGTTTTTTAAACTTGTTATGGAATTTAGAAGAGGGCGTCGTGCATCAGACTTCGGACTTCTGACTTAGAATTTTATACAAAAACTAAATAATATATCATTATGGGCAGACCAGTTACAATTTTTACAGGGCAATGGGCTGATTTACCATTTGAAACTGTATGTCAGAAAGCAAAATCATTTGGTTTCGATGGTTTGGAAATCGCGTGCTGGGGTGATCATTTTGAGGTTAATAAAGCGGATGAAGCATATTGCCGCAAAAAGAAAGAAACACTTACAAAATATGGACTTAAAGTATTTGCAATTGCAAACCACCTTGTAGGGCAGGCCGTTTGTGATCGTATTGATGAAAGGCACAAAAGTATTGTACCTGATTATGTCTGGGGCGATGGAGATCCTGAAGGTGTACGTCAGCGGGCAGCTCAGGAGATGATCAGCACGGCTGAAGCAGCTAAAAGACTCGGAGTAGATACTGTAACAGGCTTCACCGGAAGTTCAATATGGCCATTGCTTTACTCATTCCCATCAGTTCCTCCGGCAATGATAGATAAAGGGTATGCAGACTTTGCTACACGCTGGACACCAATTCTTGACAAATATCATGAACTGGATATTCATTTTGCGCTGGAAGCTCATCCTACGGAGATTGCATTTGATATTGTTTCAGCACAACGAGCCCTAAAAGCAATTAATAACCATCCTAACTTCGGATTTAACTTCGACCCCTCCCACTTTGGTTATCAGGGTGTTGATTATGTGAAGTTTATTTACACATTCGCAGAAAAGATTTTTCATGTTCATATGAAAGATGTTGGATGGTCTAAAGTACCCACAGACGCAGGAGTATTTGGCGGTCACAGCGAATTTGGTACCCTTGGCCGTTACTGGGATTTCAGAAGTCTGGGACATGGAAATATTAATTTTGAAGAGATCATCAGAGCCCTCAATAGCATCAAATACAAAGGTCCGTTATCTGTTGAATGGGAAGATAGTGGCATGGACAGGGAATTCGGAGCTAAAGAAGCATGTGAGTTTGTCCGCAGAGTTGACTTTCCATCATCCAACATTGCATTTGATGCAGCTTTTGAAAAGAAATAATAACACTAACCTGACAATAATATAATGGATACAATTAAGAAAACACAATTATTTAATGCAAGTTGCGTTGCATTGGTCGTTACTGCTCTTGCCTTTGCGACAAGAGGTTCATTTGTTCAGGCATGGGCAACCGAATTCAATCTTACCCATACAGAAGTGGGGTGGATTGTAGGTACAGCCTTCTGGGGCTTCACAATCGCGATGATTTTTGGAGGACCTCTTGTTGATATAATTGGAATAGGAAGGATTATCTCTATTGCATTTTTCTGCCATGTTGTTGGAATAATTCTTACCATAATTGCTACCGGATTCTGGTCATTATTCGTCTCAACATTATTGATAGGAATTGCCAATGGCAGTGTGGAAGCAGCTTGTAATCCACTGATAACAAGCATGTACACGGATCAAAAAACACGTCGTCTTAACCGTTTCCATGCATGGTTCCCTACAGGTATTGTAATAGGTGGTCTGACTGTATTCCTTTTCAATAAGATAGGTCTTGCCGACTGGCGTTATGCAATGGGTATAATGTTGATCCCCACTCTTGCATATGGCTATATGTTTCTTAACAAACAGTTTCCTCAGACAGAACGTGTTGTGTCAGGCTACACATATAAAGACATGTTAAAGGCATGTGTAAGTCCCTTATTCATATTCATGGCCTTAAGTATGATACTTACTGCCGGTACTGAATTGGGAACTAATCAGTGGATCGCAGCTCTCCTGGCCAACGTATCAAGTAATCCTATCCTGTTATTAGTTTGGATATCAGGTATAATGGCTCTTGCTCGTCAGTTTGGAGGAACTCTGATTCATAATATGAAATCAACTGTCGTACTGCTCACTTCTGCAATTCTTGCGTTCATCGGATGTATTATGATGGGTTATACAAGCGGAAGTCTGGTTTTTGTATCAGCAGGCATATTTGCCCTGGGTGTGGCTTTTTTCTGGCCGTCAATGCTGGGATTTGTATCGGAAAATATTCCTCAGAGCGGTGCACTCGGTCTTGCAATTATGGGAGGAATAGGATTTTTGGGTGGCGCAATTGCACAGCCTGTTCTGGGAGCAATATTCGATGCACAAACTGTTGCAGCCGTACCTGCTGGCCAGACGTTGGAGATATTAAAGACAGCGGCTGCAGGAACCAATGAGGCTGTAATATGGGCATCAGCCCAGCTTACCGGAGGAGAACACACATTAAGGTTTGTTGCGTTTGTTCCGGCAGTTCTGATTGTATCTTTTATTTTCCTGCATATCTGGAAGAGGAAACATGTTTAAGAAAAGACAAAAGTAAATAATATGAAGAAGATTAGAATGGGAATGATTGGTGGAGGTATTGGGGCATTTATTGGTGATGCTCACCGTCGTGCTTCGAGAATCTGTAATGATTTTGAACTGGTTGGAGGTGTTTTTGATGCTGATTATGAAAAAAGCAGGTTGTTCGCTGAAAAGGAAGGCATATCCTCCGATCGCTGTTATAAAAGTGTGGATGCGCTCATAAAGGCTGAGTCTGCTCTGCCGAAAGAAAAACGGATGGAAGTAATATCAATTGTAACCCCGAATGCGCTTCATTATCCATTTGCAAAAAGCATCCTCAGTGCCGGGTTTAATGTGGTCTGTGAAAAGCCTATGACAATAACTGTTGATGAGGCCATAGAACTTGAAAAGCTTGTTAAAAAAAATAAACTGACTTTTGCACTTACTCACACCTATACAGGCTATCCGATGGTCCGTCAGATGAGAGAACTCATTGGAAAGGGAGCACTCGGAACTATTCAACGTATAGATGCTCAGTATTATCAGGGTTGGATAAACTCAATCATTCATGGAACGGGTAGCAGAATAACGGGAGTCTGGAGACTTGATCCCAAACATGCAGGAGCCAGCAGTTGTATGGGAGATATCGGGGTACACGCTTTTAACCTTATTGAATACACAACAGGACTGGAAGTTAAGGAAGTACTCTCCGACCTGAGTAATGTAAAAGAAGATATCAAACTTGACCTTGATGGGACCGTTCTGTTACGCTTTGGCAAAAAACTGAAAGGGGTAATCAGGGCCAGCCAGGTCTGTGGCGGGGAAGAAAATAATCTTACTATAGCGGTATACGGATCAAAAGCAAGTATCAAATGGTCACAGGAGAACCCGAATTTTCTTTATCTGTTAAGCGATACCGAACCTACCAGAATTTATAAACCGGCACATGGTTATAACGAACCTCTGGCAGAAAATAGTCATACAATGCCATCAGGTCATCCGGAAGGAATTTATGAGGCCCTGGCAAATATTTATAAAGGAACTGGCAAATCAATACGGGGCGAAAAATTTGATTCGGGAGAATTCCCAACAGTACATGATGGAGTGAGAGGCATGAAATTTATTCATTCTGTTGTGGAATCAAATAAGGAAGGTAATATCTGGGTGAAAGTTTAAGAATATTCACGGAAAGAACACTAAGGTTTTCTTTCCGCCACTGCGACTTAGCGAGAAAACTGGTAATTAACTTCCCTGTTCCGAATCTTTATTAAGCCAGATAACTTTCTGTTCAGAAGTATGATCTTTTCCTATAATATCTTTATATAGATCAGGTCTTCTTGCTTTGATATATCTGTAGCCACCGGATTGGGTAAGTTTTTCAGGAGTCAGAACAGCCGTTACCAAATCATCTCCCAATGTACGGCATTCAGCTATAATATCTCCGAACGGATCAATAATCATCGAGCAACCGTTTTTCAGTTGATCATCGTCCATGCCGATCGGATTAGAAAACACTACAAAAACCCCATTGTCATAGGCTCTCGAAGGGAGCCATTTCATTAACCAGCTTCGACCCTTCATTCCATCAAATTCCAGGCGTAATGATGTCGGGTCGGCTTCCCTATTTTCCCATAATGCAGGATCAACAAAACCTGCACCCGGTCTGGTAGAGGGAGTACACATTGTTACATGAGGCATGAATATAATGTTTGCTCCCAGAAATGTTGTTGCCCTTACATTTTCAATAATATTATTATCGTAACAAATCAATATACCGCACTTCCAGCCATAAAGATCGAAGACACAAAATTCATTGCCGGGTGTAAGATATGGATTTATAAAAGGGTGAAGCTTCCTGAACTTTGCAATCAAACCGGTTTTATCAACACATATATATGTTTTGTATAATTTTTTTTCACTGTCTTTTTCAAACAGGCCGGCTAAGATTGCTATATTGTTTTTTGCTGCTATCTCAGTTAACTTTGTTATACTTGGACCTGCCGGAACAAATTCAGCAAGCTCAAGCATTTCTGACTCAGAGAGATGCCGGGCAAAAGAATAACCTGTTATTGAACATTCATGAAATGCAATGGCACGTGAACCCTCACGGGCAGCTTTTTCAGCAAGACCTTCAATCTTTGAAAGATTGAAGGCTTTATCGCCACTCCTGTTCTCAAACTGGGCAGTTGATATTTTAAGCTTATCCATTTTTAACAACCAATCAGTTGTCTGACTGGAAATGTACTTTCTATTTTTTCTTTTTAAGCAGAAAGAAAGCGCCACCACCTGCCACGGCCACTGCTACAATTATAATAGCAATAGTAGTCGTATTTCCACCTTTGGATTTCTCATCCTCAACAGGATAATAAAATTGTGGTTTTGCATCTGAATCCATATTGACTGTATCTTTCTTTGGCTTAGGCTGATCCTGTGCTGTAGCCATATTCATACCACAAAGAAAAAGGAGGATTGTCATTGAAAACACTAAAACTGATTTTTTCATCTTAAACTCAATTTTTATATTAATTAATAGTCCTTGCCAGATCATCATATTTCTTAGCAATGTCAGGATCAGAATTCCTGTAAGTATCCGCCAGTGCAATTATGGCGGGTTTATACCGGGGACTCATTGTAATACATGTAATAAGTAATTTACGAGCCCTTTTTAAATCACTTTCAGTTAATAATTCTGATAATTCCACATAAGCTTCAAAGTACTTCCTGTTAACTTCTATAACTTTTTCATAATACCGGATTGCTTCATCAGGTTTTTTTTGGGCTCTGGCGATATTCCCCAGATACATCAAAATGGGTTCAAAATCAGGGTTTAGTTCCAATCCCTTCTTTAAAACTGAGTCAGCTTTCTGGTATTGTCCATCATTATATAAAGCTGCTGCAAAATTATAAAAATTCATTTCATCACCATCATCAACCTGAAATACCTTCTTATAGAAATCAATTGCATCTTTGTTTCTGCCTTCAGTCAAAGCAGTATAACCCGCGTAGTCATCTTTTGAATTTCTTTTAAGAACAACACATATTGGAGTCTCATCTGCATGTACTATATGTATCGCATTTTTTGGAGGCCATATTTTATTATTTAACTGATATGGAGATATATACCTGTTCACCACGATAGCATAATCCCAGTCTGACAGGCTTCTGTCTTCATATCTGAAATACGAAGTTTTAATCTCAGGATTGTTTCTAAACTGCCATTGCACCGGGTAGGTAGCTTTAAGTTTCAGCGGGCCGGTAATATTGTTCTTTTTAAGATATCCAATAAGCCATTCGGATGCTTCGCTCTGGCTTACATAATAATAGTCAGTTTCATATCTGGCGTATGCCCCTTTCAATCCTCCGACCAGCTGATTATAATACATATACTCATAAGGGTGATTTAAAAGCATGAACTTCACCGGGTGAACTGACAACAGGGAAATTATCACAATAGCACCCCACAGGACAATCTTTTTACTAATTGAATCAAATAAAGAGGTAAATCCGATTGCCGCCAGAAGAACAATTCCCGGATAAACAAATAAAAACTGACGCCATGAACTGTAAAGATTTGACTTTTCCAGGAAAACGAAAATGATTGGAAACAACACTGTAAAAATCAAGAATGAGTAGAATAAGGCTTTACTGTCAGACAAACATTTTCTGATGAAAATGAAGAATAATAATAATCCTGAAAGAATGATAAGTGGTATTGTGATCCCCATTGATTTAAGCAAATAATACCAGGGCATATAATCGGACCATTCAACTTTGCCTTCAAAAATCTGTCGGAAAGTATCAGGATAATGTGCCATTACCCTATAGGACCGTAAAATATTTGTAAATGGATTTTGCAATGCATAAGGCCATAAAATTATACTCAGAAACAATGCAGCAGCAGCGATCACGATCATGCTTATCAGCTTCCGGCGTATTTCAATTATGGAGTACTTATGTTCATTAATTATTTTGAAAGAATAATAAACAATAAAAAAGAAAAACAGGTAACAGATCAGCAGCAGTCCCCCCGCCCTTATACTGATGCAGAAAGCAATACTTAATATCAGAAGCAGGAAATCGCGAATATAAAGTTTCGTTCCGCCTGACAGGAATTTAAAGATGTAAAAGATACCGGCAATATAAGCAAATGCAAATGGAACATCTTTCAGGTTATTCTGTGCATGTCCCATAAATGTGGGTGACACTGCAAAAAGGAAAAGAACAATCAGTCCGGACCTGTAATTTTTCAGCCAGACAGCAAAAATTGCAGTTATGAAAATTGCCAGCCACCCCATCAGTGAACTCATCAGATTCCTGAAACCATAAACGTCATCAATTTTCAACCAACGAGTGAGGATAGTTACCACATTATCATAAGATTGTCCGTAATACTGAAGGTGAGTAACCGGAGTATTCAGTGCTGATTGATCAGCGCCATGAGTTGCAAAATAATTATATACAAAAACTGATTGGTTATAGTGAAGTATCTCATCGCATGAAATACCCGCATCTCTGCTTGTTAGGAGCATTATGATAAGCAGAAACGCGGACAAAATGTAAAAGAAATATTTTATAGTTTTCTCTTTCATTATTTTTCCGGAGAGCCATCATAAAACTTTTTCACGAAATATAAGGGACGGTTTTGTGATTCCTTATAGCTTCTGTAAACATACTCACCAAGTATCCCAAGGAAAACAAGTTGAATAGACCCGAGAAAATATATACTGAGAAGGGTTGATGACCAACCTATTACAGCGAACCCGTAGACTTTGGCTACTAAAACATAAATGCCGGCAGCCATAAAAATAAGAGTCCCGATTGTCCCCATTATCAGACATAAACGAATTGGAAATCTTGAAAAGGAAAAAATTGCATCGGCTGCAAGGATGAATAATTTCCTGATGCTCATTTTCGGATCGCCTTTAAAGCGGTCGTCTCTGACAAATTCCACATATCCCTGACTGAAACCTATAAATGTCCGGAGGCCGGGAAGATACCTGACTTTTTCTTTCATCGAAAGAAGTGCATCAACAGCATCCCGCTTCATCATGGAGTAATTTCCCGAATTCTCCATATTTTGTATTTCCCCGATTCGTTTGAAAAAAAGATGAAATAAGACAGCATACATAATTCGTCCTTTATTCCCTTTTCTTCCAATCTTTTTACCACTTACTATATCAAAATCTTGTTCTTTAATTAATTTGTACATCTCACCAAGCAGCTCAGGAGGATCCTGTAGATCGCCATCCATCATTGCCACCAGGTTGCCTTTTGCATATTCCAAGCCGGCAGTGTAGGCTGCCTGATGGCCAAAATTCTTAGAAAGTGAGAGTACTTTTATCTGTATGTGTTTTTGTTGCCAGTATAATATCCTGTTCAGACTCTGGTCAGTGCTCCCGTCATCAACAAAGATCACCTCAAATTCTGAGCTAAATGACTCAATAGCTGATACAGTTCTTTTTACAAGTTCATCGATCAGCTTCTCTTCATTGAATATGGGTATTACCAGTGAGAACATGTTTCTAATATTTATTTCTTACCTCTGTGTATCTCCGGGTAATTGATTTAAAGAGTTAAAAACGTACACAAGAACACAGAGTAATATTATTTTGCCAGCAATCTTACCAGCGCAAATTCAGCTTCATCCTTTAAATCAGCATTTGACAACAGGTTTTTAATCGCAGGAACTGAATATTCTGAACCCATCCAGCTTAATTCCCGAAGCAGCAGTTTTTTTGCTTCAACGGTTGATTCCCTGCTTACGAGAGCCTTGTTCATCATCTTCTCCAGGTTCAGTAAACCCTGCTCATCGCCTGCCAGTTTCCGGATTTGATTTTGCAGATATGTTAAGTTCTTTGTGCTTTTAGCAATATCATAAGTTCCCATATTAGCAATAGCCTCTTCCAGTGTCATCTGTTTAAAGTCAGTACGCAGTACAACGCCTGCAGCACTTGGAAAATCATATGGAACAGCTTGTGTTACATTCCCTGTAACAGCCCATTCAGCACCTCGCTGTAAGGTGGTAATAAATCCAACGCATTGCATTGCCGGACCTCCTCCTTCGTCAGCATGCCCCATTGCCGTATGAAAAATCCTTCCTTTACCATAATTAATAGTCATAAGCACCGGCTCATCTCTCATCGTTCCTCCACCTGCTGCACTGTCGGCAAAAGCTGTTGCCAGTATCTGCATGTTTTTTGCGGGACCGCGCAGCAGACTGTACAACTCATCATTTCCATGCAACCACCTTACAGGCAATCCTTTGGTTATTGGGTGATCAACTATTCTGGCAGTAACAATGTACTCTCTCCTTTTGCCATGTGTACCACCTATTCCTGAAGTGGTATCGATTACCATTACATTATTCTTGTAGTAAACATATGGTCCGTCCTTTTGATTTCTGTCTCCCCATCCACCAAGTCCTGTCATTTCGTTATATTCTTTCCATTTTGGAAAAGAGTTATCAGCAGCATGATAGATGACAACCCCGCCGCCATTGGATACATATTCCATAAATGATGCATTAGTTTTATCTGACCATGAATCTCCGTTATAGTCGATAACAACGAGTTTATATTTTGAAAAATCAGGGTTAAATGTTTTCATATCACCGCCTTTATCCGGGGTGATTAATATCTCTGAAGAAAACATTCCGGTTTCGTCAAGAATCTGTTTTAAAACCGGTGAACTTGCTTTCCAATTGTGGTTATTCTGGCCGGTAATTATCAGAGTTTTATATCCGGTGGTCTCATCCTTGCAGGCATTAAATGAAATTAATAAGACTGCTGATATCAGAAGAAGTAAGTATTGCTTTTTCATCTTAAATAATATTAAACTGTTGGTAATGTCCATGGCTGACGGTAAGGACGGCTCAGCATCCTGCTGGCTCGCGGATTGCCAATGATCTCTTCCTTATCCGGATCCCACTTGATTGTTTGACCTGTTGTCATAGCTATTTCACCAAGCAATGCAACGGAGATTGCTCTGTAAGCAACTTCCACGGGAGCAATTGCCGGTTTACCTGAACGGACGCAATCGACAAAGTTCTGCCAATGGTTGTCACTCTTATATAATTGAATCTCATTCTCCCCTATTTTCTCTTCGAGAATCCTGGGGTCAGAGGCTGAAATCACATTTCCCCTATCAACATGTACCCAGCCAAGGTCACCATGCCATGTAGTTCCCATACCTAGTGGAAGTCTTGCTGCGTTTGCAACTCTCATTTCGATTCCATTAGCATATTTACATAGAAAATCATACTCTACCGGTACATTAAAGATTCCTTCAACAGGATAAACTCCTGTTCCTGAAATTTCAACCGGTCCTGTATGTTCAAGTCCTGCTCCCCAGTTAGCTATATCGATATGGTGCCCGGCCCAGTCAGTCAGCTGTCCACCAGAATAATCGAGAATCCAGCGCCAATCCCAGTGTGATACACCACGATAGGGCACTTTAAGAGCTGGTCCAAGCCACATTTCCCAGTTAAGCTCCGGAGGAACGGCCATAACAGGTGGGGTACCTATTCCTTTTCCACCATCAGGCAAGCCTACTTCAATATATTTTAGTTTACCTACTCTTCCGTTAATGGCCAGTTCTGCTCCACGACGAAAGTTAGCTTCAGATCTCTGCCAGCTTCCTGTCTGCCATATTATATTATTCTTTTTTACAGCATTAACAATTGTCTGACCATCATGTATTGTACGGCAGATAGGTTTTTCACCATAAATGTTGAATTTTTTATTTGCCGTTTCAGTATATATTATCCCATGCCAATGGTCGGGCAATGCCAGTGAAACAGCATCCAGTTTCTCCTTTTCAAGAAACTCACGATAATCGCCATAAGTACGGCAATTATTGTTTTTATTTGCCAGATCAACTGTTTCTTTAGCTTTAGCCAGTCTGTTTGAATCAACATCGCAGACAGCCACAAACTGCACAGCATTCTTAAGTTTAAGAAAGTCATGCATATTGCTCATTCCCTGCGATCCGGTACCTATTGAACCAATAACAATACGATCGCTGGGAGCAATTCTTCTTCCCATACCGAATGCTGAAGAAGGAATTATTTGCGGAAGCACAATAGCGCCTGCCACAACTGCTGCTGATCGTTTAACAAAATCTCGTCTTGATGATTTGTCTGCCATTTTGATTTGATTTTAGATATAATTTGTTTAAAAATTTTAATCAGTACATGTCTTTTTATTAACTTATCTATTAATCGCGGAGATCGCCTGCTAAAAGCGCTTTGCGGTTAAAAGGATTCTTAACCTGCTATTGGAGTTCCCGGAACCGGTGTTTCAAAAAC
This sequence comes from Bacteroidales bacterium, assembly GCA_025358455.1. Taxonomy (GTDB): domain Bacteria; phylum Bacteroidota; class Bacteroidia; order Bacteroidales; family VadinHA17; genus LD21. The sequence continues at coordinate 24,508 of JANYJP010000112.1, forward strand.
CATTTCAACAGGTCCCATTTCAATCTTAGCTGGTCCGAGATACATATCAGACTTGAAAATTTCATCCCATGTGATCAGGCGTCCGGTATAAGCTGCCGTTCTTCCCATTATTGCCGTTAGTGTCGATAAAGCAGTCTGCTCGGCTTCATTCACATATTTGCCTGTCCTGATTGCATGAACAAGGTGCATATGTTCCTGTACATACGGAGGGATTTTAACAGAATTCATAGGGTTGCCGTTTTCATCTTTCGGATATACAAATTGCCATTTTATATTTCCTTTAAGATCCCAAATTGTATTATTGCAATTAGTATAACCTTCAGTTCCCATAATAACTTCACCTGTTGAGTTTGCGCAACTGTCAATCTGTCGACACATAGAATGTGAGCTGACACCGGTTCCATAATCAAAGTCCACGCTGAAGAAGTCATACTGATCGCCGGTAACCCTCCGGGCACGGCCACCATACCCGATTGCTTTTTCGGGGTGTTTGCCCATAAACCAGTTGATAACATCAATGTTATGTACGTGTGTATCAAGAATATGATCGCCGCACAGCCAGCAGAAATTATTCCAGTTACGGATCATATACTCCATATCGTTCCAGCCTTTTTCACGCTCACGAAACCACACATGATCCTGGTTCCAGAATGCCTTTGCCGATGTAATTGTGCCTATTCCACCTCCAACAACCTGTTTATATGTTTCAATATAATCTTCCTGATGACGTCTTTGTGTTCCTGTAACAACACATAAACCAATAGCTGCTGCTTTCTTTGCTGAAGTAATTACAGACCTTATCCCGACAGGATCAACCGCGACCGGTTTTTCAAGGAACGCATGCTTGTTATTTTTTACAGCTTCAAGAAAATGTTCAGGGCGGAAATGAGGAGGAGTCGCAAGAATGACAACATCTACCTCAGGAAGAGCCATCAGTTTTTTATAAGCATCAAATCCTACAAAACAATTTTCTGCAGGGATAGGAAGTTTAAAGGAAGCGAATCTCTCACGGCAAGCGTCAATTTTATCCTGAAATACGTCGGCAAGGGCGATTATCTCCAGATCGGGTCCTGCACTTATAAAATTAATTGCTGCCCCGGTACCTCTTGCTCCCACTCCTACCAGACCTGCTCTCAGCTTCTTCCCATTTGGAGCACCTCTCAATATCGGAGGAAGTCCCAGAGCTTCAGTATCCGGTTTCCTTTTGCATGAGGTAATTAATGCACCGGCACCCGCAAGTGCAATACCTGCCAGTGCTGTTTTTCCAATGAATTTACGTCTGTCAATATTCTGCATATCTTTCCTGTTAAAATATTCTAATTATTGTCCGGTTATACTATCAACCTCACAAACAACCCTGAATCCGACATCGATACAGTCGGAGTACCACCAGATACTTTTTGGCATCTGTGGATCAGTAACCAGCCATGCTTTGGTTTTTGTAAAATCGCGGGCGGCGCTTCTGACATCCTTTGCATCGCTTTTAAATGACCCTCCCCTTATTACATGTTCCGGTCCTTTTGCCGGACCTCCCGGGTTAACAGCTAATGTTGAATCGGCTTTATAAGTATCAGGTGAATAGAAATCGAGGCAAAACTCTGCTACGTTGCCTGACATATTCTTCAATCCAAAAGGATTGGCTCTAACTGAACCGGGGTCTCTTGTTTTCGCTGAACTATTTACTTTATAAACTACTCTTGATGCAATTTTTGAAGTATCAGTGCCAAACAACTTTTTAAGAAATCCTGTGGAGGTATAATCTTTTGGACTGCCGTCAAAGAAATATGGAGTTTCGGTTCCTCCTCTGCAGGCATATTCCCATTCAGCTTCGGTGGGCAGACGGTATTTTTTACCGGTTACTTTTGATAACCACTGGCAATAAACATTAGCTGCGTGCCACGTCATGGTTATTGCCGGACGAGAACCTTTGCCCCAGCCCTGGTCGGGAGCGCCCCATGGAGGTGTAGCTCCGCTGATAGCATCAACTTTTTTAGTAGTGACTACCTGGCCTTCAGTTCTTCCCTGTGAAACTGTGGCCCTGAAGAAGGCTAAATACTCATCCCAGGTAACCTCATTTTTCGCAATCCAGAATTTTGATAACGTTACTTTCCTGACAGGACCTTCATCAGGTTTACGTAAAGGCTCACCTTCAGGCGATCCCATGTTAAAGGTTCCACCATTTAATGCAACCATATCAAATGATACGCCTGATCCGGGAATTTTTTCATTAAAATTTTCAAATTTTCCGACCCTGGCAGGTTCAGTATAAATATTCTGAGTTGCCGTAATTGAAACCCCAAAACTGGTATCGTGAGCATGTATTACATTTTTATCAAAATGACCAACATTAAGGTGGCAGTTTATACAATTCAGAGGTTCGTGGCTTGTGGTGTAGAAAAGATGGGCATTGCCTCCGTTAACAGACAGTGTAACCGGGAAAAGGTTCTGATGACACTCAAGGCAGGATTTCTCATATACATATCCCTTAGCATTTTCAAGCAATTTTTTCTCCTGCCAGTTGATTTTTGCACTGTCCTTGAACAAATATCCATAGACATCCTTTAATCCGTGTTTTGCTTTTGCAAAGAGATAGCCGTGTCCTTCAGGAGGAAGATGACAGTCAGCACAATGAATTATATTTCCGGAGCGATTATTATAATGCGTTGAGAGTTTCCAGCTCTGATCAGCCATAGGGTGAATATGGCATGATACACAATATTTGTCGGATGAGGTATAGGATACAACTGCTTTCCCCGATTTCAGGACAATAAGAGTTATTACAATACCACATATTATTAACCAGACCTTTGTCCTTCGCGTTATAAAAGTCCTGTCAGTATTATTCTTTAAATTCATTTTTCCCGGAAAGATTCAATTAAAACTGGTTAAAGTTAATTGTTTGTCTGACTTCCCGGTAAAAATTACTTACTTTTTCTTCATTCAGAACCTCTTTACATACGCGTGACAGTATGGCGTCTTGCCATTTTTAAAATAATAATCCTGATGATAATCTTCAGCTGCATAGAATTCTGATGCTTTTGTAAGTGCAGTTGCTATCTTCAGGCCTTTGGTCCTCAGGATATTCAGATCCTTCTCTGCTATGTTTTTTTGTTCATCGTTCAGATAGAATATTTCTGACCTGTATTGATCCCCTACATCAGGTCCCTGGTGTCCGGCCTGGGTGGGGTCGTGAATCTCGAGAAAAAGCTTAAGAAGTTTTTCATAAGATGTTTTCTGAGGATTGTAAATAATTTTAACCGCTTCCGCGTGACCGGTGTTGCCTGTGCAGACTTCTTTATAAGTAGGGTTTTTTACTACTCCTCCTGTATAACCTGATGTTACAGAGATCACTCCCCCGGACTGCTTAAGAAAATAATCCACACCCCAGAAGCATCCACCGGCAAATATTGCGATACCATATCGCCCTGCAGGAAGAATAGCAGGGACAAAATCGAGTGAAACGGAGTTGACACAATGACGAACGTTCTTAGAAGTAAGATGTTCACCGGTAAACACATGACCGAGATGGGCCCCGCAATTTGCACATTCGATTTCAGTTCTCATGCCATCAGCGTCAGGATACCTGTTTACAGCACCCTTTATCTCTTCATCAAAACTTGGCCATCCGCAGTCTGATTCAAATTTGTCGGTGGAATGATATAGTGCTGCCCCGCACTTCTTACACAGATATGTCCCCTTCTCAGAGTATTTTGTAAACTTTCCTGTAAAAGGAGATTCAGTTCCTTTGTTATTAATAACGTTTGATTCAGCTTTGCTGAGATCATAGTATTGTAGCTTTTCCTGAGAAAAAGATTCGTCGTTCATACCGGCAAAATATAATATTAATACTAAAAAGATATATCTTGATTTCATAATAATCAATTTTTACTATTACCTGATAACAATTGCCGGGTTAAAATGTTGAAGGAATGAAAACCTTTTACCATTACAGATTGTTATGTTTAAAACTTAATATCTGATCAACAATCTGATTCAATTAATAACATGTTGAAATATTATTTTTGGTACAAAGATTGTTTTTAGAATGAAAAGTTTATTTTTGTGAATAATTAATATAGAATCTGGTATGAAAAAATTTGCTGTTATACTTCTTGTTTCCTTCGTTTTGGCTATAGTGGTTAGTTCCTGTAGCAAAAAGGAATGTCCGGCTTATTCCAGTGACAATACCGGGCAGACAGGTCAGAATGTCTGATTGCCGGATTGTTCTTTTAATTACTTCAGTCTTATAAGTTAGCAAAGATATGAAGAAGCTGCTTATAATAGCGGTAATTTTTATGTTTGGTGTATTTTCACTCTACGCCCAGGGTGAATTAAATGAGCAGCAGAAGGTTTTTTTCCGTAATGAAAAATCATTTGCTATCCTGCTCAACTCAGATGGTGTCGGAATCAGCTATCGTGCTGCCAAAAGAATTGATTTCCGCAATAAAAACTTTCTTGAAATTGAAGCGGGAACATTAAAAAATTCAAAACAATACAGACAACAAAATCCTTATGCCCCCGGAGGGACTTACTTTTTCGGTAAACTTAATTCTACATTTTACCTGAGGGGAGGAATAGGACGCCAGCATGAACTTTTCAAAAAAGCCGATCTTGGGGGGATTGCTATCAGGTACTTTTATTCAGCCGGACCAGTTTTTGCAATATATAAACCTATTTATTACCGGGTACTTCATCTTCTTTCCGGTAATGAATATGAAATAAAGGTAGAAAAGTTTGATCCTGCTGCAGTAACCCTTCCTTCTGATATTTACGCAAAATCTTCATTCATCAAAGGTCTGGGTGAAACCAAAGTTATGCCAGGACTTTTTGCCAAAGCAGGTTTCAATTTCGAGTATAGTAAAGAGGATAAGATCATACATGCTATTGAAGTCGGAGCGCAGATAAATGCCTTCCCAAAAAAGATTCCGATAATGGCTATTCCCAATAATAAAACCCTGTTTTTTTCATTATTTGTAAGTTACCGGTTCGGTATGATTATTGATCCGCTTCACCCGGAATCAAATAAAGTTTCAAACATCTTCAGGAGAAAAAAGATTAATTGATCTTTATCACTTTTTGGGTTTTACATGGAAAATATTACTTTTGTTAATCAAAATTATTAACCATTTAATGATATAGAAATGTCAAAAATTAAAGTAGGTATCAACGGTTTTGGCAGGATCGGCCGTCTGGCCTTCAGGGCTGCTATGAAGAGGAACGATATAGAAATAGTCGGAATAAATGACCTTCTCGAAGTGGAGTATATTGCTTATATGCTTCAATACGACACTGTTCACGGCAGATTCGATGGAAAAATTGAAGTAAAGGACGGTAAGCTTGTTGTAAATGGACAGAGCATCCGTATAACTGCCGAGAAAGATCCTTCAACCCTGAAATGGAATGAGGTTGGCGCTGAATATGTACTGGAATGTACCGGGCTCTTCCTTACAAAGGAAACAGCAATGGGTCATATCACAGCAGGTGCAAAACGTGTTGTGTTATCAGCTCCTTCAAAAGATGATACGCCTATGTTTGTAATGGGTGTTAATAATAAGAAATATACTGCCGATATGCAGGTCGTATCTAATGCTTCATGTACAACAAATTGCCTTGCTCCGGTTACAAAGGTATTGCATGACAATTTCGGTATTGTTGAAGGTCTCATGACAACCGTTCATGCAACCACAGCAACACAGAAAACAGTAGACGGTCCCTCAAAAAAGGACTGGAGAGGTGGCCGTGCAGCAGCCGGCAACATTATTCCATCCTCAACAGGTGCAGCAAAAGCCGTAACCAAGGTAATCCCCGAATTGAAGGGAAAACTTACCGGTATGTCTTTCAGGGTTCCAACCCTTGACGTTTCAGTTGTTGACCTGACATGCCGTCTTGAGAAACCTGCCAGCTATGATGCTATCAAAAAAGCCATGAAGGATGCTGCTGATGGTCCGCTCAAAGGCATTCTGGGATATACAGAAGATGCTGTAGTTTCCAGCGACTTTGTCGGTGATTCACGCACTTCTATCTTTGATGCAGGAGCTGGTATTTCTCTTAACGATAACTTTGTTAAGGTTGTAGCGTGGTACGATAATGAGTGGGGATATTCATGCAAACTTCTCGACCTCATTGCACATATGAACACAGTGAAGTAACTGAAGGGATGTTGCCAGCAACATCCTCACCGTATATTTGAAGGGACGTTGCGTGCAACGTCCCTTTTTGTATCATACGATCATATTAATTTCCAGAGGGATACCTGCCGTATCGCGATAATGTTCGCCAAGTTCCAGCATAGCCTCATCATCTTCCTCATAAAGCCATTTCAGCTTAACCAGCTTACCTGACCGTATATATCCTGTGAGTCTTTTCAATACCTCATAAAGATACTTTGATGAACCACTGTTTATGTATTCAAGTTGAATATTTACATCCAATCCGTTATTCTTTTCAAAATGGCCTGTAATCCATTCCTCGAGGCGTCTGAAGATCAACTCCGGATTTTCAGGGATTGAACGTCCGACAAGTTCAAGTTTATTTGAATCAGGGTAATAGACTATCCCCGGACAATTTTTTAACTCTTCCTGAATAACAAGTTTTTCCATATTCTGATAGTTTATTCGTATCTCAAAGCTTCAATAGGATCAATATTAGCTGCTTTCACTGCAGGTGCATAACCGGAAACGACACCAACGATAAAACAGACAACAACTCCTGTGAAAACCCATATCCAGGGAATAACAAACCTGGAACTGAGCATTGAAGATACTACATTTCCGATAAGAATACCAAGAAAAATTCCAAAAGCTCCACCAAGCTGCCCAATCATAATCGATTCAAAAAGAAACTGGTATTTAATGGTCTGGGTTTTTGCCCCAATAGCCTTCCTTACTCCAATCTCCCGCGTTCTTTCCGTCACCGATACAAGCATAATATTCATAAGTCCGACTGCTGCACCAAACAAGGTAACTATCCCAATAATGGTAGCGGCCAGTGTGACATATCTGAGGTTTTTCAGAAGCATGTTTACAATATTATCACTTTTTGAAATATTGAAATCTGACTCATCCTTTGGGTTAAGATTCCGTACAATCCTGAAAACAGCCTCGGCTTCACCTGTCATAACATCGAGGTTTACCGGATTAATAGGCATAACAGTAAGAAGGAAAGACATATTCGGACGGGAAAAATACTGACGTGCAGTTGTTACAGGCATAAAACATACCCTGTCGCCATTAAGAGCACTTGAACCCTTACTTTTCAGTACCCCAATAATTCTGAGTTTTAAACCTGCTACGGTAATTTCCTTTTCCAATGGATTGAGTCCTCCCGGGAAAAGGTCTTTTACTATATCTGCCCCTATTAAAACGAGATGCCGGTTTAGTTGAATCTCATCTGTCGTAAAATTTCTGCCGGTCTCTACCTCATAACCTGATACAGCAAGGTTGTTTTCATCAACACCTGTCAGGTTTACATTTGGGTTTGTCTTCTCAGATTCATATTTTACTGTCGATAATCCTGACGCATTAAAAGAAATTGAAACCCAGACTGCTTCTTTAAACCGGGATTTAAATTCTTCAGCTTCTTTGTAAGAGATCCGCGAAAAATTCTTTGCCCTGTATTTATCATTCCCAATCTGAATGTTCATTCCCCGCGAACTTATTGTGAAAGAGTTCGCACCCATCATGGTAAACTGATTTGTCAATGAGGATTTTATGGCATCAATGGCTGTAAGAATACCCACGAGAGCCATAATTCCAAAAGCAATAATACATATTGTAAGGATCGCCCTGACCTTGTTGGATTTAATAGCTTTAAATGAGATTCTTAAATTCTCCCTGAAAATACCTATCTTCATTATTCCTGGCTTCAAATTAAGGTAACTGTACCTGCATTTCTATAAAAAAAATAAAAGTACACTATTTTTCCTTTTTAGCATAAATTCTGGCCTCAATAAAAACCTGTAAGAAAATAAAATGACCATTTTCTGACATCACATTGGAAATAATAATGAGTACTATTTGAAAATAATTACGATTTTAGTTGCATAACTAAATATTTCGTTGTAAATTTGGTACTGACTAATTTTGACTGTTAGGTTTTAAACAAATTAAACGAATCAATATCAGGGTAATCGAATTAAAAAGTTAAAGTTCTGAACTAAAATTTTAGTATATGAGAGAGTTAACCAGGGCAGAAGAAGAGATAATGCAGGTTTTATGGAAGATCAAAAAGGGTTTTGTAAAAGAGATTCTTGAACATTTTGATGAACCGAAGCCTGCATACAACACTGTGAGTACAATCGTTCGTATTTTGCAGGATAAAGGGTTTGTAACTCATAAAGCATATGGAAGAACTCACGAGTACTACCCTGTTGTTTCAAAAAACGATTACTCAAAGACACATCTCAGCACATTTGTTAATGACTATTTTTCAAACTCATTTGAGAAGATGGTAAGTTTCTTTGCAAAAGAAAAATCCATCTCAGTTAAAGAGATGGAAGAGATAATGAAAATTATGGAGGGAGAGGTTAAGAAACAAAAGAATAAATAAATGAATACACTATTAATATATATGGTCAAAGTTGCTGTCTATCTGGCAGCCTTTTACCTGGTATATTCATCAATGCTGAGCAAGGATACTACTTATGGCCGTAACAGGGCATTTTTACTATTGTCATTAGCCTCAGCACTATTCTTTCCGCTGATTGCTTTTCAGACTATCAAGCCACTCGACATTCAGTTTTTCGGCAAATTTCTATCAGAAGTCTTCATAACAGCAAGTCGCAACGGAAATTCAGATTCAGTATCTGCGCTTTCGATGCCGGGTCCTCTTCAGGTAATTTACACTATCTATATTATAGGTTTAGCAGTATCAATGTTTAAGTTTTTGATTGACTTCACAAATCTTCTTTATCTGATAGCGAAGAAAAAAAACAGGGGGAGCCGGATCATCAGATTCCATGGCTTCAATACTGCAGGATTCTCTGCTTTGGGCTATATTTTCATAAATACCAGGCTTAGTCCTGAAGAGGCAGGGGCGATTATAAAACATGAACAAAATCATTTGCGGCAGAATCATTTCCTGGATATTATCTTTATTGAAATAGTAAAAACCATTCAGTGGTTCAATCCTGTTGTTTACCTTCTGAACAGGGATCTCAGGGCTATTCATGAGTTTCAGGCTGATCATGATTGCATAAGTTCCGGAGTTCCGGTGGTTAGCTATCAGAGCCTATTATTAAGTCAGGTCTTTAAATCCAAAGCTTTTAATCTGACCAATAGCTTTTCAAATCCGTCGCTTATTAAAAGACGGATGATAATGATGACCAAAAAACCCACTTCGGCAATTGCAAATATGAAGCTACTGCTGGCGGTACCTGTCACGGCAATCGTATTCCTGGCCATCTCAGCTTATAAGGAGATGCCCGTTTCTCCGGAAAAACAAAATGGTGTGAATCCCATGACTGAATTTTCATCAGTTTTAACTTCAGACCCATTTTCAAAACCTTCTTTATCATCACCGAAACAATCTGCATCCTCGTTAAAAGCTTCAAAGAATAAATCAGTTCCGGGAAGTGTTAAATATGAAGTCGCACCGCCGCCGCCGCCGCCACCTCCGCCTGCCGGGTATTTAATAGACAAGACTAATAATGAACTTATTGATGAAGATATTCCTTTTGTAGTTGTTGAACAGATGCCTCAATTCACGGGAGGTCCAAACGAGCTTCTGCGATATATTGCACAAAACACTCAATATCCTGAGTCGGCTAAATCTAATAATGTACAGGGGAAAGTAATAATAAGGTTTTGTGTAACAGCTAAAGGGGGTGTTAGCCAGATAAGCGTCCTGAAGGGAGTCAGCCCCGACCTGGATTCTGAGGCGATGAGAGTTGTGAGTACCCTTCCGGAATTTATTCCCGGCAAGCAGGGTGGCGTTGCAGTGGCGGTATGGTATATGGTACCAATCGCGTTTACTCTGCAATAATTCAAAGACAAATCCTGTTATTCTGAAAAAATATTAATTTAATTAAATATTTAGTTGTATAACTAATTATTTCGTTGTATATTTGATTTTATAAAACAGATCAATATCCAGTTCGACTTATAAACCTAAAATAGAGCGATTATGAAAACAAAAAAAAATCAACATGTTCCGGTAATTTTGAAGCTCATTACATTTTTGCCGGTGATCATTTTTGTACTTCTTGCAGTTAACTCATGTGCTGCAAAAAAAAGAACAGCAACAGTTCAGACTGAAATCCCTGCCCCACCACCACCACCACCTCCTCCACCGCCACCCTCATATGAGAACAAGAATACCCAGGCAGTACCCGGGGAGGAAGAACCTTTTGTTGTAGTAGAGCAGATGCCGGAGTTTCCGGGTGGAAGTGAAGCGTTGTTAAAATTTATTGCTGAGAATACCCGATATCCCGAATTGGCAAAAAAGAATAAGATCCAGGGAAAGGTGATTATACGATTTTGCGTTACAGCTAAAGGAGGTATAAGTCGCGTTAGTATTCTTAAAGGAGTGGCTCCGGAACTTGACGCTGAGGCTGAGAGGGTTGCAGAAACACTTCCTGAATTTATTCCCGGCAAGCAGGGTGGAGTTGCAGTCGCGGTATGGTATATGTTACCAATCGCGTTTACTCTGAAATAATTCAGCCTGGCAGAAATAAATATAATTATGCAGGGATAGGTAGCGACCTATCCCTGCTTTTTTAGTTTTTTCTAATTCAAATACCCTAAATTTGCATGCTGCAATAAAACAAATTATGATACTTGAAGAAAGAATAAAATCATTTACTATCCTGGGCGAAATACTGAGAACCGCATTAAAAGGCGGAAAGGGTAAATACAGTGAGAAGCTTAATATCCTGATTGAAAAACAGTATTTAACAAACCCATGGTTCACCCCATCAAACGTAATGTCAGCAGTAAATGCAATTGCAGATGAATTGACTGAAGAAAACCTTATTAAATGGACCAGTAATTACCCCATGCTCAAGGCAGGGAATAGACCTGTAAGAGCAGGTTTAATAATGGCAGGGAATTTACCCCTGGTAGGTTTTCACGACTTTCTTTCAGTACTTATCAGTGGGAATAATATCATTGCAAAAACAAGTTCAAAAGACGCTGAACTTATTGTTTTCATTAGCGAAATCCTTTGCCAGGTTAATCCTGACTTCAGAAACAAAATAGATTTTACTGACGGGACGCTTACCGGTTTTGATGTAGTAATTGCCACAGGAAGTAATAACACCTCAAGATACTTTGAGTACTATTTTAGCAAATATCCCAATATTATCAGAAAGAACCGGATCAGTATAGCAATTATTGACGGAAATGAAACCGGATCGGAACTGGAAGCGCTTGGAGCCGATATATTCTCGTATTTCGGTCTGGGCTGCAGGAATGTCTCAAAAATTTATATTCCGGAAGGATATGACTTAAGTAAACTGCCAGAGCATTGGAATGCATTTTCCAAATGCATAAATCATCAGAAATATGCTAACAATTACGATTTTAACAAAGCAGTTTACCTGGTAAACAGAGAAGCTTTTCATGATGCAGGCTTCATTTTAATGAAAGAAGAGAGCAAGCTGGCTTCACCTGTTTCAGTTCTCTATTATGAATATTATGAATCTCAATATGCCGTAAAACAGCAAATATCTCTACTTGAAGACAAAATTCAATGTATAGCTGGCAAACACTATATTCCGTTTGGCAAAACCCAGTCGCCTCATTTCTGGGATTATGCTGATGGAATTGATACTTTAGGATTTCTTCTTAAAAAAATAATATCCTAAATATTGTAATCTAAAAAATATTATATTGCACCCATCGAATTAATACAAGTTATGGTTTACAAATTTATAGTGTTATCAGATGAAGATGAGTCATTTGTCAGGGAGTTTGAGTTTCTCGAGACCCAGACACTATTGGATTTTCACAACCTGATTCAGGACGAATTGGAGTTTGACAAATCCCAAATGGCATCATTTTTTATGGCAACAGAAAATTGGGAGAAGGAAGAAGAATTCACCCTTTTCGATATGGGAACCGGTACTTCAACAATGGATGTTGCTGTTCTGGAAGATATTATTTTCCGTAAAAACCAGAAGCTTCTTTACATTTTTGACTTTTTCAATGAAAGATCACTCTTTGTTGAATATACAGGCGAATCAATTGATATTGAAGGCCGTGAATACCCATCCTGCACTAATTCTAAAGGAGTTCCACCTAAACAGGTGATTTTTGGCGGAACTACCCATAAGCTTTATAACAATATCGTCGTATCCAACGATGAAGATGAGGATGAACCTGAAGTTGATGACCTGTTTCTTAACGGAGATGACGAAGAGCCTCTACCTGATTTCGAAAATATTGAAAACCTGAACGAAGACGAAGAGTAGACTTATTCGGGATCTTCTTCCAATGAATAATTTTCTTATTATTCTGTTAGGACCGACAGGGGTCGGTAAAACTGATATTTCCATTGATTTAGCGGAACAATTAAGCTGTGAAATTATTTCTGCTGACTCACGACAATTTTTCAGGGAGCTGAAGGTAGGCACTGCCGCTCCTTCAGATCAGCAGTTAAATAAAATAAAACATCATTTCATACATTTTTTATCAATAGAAGAATACTATAGCGCAAGTCTTTTCGAAAGGGACGTGCTTAATCTTCTTCCCCAACTCTTCCTTAGAAATAACATTGTATTAATGTCAGGTGGCTCCGGAATGTATATTGACGCGGTCTGTAATGGCTATGATGATATACCTGATGTTGATCCCGGAATCAGAGAAAAATATATTTCATTATACAGGAATGAGGGAATTGAGGGTTTAAGAGTTGCGCTCAGGCTTCTTGATCCGGAACATTATTCAAAAGTTGACCTGAGAAACTATAAGAGGATTATAAGAGCTCTCGAGATTTGTGATACTGCGGGCAGGCCATACTCCTCATTCCTAATTAAACAAAAGAGGGAAAGAGATTTCATAATAGTTAAGGCAGGTATCGAAAGAAACCGTGATGAACTATATACCAGGATCAATTCAAGAGTTGATGAAATGGTCCGGAATGGACTGGAGGATGAAGCCCGTAAGCTATATTCTTCCAGGCACCTCAATGCTCTCAATACTGTTGGTTACAAAGAATTCTTTGATTTCTTTGAAGGAAATATCGCACGTGAAAAAGCAATTGAATTAATCAAGCGAAACAGCCGAAGGTATGCCAAGAGGCAGATTACATGGTGGGGAAATGATAAGGAGATAAAATGGTTTAATCCTGAGCAGATTCAGGAGATACTTAATTATATAACTGAGTCAATAATCGATAAGATCTGATCGCGACAAATCACAGTTAGCAAACACTAACAGCCACTTGCGTTTTTGGCAGACTTGAACCTGGTATAGTAGAATTTTCAGATCAACTTCTTCAGTCTTCTTATTGTATCTGCCGGATCATTCGAGCTGAAAACCGAACTGCCTGCTACGAGTACATTTACCCCTGCATCAACAAGTTTTGAAGCATTCTTTGTATCGATACCTCCATCGGCTTCGATCATTACACTATAACCACCTGAATCGATCATTTTCCGCAGTTCAGTAATTTTATTGTAGCACTCCATGATAAATGATTGTCCGCCAAATCCTGGATTTACGGTCATTATCAGCACCATATCAATATACGGAAGAATGTTTTTAAGAATCGAGACCGGTGTATGCGGATTAAGGGCCACACCGGCTTTCATTCCGAGATTACGTATTTCACTAACCGTACGATTCAGATGAGTGCAGGCCTCATACTGAACAGTAAGAATATTTGCGCCCGAGTCGTGGAAACGGGTCAGATAACGGTCAGGATCAATTATCATCAGATGGACATCAAGAGGTTTTGATGCAACCTTCTTAACATATTCAATTACCGGGAAACCAAATGATATATTGGGAACAAATACACCATCCATTATATCAAGGTGAATCCAGTCAGCAAGGCTTTTATTAACCATTGTAACTTCCTTCTGAAGGTTTCCAAAATCAGCGGCGAGTAGTGATGGGGATACCAGATGGTCCATTTATGATAAGTTTTGGACAAAGATAGAAACAAAATGTTATCCAAGATATGTTTTCAATATCCGGCAACGGGTTGTATATTGAATTCTTTTGATTGCTTTTTCTTTTATCTGCCTTACCCTTTCCCTTGTAAGTCCAAGCTCCCCTCCTATCTCTTCGAGGGTATAAGGATGTTTCATACCCAACCCGAAATACAATCTCAACACCTTTGATTCGCGTTGGGAAAGAGTACTAAGAGCCCGTTCTATTTCAAAGGCGAGAGATTCATTAATAAGGTTCCTGTCAGGACTGGGAGTATCATTGCTCTGCAGCACATCATACATATTATTATCTTCCTCAGCGCTAATGGGTGCATCCATGCTGACAGTGCGGCTATTTGTTTTTAAAGCATCCTTTACTTCTTCAGGAACCATCTCGAGAGTTTCAGCAATCTCCTGTGAGCTTGGTTCTCTTTCGTACTCCTGCTCAAGACGGGCAAGAGCTCTGTTTATCTTGTTTATTGATCCTATTTTATTTACAGGGAGACGAACAATTCTGGCTTGTTCAGCAAGTGACTGAAGTATTGCCTGACGAATCCACCAAACTGCATATGAAATGAATTTAAAACCTCTGGTTTCATCAAAACGCTGAGCAGCTTTCATCAGGCCAAGGTTACCCTCATTAATCAGGTCTGGAAGACTCATCCCTTGATTCTGATATTGTTTTGCAACTGAAACTACAAAACGAAGATTAGCTTTTACCAGTTTTCTTAGCGCCTCTGAATCTCCCGATTTAATTCTTCTTGCCAGTGTAACTTCCTCCTCGGGCGAAATAAGATCAACTTTCCCTATTTCCTGAAGATATTTATCCAGTGAGGGAGTGTCGCGATTAGTAACCTGTTTTGTTATCTTTAATTGACGCATTTACAGGCCAGGAATTAGTTTTTCAAAAAGATTTCAGGCTATTGGTACAATTTTAGTAAAAAATTTAGTATTGCACAACACATTATCCCAACTTTTTTTTGATTAATAATATTTTTTTAGTAAATTGCACAACTTATTTTTACATGTTGAATATCAAATTATTAATTGATTTGATAAAACCCCGTTGCATTTTTAACATCATTTACTAGGAAATATATTGGTATTTTTTTTAATATTGCAGCGGTTTTCGGATATGTGAATTATATATAACATAATCCATCGGGTTAATCTTCATTTCTTGGCCCGAGTTTCCAATAAAACATTAAGATCTCTTATATTCCATTTATCATTAAAATATGTACGACATTCTTGAGTTAAGTAAGAAGCTGCTTCCTGAATTAAAGGATATAGCTAAACAGCTAAATGTTAAAAAGGCAGAATCTTTAAAAAAACAGGATTTAATTTACAAAATCCTTGATCAGCAGGCAATTGATGCAACAGATATCAACGCATCCTCACCTCCTGAAACTGAAGAAACACTTTCTTCAATTGATGCAACAGATATCAACGCATCCTCGTCTTCTGAAATTGAAGAAACACTTTCTTCGATAGATGCAACAGATATCAACGCATCCTCACCTTCTGAAACTGAAGAAACGCTGTCTTCACAAGAGGCAGATAACCAGGATTCTGATTCTTTTTTGAGGAGAGGAAAGCGACCGAGGACCTTAAAACCAATAATAAAACGGTCAATTCAGTCTGTTATGTCAGTTTCGCCTGACGATCTGAAGAGGCCGGATACAAGGCCGGCTGATTGGAAAGAGCCGGTTAAAAAAACCGAAAAAACTGAAGAAAAGCCAGATCTGTTTAAAAAAGCTCAACCGGTATCTGAGGAAAGGAAAGTTCCGAAATGGAGAACCGATCAGAATCATTTTAATAATGTCGAAAGGAAAGAACAGACTAACAATGCTCCGGCCGGAAGGTATGAAAGGAAGAAGCCGGAACCAGTTTCTGATCCTTTTGTTGAAAATACACAACAATCTGTCAGCAGCGATATCCCTTCGGAGGTCCCTGAAGTATCTGAAGACGTTAAACCGGCTTCTGATACATATTTTGGAGATATCATTGTTGATGCACCCGTAAAAGAGAATATTCCTGAAATAATTCCTGTTAAGGAGGAAAAGAAGGAAAGGTCATACGATTTTGAAGGGATAATATATAATACCGGTGTGCTCGAGATAATGCCCGACGGGTATGGTTTTTTGAGGTCACCTGACTACAACTATCTTAACTCACCCGATGATATTTATGTTTCACAATCACAGATAAAACTTTTTGGTCTAAAAACCGGGGATACAATTAAAGGATCAATTCGTCCCCCAAAAGAAGGTGAAAAATATTTCCCTCTTATTAAAGTAGATGAGATAAACGGAAGAAGTCCGGATTTTATCAGAGACAGGGTTCCGTTTGATTTTCTGACGCCACTGTTCCCCGATGAAAAATTCACTCTGTGTCAGCCTGGCGAAGGATCACTTTCTGTAAGGGTAATAGATATGTTTACTCCTATCGGAAAAGGACAACGCGGGTTAATTGTTGCTCAACCAAAAACCGGTAAGACAATTCTTCTGCAGGAAATTGCAAATGCGATAGCCAAATACCATCCTGAAGTTTACCTGATGATTCTGCTTATAGATGAAAGACCTGAAGAAGTTACCGATATGGCCAGAAATGTTAAGGCTGAAGTAATTGCTTCTACTTTCGATGAACCTGCTGAACGCCATTGCCGTGTTGCCAATATCGTTCTGGAGAAGGCAAAAAGGCTCGTTGAGTGCGGTCACGATGTTGTAATTCTTCTTGACTCAATAACCAGGCTGGCAAGGGCGTTCAACACTACGGCCCCTGCCTCCGGTAAAGTACTTTCCGGTGGTGTTGACTCCAATGCTCTTCATAAACCTAAAAGATTTTTTGGTGCAGCCCGAAACATCGAAAACGGTGGTTCGCTTACAATTCTGGCCACTGCCCTTACAGAGACAGGATCAAAAATGGATGATGTCATTTTCGAGGAATTTAAAGGAACCGGTAACATGGAGCTCCAGCTCGACCGCAAACTTTCCAACAGAAGGATATTCCCATCTATAGATATTCCGGCCTCAAGTACCCGTAGAGAAGACCTTCTTCTGAATAAAACTATTCTTCAGAAAATCTGGGTTCTGCGTAATTTTCTTACCGATATGAACTCTGTAGAGGCTATGGAGTTTCTTCGCGACAGACTGCTTCAGGCTAAATCGAATGAAGAGTTCCTCATTTCAATGAACGGGGGATAAAATTTTTGATTTTATTTATACTTTTGCACTTTATTTTAAAAACATACTTTTAAATCAAATATATAATCACAATGGGAACTAAAAAATTTATAACATGCGACGGTAATCAGGCCGCGGCTCATGTTGCATATATGTTTAGCGAAGTCGCCTGCATATATCCTATAACACCTTCGTCCACAATGGCCGAATATGTTGATGAATGGGCCGCCAGCGGCTTAAAGAACATATTCGGAGAACAGGTTAAAGTTGTTGAAATGCAATCAGAAGCCGGCGCAGCAGGCGCTCTTCATGGTGCATTACAAACGGGTGCCTTATGCACAACATTCACAGCTTCACAGGGATTGCTCCTTATGATCCCTAACATGTATAAAATTGCGGGAGAACTTCTTCCCGGAGTATTCCACGTCACTGCACGTACACTAGCAGCACATGCTCTCTCAATATTTGGTGATCACAGTGACATTTATGCCACACGTCAGACAGGTTTTGCAATGCTTGCAGCCGGAAGTGTACAGGAGATTATGGATCTTGCAGGAGTTGCCCATCTTTCAGCTATAAAATCAAGGATCCCGTTCATGCATTTCTTCGATGGTTTCCGTTCATCACATGAAGTACAGAAGATCGAATTAATTGAAATGGAGGATCTTGCAAAACTTATTGACCTGAATGCATTAAGGAAATTCCGTGAAAACGCTCTGAATCCTGAGCATCCTGTAACAAGAGGAACCGCACAAAACCCCGATATTTTCTTCCAGGCAAAAGAATCAATTAATAAGTTCTATGAACCTGTTCCTGATATAGTAAACTCCTATATGGCTGAAATTACTAAGATTACAGGTAGAGAATACAAACCTTTTACATATTATGGTGCTCCTGATGCTGAACATATTATTGTTGCTATGGGTTCAGTCACAGAGACTACCAAAGAAGTTATCGATTACCTGAGAGCAAAAGGTGAAAAAGTTGGATTAATAAGTGTTCATCTCTATCGTCCTTTCTCCTCAAAATATTTCTTTAATGTCTTCCCTTCATCGGTAAAAAAGATAACTGTTCTTGATAGAACAAAAGAACCCGGATCACCCGGAGAGCCGCTTTATCTTGATATAAAGGATATGTTCTATGACAAAACAGTCAGACCAATTATTATTGGTGGTCGTTTTGGTCTGAGCTCAAAAGATACCACTCCGAGCCAGATACTTTCTGTTTATGAAAACATGAAGCTTAAAGAACCTAAGAATCTTTTCACAGTAGGTATTGTCGATGATGTTACATTCAAATCGTTACCTGTACTTCCTGAAATTAACGTTGCTCTCCCCGGAACATATTCAGCTAAATTTTATGGTCTGGGTTCAGATGGAACTGTAGGTGCAAACAAAAACTCCATTAAGATTATAGGTGAAAATACTGACAAATATTGCCAGGCATATTTTGCTTATGATTCAAAAAAATCAGGCGGTATAACAACATCCCACCTGCGTTTTGGTGATAAACCGATCCGTTCCCCATACCTGGTAAATACCCCGGATTTTGTTGCCTGTCATGTACCTTCATATCTTGATAAATATGACATGTTGAAAGGTCTGAAACAAGGTGGTACATTTCTTCTGAACTCCATATGGAGTAATGAAGAAACAAAAAAACATCTTCCCGATCATATGAAGAAATACCTTGCAGAGAATCATATTAACTTCTATATAATCAACGCAACTGCTATAGCGGAAGAACTTGGACTTGGTACCCGTACAAATACCATCATGCAGGCTTCATTTTTCAAGGTAGCAAATGTAATACCTTATGAAAAAGCAGAATCTCAGATGAAAAAAGCAATTCTGAAGAGTTATGGCAGGAAGGGTGAATCAGTGGTAAATATGAACTATGCAGCCATAGATAAAGGCAGTGAGGTTCATAAGGTTGAGATCCCTGCTGAATGGTCGGAAATTAAGGTAACAATTGAAAAAGACACACGTGATATTCCTGATTTCATCCGTGATGTTATGGAACCTATAAATGCAATGAAAGGTGATGATCTGCCGGTCAGCGCTTTTATTGGAAGAGAAGACGGAACATTTCCTTCCGGAACATCGGCTTATGAAAAACGAGGTATTGCAGTAAACGTTCCTGAATGGCAACCTAATGAATGTATTCAGTGTAATCAGTGCTCATATGTTTGTCCTCATGCATGTATACGTCCTTTCCTTTTAACAGAAGAAGAATTGGCCAATGCGCCTGAAGGCACAAAAACTATTCAGGGTATTCCCGGAGTATTAAAAGCATACAAATTTAAAATTCAGGTAAGTGTTTATGATTGTACCGGATGCGGTAACTGTGCTGAAGTTTGTCCTTCAAAAAACAAAGCACTTATCATGAAACCTCTTGAATCTCAGCTCGAAGAAGCTCCGAGATGGATGTACATGCACGAAAAAGTAGGTTATAAAGATACCGTTGTCGACAAATTTGTTAATGTCAAGAACAGTCAGTTCTCTCAACCTCTGTTCGAATTCTCCGGCGCATGCGCAGGTTGTGGCGAGACACCTTATATCAAGTCAATAACACAGCTTTTTGGTGACCGTATGATTGTATCAAATGCAACCGGTTGTTCTTCAATTTACGGAGGCTCGGCACCTTCAATGCCTTATACACACAATAAAGATGGTAACGGCCCTGCATGGGCAAACTCTCTCTTTGAAGATAATGCAGAATATGGACTTGGATTGGCTCTTGGTGCTAACAAGCTCAGGGACCGTATTGTTTCACGTATGAAAGATGCTCTTGCAGCCGGAACAGTAAATGCAGAAACTAAAGTTGCATTTGAAGAATGGCTGAAAGAAAAAGATCATGCAGAACCTTCAAGAGCTGCTTCAGCAAAAGTTATTGAAGCTTGCGGTAAAGAAAAATCTGAAGTTGTAAAAGAGATTTTAAGTCTTAAACAATACCTGATAAAAAAATCACACTGGATATTCGGTGGCGACGGTTGGGCTTATGATATCGGATACGGCGGTCTCGATCATGTTATAGCTTCAGGAGAAGATGTAAATATTCTTGTTCTCGACACCGAAGTATATTCCAACACCGGTGGTCAGGCTTCCAAATCAACACCTGCCGGAGCTGTTGCTAAGTTTGCAGCATCGGGTAAGAAAATCCGTAAGAAAGATCTTGGCCAGATGGCAATGAGTTATGGCTACGTTTATGTTGCCCAGGTTGCAATGGGTGCAAATAATGCACAATACCTTAAGGCAATAAAAGAAGCAGAAGCCTATCCTGGTCCATCATTAATTATCGCCTATTCACCTTGTATTAACCATGGTTTAAGAGATGGCATGGGACAAACCCAGGGTCAGACGAAACATGCCGTTGAGGCAGGCTACTGGCATATGTACAGGTTTAATCCACTTCTTGAAGCTGAAGGAAAGAATCCTTTCACTCTGGATTCAAAAGAGCCTGACTGGACCAAATTTCAGGACTTCCTGATGTCAGAAGTACGTTATACTTCTCTGGTTAAGGCTTTCCCTGGTGAAGCAGAAACGCTTTTTAAAGCAGCCGAGGATAACGCTAAATGGCGGTACAATTCATATAAGCGACTGGCTGGTATGGAATTCGCAAAAACAGAATAAAACCAATTTGAAAATAAAGAGCCATCCCCGGGGTGGCTTTTTTTTTGTACTTTTGTGCCTTAGAATAAATATGGGCAGGATACTTGGTATAGATTATGGAACAAAAAGAATTGGATTGGCAGTCACTGATCCGATGCAAATCTTTGCCTCACCTTTGATTACAGTAAGTCCAAATGAATTTGACAAGTTTATTGACGATTATCTCACAACAGAAGAGGTGGAAGCATTTGTGGTTGGATATCCGGTAAAATTGAACAACCAGCCCAGTGAAGCTGTTACTTACATTAATCCATTTATTAAAAAACTTAAAAAGAAATTTCCCGAAAAGCATATTCACCTTGCAGATGAAAGATTTACGTCACAAATGGCTTTTCAGACTATGATAGCCGGAGGAGTTAAAAAACTGGATAGACTGGATAAATCAATGGTTGACAAAATAAGCGCTTCAATAATTCTTCAGTCTTTCCTTGATAACAGATCTAATAAAAAAGTAAATATTAAATTAAAATGATTTACCCTATTGTTGTATACGGGCATCCGATTTTAAGAAAGGTTGCTGTTGAGATTAATAAAGAATATCCGGGTCTCAGCCAACTCATTTCAGATATGTTTGACACTATGTACTACTCTGAAGGTCTGGGTCTTGCAGCTCCACAAATTGGTAAATCAATCAGGCTATTTGTAATAGATGGCAAACCTGCCGCCGAGGATGAACCCGCACTCGCTGAATTCAAGAGAGCTTTTATCAATGCCCATATTACAGAAAGAAGCGGAGACCTCGTTCCCATGACTGAAGGTTGTTTAAGTATTCCAAACCTGAGAGAAGAAGTACTCCGCGAATCACGTGTCAGGATTAATTATTATGATGAAAACTGGGAGTATCACGATGAGGCATTTGAAGGTTATAAGGCCAGAATTATACAGCATGAATATGATCATCTCGATGGAATTATGTTTACAGATAAAGTAAATCCTCTCCGAAAAAGACTTATTAAAAGCAAACTTACTGCTATTAGCAAAGGCAGGTTTGAGGCTGAATATAAGACTATCCTGCCAGGGCAAAAGATCAAATAGTCACTCCAAACTTTAGGCACTTTAAACTATTCTTCTTAACTTTATACAGTCTCATTGCTGCTGACTGTGCTAAATAAAGAAATTCCATTTCTTCGTATTGGTCTGCCGTTATGCGCTGGAATTATCTCAGGCCTGTATATAAAACCGGATTTTTTCTTCCTGTTAATAATTTCTATTCTTTGTATTTCAGGATTTATTATAAGTCTCTTTTTCAATAAATACCTGACCAATCTGTTGTTCGGTATAACCTTTAACCTATCGTTGTTCTTCTGTGGGTTGCTTCTTTATCAGAACGAAAAAAACAGTCTTTCAATACTTAAACCTGAACAGACATTTTTCCAGTGTACATTATCTGACTATCCTGAAGAAAAAGAGAATAGTTATTTACTGACTGTAAAACTGAACGCAAAAATTTCTACGGCCGGTACTGAAGCAGTCAGGGGTTCGATGGTCCTTTATAATAAAAAAGATTCAACACTTATTTCATTTCTGCCGGGCGATATCCTGGTTATCAAATGTAATCCGGTTGAGATAACTAACAGAGGAAATCCTTATGAATTCGATTACAGGTTTTATATGGAAAATCATGGAATAAAATATTATGCTTTTACCAGTGGAAGTAATATAATAAGTCATCAGGCTCCCTCTGCCAGGAAGCTGATTCACAAAGCACTTATTATCAGGGAAAAAATCATAGAAATGTACAAGCTAAGAGGTGTAAGCGAAGAAAGGCTGCCACTTGTATCGGCGATAATCCTTGGACAGAAAAACAAAATTGATCAGGAGCAGAAACAAAATTTTATCAGGGCCGGAGTAATGCACATTATGGCAGTATCGGGCCTTCATGCTGTAATTCTGAGTTTGTTTGTATTTAATGTGCTATTCTTTCTTAAGGGCAGGTTCAATATTATAAGAATACTGGTTACTGTGCTTATCTTATGGGCATTCGCGTACGTGACAGGACTCACTCCATCTGTACTGAGAGCTACACTTATGTTTACTTTCCTTCAGGCCGGTAATCTGATGCATAGAAAAGTAAATGGGATAAACTCAGTATTAGCTTCAGCATTTGTACTTATACTGATTCGACCATCAGTAATTTTCGATGCAGGGTTTCTTCTTTCATATTCAGCCGTGATCTATATTATCTGCTTTTACCAGGAGCTGTATCTTAAAGTTCAGTTTAAAAACTGGATGACAGATAAAATATGGCAATCAGCTGTTGTTACAATTGTGGCACAGGCAGGTACGCTCCCATTAACAATAATGCTTTTTAACAGGTTCCCCACATACTTTATAATTACAAATATAATTATAGTACCTCTTTCGTCACTGCTGGTAGTTTTAGGTTGTCTGATACCGCTCATATTTCACATACAGTTTCTTTCAACGTTTCTGGCAATGATACTTGATAACCTTACTGGCCTTACAGAGTTACTTACTGCAAGGGCAGCCTCCCTTCCCGGGTCAAATATTGAAAATATCGGTATGAGGTCAATTGAATGTTTCCTGTTGGCCATAACAATTTTCCTGTTCATCAATTTCCTTCTGAAGAAACAACGACGATCAGCCTTCACATTATATTTAATAATTATTGCGTTTGTTATATCCGTTACAGCAAAAGAAATATATGTGCGAACTACCAATGAATTAATTATCTATAATACAGCAGGTTCATCTACTATAGGAATCAAAACAGGAAAAATTCTTAATATTTATTCCGATACCTGCCTTATCAGACCAGAGGTACTAAAGCATTGTGCAACACTTGGACTCAAATTAAAAAATAATATTCTAAGCAATAAGGGTTATTGTATCAAAGCTGGTGAAAAGAAGATACTTATTTGCAGTGAGTTAAGTCAAAGCATCATAAATAATTATATGCCCGATATTTTGATTCTTACAGGGTTGAAGCCGGGTATCGATAAAAATCTGATTTTAGGACCTCCCCTGCAAACAATTATATTGTCATCAGAAGTATCTTCAGGTTACAGGATTCCTGAATTTATTTCTGCCCGCGAAATATATACTGTGCATCTTGTCAGAAAGTCCGGTGCATACATTAAAAGAATATGAACAATTAATAAAAAAAGGTCAAAAAACTTGAGTATTAAGGGATTTATCTCTTATTTTGTCATGTTTTTTTAAAAATTTTTTAATGAGAATAATTATTGCGGGCGCCGGAGAAGTTGGAACACATCTTGCAAAGATGTTATCTAATGAAAATCATGAAATTATTCTTATCGACCCGGAAGAAGCCCGACTTAGACCAATCGACAGTTCACTGGATGTACTTACTCATGAGGGTTCTGCTACTTCTGTAAAGTTGTTGCAGGATACATTGCGGAAGAAAACTGATCTTTTTATTGCGGTAACACACTCAGAAGATACTAATATAACATCATCTATCCTTGCCAAAAGGTTTGGTGCTATCAAGACTATAGCACGCATTGACAATATCGATTATCTTGAAGAGTCCACTTTAGAATTTTTCAAATCAATAGGAGTTGATTCACTTATTTATCCCGAATTAATAGCTGCACGCGAGGTTCTGGGTCTCCTGCACGAAACAGGAACATCTGAGTTCATGGAATTCTCAGGAGGAAAACTTGCAATGTACGTACAAAGGCTTGGTGAAAATGCTCCAATTCTGAACAAAAGTCTCCAGGAGATTTCTGTTAGTCACACAACCGATAAATACAGAGCCGTTGCTATTAAACGAAATGACGTTACAATTATTCCGAGAGGAAATGAACATTTTCAGCTTGGTGACATGGTTTTCGTGATTTCCACACCTGAAGGGATTGATGAGATGATGAAAACCTCAGGGAAGGAGAGTTTCGCGGCTAAAAGTATAATGATACTTGGAGGAAGCAGAATTGGGAAACATGTTGCCTTGTATCTGCAGAAAAACTGTGAGATCAAACTTATTGATTCAGATATAAAAAAATGTGAAGAGCTGGCCAATATTCTCGATAATACTCTCATAATTAATGGTGATGGCCGAAATGTAGATCTTCTTGAACAGGAAGGTATAACCAAAATAGATGCCTTCGTAGCTGTAACGGGAAATTCGGAGACAAATATCCTTTCATGTCTTCTTGCGAAAAAGCTGGGAGTGAAAAAGACAATAGCAGAAGTTGAGAATATGGAGTACATAAACCTCGCTGAAAATACAGGAATAGATACAATTATAAATAAAAAGATATCTGCCGCCAGCAGAATATTCCGTCACACATCCAATCCAAATGTAACGCAGGTTAAATATATGACAGGAACTGACGCTGAAGTACTTGAATTCAATGTTCCTGCCAACGCCAAAATAACAAAAGGGACTCTCAGGAGTATTGATTTTCCTAAAGATGCCATAGTGGGCGGAGGAACAAGGGATGGAGAACCATTTATTGCAACAGGTGACACAATTATCCGGGAAAACGATAAAGTGGTGGTCTTTACACTGCCTTCAGCATACGAAAAGCTATCAAAATATTTTACCTGAGTATTTATGATCAACTTCAGGATAATAGCAAGGGTTTTCAGCCTGCTGCTCATTGTTGAAGGTTTTTTTATGCTGGTTTCTGCAGCTATATCCTACCTTTATCACGAACAGACAGTCTCCTCCTTTTGCTATTCAGCACTTATTACAATTTTATCGGGTACAATAGTATTCACTCCATTGAGAAATGAGGAAAGAATCTCCGGGAACAAGGAAGGTTATCTTATTGTAACAGGGGTATGGATTATTTTCAGTCTTTTTGGAACATTACCTTTTCTTATAAGCGGCTCCATCAGCAATTTTGGAGATGCCTTTTTCGAATCAATTTCAGGGTTTACAACTACAGGTGCAACAATTCTCACAGACATTGAATCACGGCCGCATGGGATCATTTTCTGGCGGAGCCTGACTCAATGGCTTGGAGGAGTCGGTATAATTTTTATCTCCCTTTATATTCTACCGGTCTTTAAATCAATACACATACAACTTGCTGTAAATGAGTTCTCGGGTCAGTCAACAGATAAGATCCATCCCCGGATAAAAGATGCAGTCTTCAGACTAGTCTCCATCTATTTTATTCTGACATTTATAGAAGTTATCTTACTTATTATCGGGGGCATGCCTGCATTCGATGCTGTCTGTCATTCTTTTTCTACCCTGTCAACCGGAGGTTTTTCTTCAATGAACTCCGGTATTGCTGCCTTTAATACACCTTTTATAATTATTGTTATTACAGTTTTCATGTTTATTGCAGGAACTAATATGACTTTCATTTACTTCGGATTGAAAGGAAATTTCAAAAAGATGTTGGCCAATAATGAGTTCTTTTTCTACTCATTGATCTGCGTAGGCTTTATTATAATTGTCTCTTCAATTCTTTATTTTAAATCAGGATTGTCAGGTGAGAGAGCAGTACTTGATGGAGCTTTTCATGTAATATCAATTATCTCAACCACAGGTTTCTACACCCAGGATCATAACCTATGGGGAGGGTTAGTCATAATTATTTTTTTCGCACTCATGTTTACCGGAGGAATGGCAGGCTCGACAAGCGGGGGAATTAAAATCGTCAGGCTTCTTTTAATTACAAAAAATAGCAGGCAGGAGTTAAAAAAGTTAATCCATCCAAATGCTTTCTTCCCTGTCCGGCTCGATAAGCGGATTATATCTCAGTCAACGATTAACAATCTACTGGTATTCATTACATTATATTTTCTTTTAATATGTTTTGCTGCATTTGTAATTTCCTTTATGGGATATGATCTTATCACCTCATTTAGTACATCGGCATCAATGTTGGGAAATATTGGTCCGGGAATTGGCACATTTGGACCATTCACAAACTTCTCTCAGGTACCGATGGCCGGTAAATGGTTTTTGTCAGTATTAATGCTTTTAGGACGTCTTGAATTGCTTACTATTATGGTACTGTTTACCCGAAATTTTTATAGACGATAATTTTTACATATCAAGGATTCCTGGCCCCTGTCTTATAATCTCAATTTCTTCACCTGTACAATCAACGATTGTTGACGCTTCGTTTTTTCCAAATCCGCCATCTATTACTGCATCTGCAAAATCGTGATACTTCTCATGTATAAGTTCCGGATCAGTTGTATACTCAATAACCTCATCGGGGTCGTGAATAGATGTAGTTATAATTGGCCTCCCAAGCTCCCTTACAAGTTCAAGTACAATATTATTATCGGGTATTCTTATACCAACTGTTTTCTTTTTGTTCTTAAAGAGTTTCGGAATCTGATTATTTGCCTGTACTATAAAGGTAAACGGACCTGGAAGGTTTCTTTTCAGAAGCTTAAAAATTGTATTATCGCGTATTATGGTGTATTCTGAGAGCTGACTCATATTATAAAAAATAAGCGAAAGTTCCGGGTTTTTCGGATTTAATCCCTTTAACCGGGCTATCCTTTCAATTGATTTTGTTGCGTTTATGTCACAACCCATTGCATAGACTGTATCGGTTGGATAGATGATAATACCCCCATTATCAAGCAAATCAACTACCTTTCTTATTTGCTTTGGATCAGGGTTTTCGCAATATATACGGATCAACATGGTATAAAAACATATCGATTTCAAGCCCCCTGGGGGGTTTGGGATAATAAAAAAAGGGTAAGCCCCTTATATCGCACCGCTACAACTGCCTACCCTTGCTATCTTCCGATCCTGGGGGAGTTCAGCAGGAGCTGGTCGTATAAGACTTACCCCGTGCAAAAGTAATAATATTTCAGAACCATACAAAATAATTATTCCATTTTTACATCAGCTCTCTTTTCTATTTTTACATTATATTTGTTATTATACATCTAACCCTATTGTAGAATAAATATCTGATATCATGGAACCAAAAGTTAATGCCTGGAAATCTAATCTTAATAATGGTCTAATATTAGGCCTTGCCGGAATTGTTTACTCTCTCATTCTTTATTTTCTCGACCAATCACTGAACAAAACCGGGGGATATATTTTCATCATAATACAGATTGGACTTCTGTTTTTTCTTCTTAAATCATACCGGGACAATTTGATGCACGGGCAGATAACATACGGGCAGTCTTTTGGGGCAGGTTTAATTATATGCATATACTATGCTATCATTATGGCAATATTCAGTTACATCCTTTATACTGTAATTGATCCTGGTCTGGTGGCAAAACAGCTTGCAATGGCTGAAGAGGGAATGGTAAAAAAAGGGTTACCTCAATCTGCAATTGATACAGGAATGGCCTTCACTGCAAAAATAATGAAACCATCAATAATGGTTATTTCCGGTATATTCGGCAATATAATCTGGGGAGCAATACTGTCACTGGTAATAAGTATTTTTATTAAAAAAGAAGGAAATCCGCTGATCGACGCTCCTGAAAACTAACCATAATTAATTCCTGATGGATCTATCGGTTGTTATCCCTTTATATAATGAAGAGGAATCTATTCATGAGCTTACTGAATGGATTGCCAGGGTTTGTTCTTCACATGAATTATCATATGAAATAATCTTTATTGATGATGGAAGTTCAGATTCATCGTGGAAGCAAATTATGGGTATGGCAGTAAATAACCAATCAGTCAAAGGCTTCAGCTTCAGACGTAACTATGGAAAAGCAGCGGCACTTCATACAGGCTTTTTTATTGCAACCGGTGATGTGGTTATTACAATGGATGGGGACCTTCAGGATAGTCCGGATGAGATTCCTGAACTTGTAAGGATGATCCGCGATCAGGGGTACGACCTTGTGTCAGGCTGGAAGAAGAAAAGGTACGATCCTTTTATCAAACGAATAACAAGCAAATTTTATAATGGCACTGCAAGATGGTCCTCCGGAATAAAGCTCCATGACTTTAACTGCGGACTAAAAGCATATCGGCTGGAGGTTGTAAAGAGTATCGAGATATTCGGGGAAATGCACAGGTATATTCCAATGCTTGCCAAAGAGGCAGGATTCAGGAATATCGGTGAAAAGATTGTAGAACACAGGGCAAGAAAATACGGTGTTACAAAATACGGTCTTGACAGGTTCATGAAAGGCTATCTCGATCTTCTGACTATAGGTTTTATTACTCGCTTTGGAAAAAGTCCGATGCACCTCTTCGGGTCACTCGGTACCCTTATGTTTTTTATTGGTTTTATTATGGCCGGCTATCTTGGCGTACGGAAACTTGTGTTTGTTCATAATCATCTCAGAGCTCCGCTTGTTACGAACAGCCCGTTTTTTTTCATTGCTCTTGCCGTAATGATAATAGGCTCTTTACTTTTCCTGACCGGGTTCCTTGGAGAACTTATTAACCGGAATTCATCGGAACGGAATAACTATCTTATTAAGGACAAGGTGAATTCCTGAAATAAATTTCTAATCCCCGGCTTGCTTCACCCATATTCTTTGTCGCGACTCACAATCTGTTTCGTAATAATAATACCTGATCCTCCAGCTCCCACTCCATATGGAGAAGGAGCATAATATGCACATTGTTAATATGTTAAAGAAGAGATTTTGAGTTGAGGCACTTCTTATAAACCTCAATTATAGCAGCTGTCATTTTATCCCATGAGAATTTTTCCTTTTCCTTTTTTACACCTTCTGAAAATAAGGCTTTCCTGTTATTCCTAAAATAATCAATAATCGCCGCGCTAATATATTCCGGTTCCGGTTTTACTACATAGCCACATTCGCCATCAGGTACAATCTCCCTCAAACCTCCGACATCAGTTACCAGCATTGGCTTTTCATAATGGAAGGCAATCTGTGTTACTCCGCTCTGGGTCGCACTTTTGTAGGGTTGTACTACCAGGTCAGCAACACTGAAGAATACCGGAACCTCGCTATCTTTAATAAAATGGTCAAAAAAGATTATATCCTTTTCAAGCTTATATTTCTTAATCAAATCATGATACCTGCCAGGGTCTTCATAAAACTCGCCCGCGACAATTAGTTTCAGCTTCATGTCTCTTAACCTCTCATCAGAAAATGCCTCAATAAGAAGATCAAGTCCTTTATAAGCTCTTATAAATCCGAAAAATAAAAGATAAGAATAATCTGCATCAAGATTTAACATCGATATCGCAGCATCACGCACCATAATTTTACCATAAGTATCGAACAGTGGATGAGGAGAAAGTTTTACCGGGATGTTTTCCCTGAATGTCATTAAATCATCATAAACCGTTTTGGACATTACAATTGCCCCATCTATGCTGCCTGAAAAATATTTTGTAAGAAAATTATCGCCAGGTCGTTTTTCATGAGGAATAATATTGTCGAATATGCAAATCACTTTTGTGTGACCATTTGACTTTGCAATTCTTGCTACCGTTCCAAGACATGGCGCCATGAAGGGTAACCAATACCTGATAAGAAGAAGGTCGGGTTTTACCTTTTTTATTCTAATGCCTGTTGATATCCAGTTAAATGGATTAATAGAGTTCAGTTCGCGTACTATCTTAATTCCTTGAGGAGCAGGCCCTTCAGTATATTGTGTTTCCCCCGGAAAAAACAATTTTGGATACTGCATCCGGAATGTTACAATCTCAATGCCATAC
Source organism: Bacteroidales bacterium (assembly GCA_025358455.1). Classification (GTDB taxonomy): domain Bacteria; phylum Bacteroidota; class Bacteroidia; order Bacteroidales; family VadinHA17; genus LD21. The sequence goes on from JANYJP010000112.1 coordinate 55,046, forward strand.
CCTTCAGCTTTAAACTGAAGCGCCAGACGGTCATTGAATGAAGCCAGGCCACCTCTGTAGGGATGCGCGGGGCCGAGTGAAATTATCTTCATTTTACCAGTTTCAAAAAGATGCAAGTTAATAAAAACGAATCTGCTTTATTTCCCTCTGATCATGCTGACCGGTGCAGATCTTCATCTGAAATCTGCGATTCCAATATCTAAAGGTTAAAGGCTAGCATTCAGGTAATCATTAAGATAAGCATATCGCGGGCTCAGGCTTCCGTTTTCAAGAATTTTGGCCTTCTCTATCATGGCGCTGTTTATGCCGCTTAAAAGATCGTGCAGAACGTTACTCATCAATTGTTTACCAAAGTCCAGTGAAGCATCGCGGGGCAGTTCACCGGGAAGATTATCGATTGACATAACAGTAATATTTGATGGTCGCGAAAACTCAGTATCCTCAATTTCAAGATGTGGATTATAGGCGTAAAATGGATCAGATATAGTTGTTGCCCTTAGAGTCGACGCTATCGGACCATTTATATCGCAACTTATATCAGCTATGACAGATATTCTGAAATCAGGCTTCTTCATATCCTCTTTACCAATAAATACAGGTGAACGAGGATCCCAGAAATGTCCGGTTATTAAAATATCAGTAACCCTTGTATAAGGCAGGAATGTTGATTCATATTCCATGGGATTACTGGTAAAATGGTTGAAATTGAACTTTTTACCTTTTTTGTGTCTGGTATAATGTTCCGGACCAATCCGGCAACAGACGGGTACATCAAACTCCCGGTTAAGAAATTCTTCAGAACTTACCTGTACAATATTACAAATGCTTAATGTTTCCAATGCTCCATTCGAAACGCGACCATCTCCGGTTACCAGGATTTTAAGACCCGCCTTTAGTTCGATGAGACTGAGACCGGCCCACATCTCATCGAGGTCGCGGCACTGATAAGCAGGCTTGAGTTTAAACCTGTTTGTTTTGATGCCTCTGCCCCTTAAACCGTTGTATGCTCCCACAATACCTGCATACCGGCCGAACGCGACTACTCTTTGCCCTTCTTTAGTTGTCAGATATTCATAATCAATGAAGCTGAGTTTTTTTTCAGCCATCTCCCTGAACATTTCGTGATTATGAGGTTGTTTCTTTGCAACATGGGCGAAGAAAAGATAGGTTTTTCCAGGAATAAATGTACGTTTATCCACCTCTTTTACGCCCATCAGAATATCACAATCACGAAGATCTTCTTTAAGCGGAATATCAAGATATTCATATTCTTCATTTGAATAGCATCGAAAATCACTGGGTTGCACGAAAAATTCAACATTAGGGTACAACTCTTCGAGAGTAACTATCTGAGGAGGGGTCAAAGGAACTCTCCTGTCGGGAGGGTTCTTTGTTTCACGGAGTATTCCTACTCGTAATGTCTTATCCATTTCTCAATAAACATTATTATTATTGATGTGAAGATATTAATTTGCCGGGTTATCCGGCTTTTCCTGTAATCTTCATTTTAAACATATTTCAACTTACCTGAAAAGTTCCGGCACAAACTCACTGAGATACATCCGCCAGTTGACCCAGGTATGACCTCCTTCGCTCTCTCTGTATTCGTAAAGCATCTTCAATGAATCCATCTTCAGCTTGTACTCCTGTACCTGCTTGTAGAGAAAATCTGACTTACCTATACCAATCCAGTATAGTTTATAACCATTGCTTTTTTGCTTTGCAAGAGTAGCATCAATATCAGAATAAATCTTTGAATGGACTTTAGCATCAGGGCTGATAGCAGCTGAGAAAAGGCCAATGTAGTCGAATGTATTCGGGTAATACCTTGAAATATGCAAAGCGTGGAATCCACCCATTGATAATCCTGCAATAGCCCGACCTGCTTTATTGTCGCGCGTACGGTAGTTACTATCGATAAACCTTACAATATCTATAAATGTTTCTTCCATCTTTCCGTCCATGGTGTTTGGCAACTGCATGATTGGTTTAATGAATCCCGTGACAGACTCACCGGGAGCGGCTTCCTGTGATACGTTCCCATTGGGCATAACCACAATCATAGGTAATGCAATACCCTGTGCAATAAGGTTATCGAGGATCTGGGAGGCTCTGCCAAGGGCCATCCATGCTTCTTCATCGCCTCCCATACCATGAAGGAGGTAAAGTACAGGGTATTTTGTATTGCCGGTTTCGTAACCAGGAGGAGTGTAGATTGTCATTCTGCGGACCAATTCATTTCCCGGCGATTGATACCAGCGTCTTGCCACTGTACCGTGAGGCACATCATTTACATTATAAAGACCGGCCTTCCCATTACTTATTATGAAAACGTTAGTTACCGTTGCCACATCACGAATCTGGTAAACATTATTCGGGTCGGAGCACCTTAGTTCGTCTGCCAGAAAATAATAACCATATAATTCTGATGGAAGCTTACCGGTAGTATAGGTCCACAATCCTTTCTCCCCTTTTTTCATAACCTCAGATGTGTGGGTCCATGCCTGTACAGGCATCCAGTCACCTGAAATTTTTACTTCAGTAGCATTGGGAGCTAAAAACCTGAATATTACTGTATTGTCATCTTTAATTTCAGGCGAGATAATATCCGTATTTCCCGATAGAGCCTGTTGCGCTACTGAAGCTAATGGGATCAGAATAAAAGCAAAAAAAATAACAGATAATTTCCTCATATTTTTAAATATTTGATCTACAAAATCATATGTTTGCTAATCCTGCAGTGCCTGCTGCATTTTTTTTAATAAAGTCACGTCTTTTCTCCAGTTCAATTACTTATTTAATATCCTTATTTTAATGTTTCTGAATGCAACAACTCCTCCATGTTCCTGAAGGAGTATATTCCCTTTTTCCACAGTCCCAAATGCCGGAATAGTTTTACTGAATTTACTCTTTGCCACAGCTTCTGTAAAGGTCATATCGCCACGCACAAATTCAAGAATTTTGATACCGTTCAGCCAGTGTTCTGCTTTTTTCCCGTTTGAAACTATCCGGATATTATTCCATTGTCCGGGAGGGTTTAATTTTTTTATTGATTTATCAGGTGGAAGAACGTCATAAAAAGATCCGGTCAGATGAGTTGGTAGTATGTTATCCTCTCCCAGAACATCGTCTATAATCTGGTATTCCATTCCAAGATTTCCACCCGTATCATATTTAGTGAAGAAATATTTCACCCCGCTGTTACATCCGGGTTCAATTTTAAAGTCGAGAGATAGTTCAAAATCCGAATATTGATTTACTGTAATTATGTCGCCTCCTTTTTCTCCTTTTTTTGTTGATATGCAGCCGTTACTTATATCCCATCCTGAAGGTACAGGTTGCCCATTTGTGGTGATCCACCCTTTTGAACTGATGCCATTAAAAAGAAGACTCCAACCCTGTTTTTTTTCTTTTGAAGTCAGAGTATTTGAATCTTGAGAGAAGATTTCAGGTGATACCAGCATTGCTACTATCAGATAGCAGAAGACTTTTTTCATAAACTAATTTTTTAAAGAAAAATAAACCGAATTACGATTGTACAACAAAAATCAAATATAGTATATTGAAGTCATTTACAAATCGAGGTTGAGAAGCTATTTCACTACATTTCCAAATGAATTGGAAAGGATGGGTGCATTTTTTGTATCTTTGCAGTTCATAATATCAGGGGCTGACTTGGTTTTGACAGCATGAGAGGTGTTATGTAAGCATGCAGTGTGTGGTGGCGCGTCACTTTTACCGTGTCACAAAACAATAAAAGGCGAAAACAATTACGCTCTCGCAGCATAAGCGAATAACAGTAGCTTAAGCACTTTCCGCCGAAAGGCGGAATCTCATGGCACATGTGCCGTGACGAGACGCTTCCCGGGCGGTCATGCCCTGATCCAACCCGACAAGGAGGCGCACGCAATCCGGGGCTAGTCTGAAGGTTGTTCCGACCCGATGGCGAAACAAACAGGAAATAAGGGCATGTTAGGTTGTACTGCAGCTGACAGGTCACGAAAATCAAGCAGGACTAAGCATGTAGAAAGCATATGGTCTCCATGTATGGACCGGGGTTCGACTCCCCGCAGCTCCACGGTACTCCACATTAATTCAGTGTGGAGTTTTCTTTTTTACTACATAACTCACACATTTCCAACGATTTTCGCAAACGCATCAAAATGCTCCCCCGCTTGTCATAAGCCAAATAACGGGTAAAAAAAGTAGACAATTCTTAACCCCTCTCCCATTTTACCCCAAAAAGGTTAAGAATAATCTAAGATGTATAAGGACATGTAACCGTTACTCAATAGTCGCATCTGCCAATAAAAGAATAATCCAGGAGTCAGGTAGCAGTTTTATCTACATAACTGATTTCTCTTGTGGGGATGCTTTATTATTGCCTAAAATGCCATATATTAGTATTGAATTACCTTTGTTGAGGTATGTTAATATAATGCACCCAAATATATGGAATCAGTACAGAGTACAGAAAAAGACAGGATTTTGTCCCTTCGTAACCTTATTTTACTTTTTCTCACACTAACCAGCCTTAATGGTTTATTTGCACAATCCGAATCGATCGATCTGGCAAAGTATACTCCAAATTGGATCAAAGCGGGATTTGCCGATGCCGGTGCTACACATGAACCATGGATTTTCCAGGTAAGGAGGAACAATCCAGATTTCAACCAGTGGCAAAAAGCTGATTTTGATTATCAGCTTTCCGAACCATATATCAAAACCCTGTCAGAAGCAGGTATTACTGTATATCATGTTGGCTGTTACAAAGGATTTGGTTTTCAGGCGGAAAAGGAATATATGGACAAGGTGGCTCAGGCTATCGCAATTGCACATAAGTATGGAATGAAAGCCGATACTTATATTCAGTGGAACACTATGGCTTATGAAACTTTTTTTTCTGAGGTTCCTGAAGCAAAAACAAATTTATGGTATCAGATTGATGAAAACGGAAAACCATTGCTGCTCACCTACAGTTACCAGCAGGCGTACCGCTACAGGCCATGCTTTAACAACGACAGTTACATGAAATATTTCAGGGAAAAGATCATCCGGTATGTAGTTGAGAAGGTGAAAACCGATTTTATACATTTCGATAATTTTGATTATAACTATCCGCCTGCTGCAGATTTTAATCCGGCAACCATAGCTTCTTTCAGAAAGTTTCTGAAAGAGCGTTATTCTCCGGATCAGAGAAAGGAGCGCTTCGGGTTTGAAGATGTCTCCTATGTACTTCCCCCAATGTGGAATGATGAAAATTCTGCCGCTAAAATGGAAACAGTCAATGATCCGGTTATTCAGGAATGGATAGATTTCAGGTGCTGGACACTAACTTCACGGCTTGCTGAATGTGCCAGGTTTGTTCGTTCACTTAACAAGGAAATTGTAATAGAAGTAAATCCACATGGGCTCGTAGGCAGTAACAGAGCTTGGGAAGCCGGTATTAATCATCCGGACCTTATGCAATACACAAATGTTATCTGGACTGAGGATGACAACAACCCCCGATGGGTAGAAGGTGTGGCAATAGGTAAATTCCGCCATTTCAAACTAGGTCGCACAACCCATAATTTTATTATGACATATTGT